>JBJOER010000225.1:0-7593 GCA_046049215.1 Bacteroidota bacterium | reverse complement strand
GCTGGAAGCAGAAGCGCCACGACCCACTCAGCAAGACCATCCCCACGAAACTCTTCAACTGGGCCACCCGGAAAATGTCGGGTATCGATCACCTGCACGATTTCAATTGCGGACTCAAGGCTTACCGGATGGAGGTAGTGAAGTCGATTGAAGTCTATGGTGAAATGCACCGGTACATACCCGTGATCGCCAAATGGGCAGGATTCGGACGTATTGGAGAGAAAGTGGTTGAACACAGGGCTCGGAAATACGGAACCACCAAATTCGGACTCGAGCGTTTCATCAACGGATTCCTTGACCTGCTTTCCATCACGTTCGTTTCCCGCTTCGGAAAGCGACCGATGCACCTTTTCGGCACCATCGGTACGTTCATGTTCGCTTTCGGCTTCCTATTGGCCGCTTATCTTGGAGCAAGCAAGCTATGGGCAGTTTACAATAACGAATATGCACGACTGTTGACCGACAGGCCCTCCTTTTACCTATCACTTACCAGTATGATCATCGGCACGCAACTTTTTCTGGCCGGATTTGTCAGTGAGTTGGTTGGTCGATCAAACACGGAACGAAACCAGTACCTCATCGCCGAAGAAATCAACCGTCCTTGAAACACATTGTGATTCTCGGCCCGGCGCATCCCTTACGAGGAGGACTGGCCGCATTCAACGAACGCCTCGCCCGCAGTTTCCAGGCAGAAGGCCATCGCGTGACGATCTTCTCTTTCAGCCTGCAGTATCCCTCCTTTCTTTTTCCCGGCAAGTCCCAAACGACCAACGACCCTGCACCCAAGGATCTGAACATTGTCACTACGGTCAACTCGATCAATCCCTTTAACTGGATCCTGGTCGGACTCCGCCTGATGCGTCTCAAGCCGGACATCCTTGTGTTCAAGTACTGGCTGCCGTTCATGGCTCCGTGCTTCGGCACCATTGCCCGGATCACCCGACTGAACCGACACACCCGAACCATTTGCATCCTCGACAACGTCGTACCGCATGAAAAACGCCCCGGCGACAGGCTTCTCACCCACTACTTCATCTCCTCCATCGAAGTTTTCATTGCCATGTCGCGGCAGGTATTGAACGACCTCCGCACTTTCACTAAAAACAAGAAAGCACTGCTCATCCCCCACCCGATTTACGATCATTACGGCCCGTTGATTCCACCGGCCGAGGCCCGGATCCGGCTTGGACTTGAGCCGCAAACACGGTGCATCCTCTTCTTCGGATTCATCCGTGGATACAAAGGACTCGACCTGCTGATCGAAGCGATGGCCCAACCGATCCTGGACGATTTCGACGGCAAGGTGATCGTCGCAGGTGAGTTTTACGAAGACCAGGCCCCGTACACCCAACGCATCAAAGAACTGAACCTGACCGACAGGTTCATACTGCGAAACGATTACATCCCTGACGACGAAGTGCGTCATTACTTCTCAGCAGCCGACATCGTTGTGCAGCCTTACCACTCCGCTACTCAAAGCGGCATCTCCCAGATGGCATTCCATTTCAACAAACCCATGATCGTGACCGACGTGGGTGGTTTACCCGAAATCGTTCACGACGGAAAAACAGGATGGGTTGTACCACGGGATCCTGTTGCCATAGCACTGGCTATACACAAAACGTATGCATCCGGTGTTCTCGATAAACTTGTGGAAGAAGTCAAAGAAGAAAAAAAGAAATACGATTGGAAACACATGGTCGATGGCGTTTTTCAACTGACTTCACCAGACACCCCTACCACCCAGCCCAAATGAAATCGCACCTCATCACACACCTGATCGAATCGTCGATTCAAGTTAAAAATGCACTGCTGAACGACAAGGAAATACTGAACGGGATTTCACTCGCATCAGACAAAATCACGGAGGCTTTCCGCAACGGAAAAAAAGTACTCTTCTGCGGCAACGGAGGTAGCGCAGCCGATGCGCAGCACATCGCTGCAGAACTTTCCGGTCGCTTTTATACCGACCGGCCACCGCTCTTCGCAGAGGCACTTCACGTCAATACGTCCTACCTGACCGCAGTGGCGAACGACTACTCATTCGACGTGGTGTATCAACGACTGATACAGGCCTTCGGACAAGAGGGAGACATCCTGGTAGGCATCACCACTTCCGGAAACTCGACCAATGTGGTGCTTGCCATGGAAGAAGCCCGTTCACGGGGTATGATCACCATCGGAATGACGGGAGAAAAAGGCGGCAAGCTGAATGCATGCAGTGACATCATTCTCAGAGTCCCCAGCCAGGACACTCCACGCATCCAGGAATGTCATATCCTGATCGGACACATTCTCTGCCAGATGATCGAAGAGGAGATTTTCCCGAAACGCTGATGGTATTTTCATTCGAACCATTGTTCAAAATCAGCGGCTGAACATGAGAACGACCCGGACACTTTTTCTCGACAGGGATGGTGTCATCAACACCGAACTGCCGGGAGACTATGTCAAAACCTGGGATGAGTTTGTTTTCGAACCGGGTGTTTTCGAAGCTCTTTCGACTCTGAAAAAGCATTTCGGTCGCCTCATCGTGATCACCAACCAACGGGGAGTGGGCATCGGGATCATGAGCCCAAAAGCACTCGATCAAATCCACGAGAGGATGTGCAGTGAACTGGCCATGCACGACATTGAAATCAACGCCATTTACTCCGCCACGGCTGCAGACCGCTCTGATTCATCCCGTAAACCCAACCCCTCCATGGGTCTACAGGCTCTTGAAGCATTTCCCGACATCGACCCCGGCAGCTCCTGGATGGCGGGCAATTCAGAAAGTGATATTGTTTTTGGCAAAAACATCGGATTGAAATCGGTGTTCATTGATGACAAAAGCAGATTTACCGGGGAGAAGAGTGCCTTCGGATCGGACTGCGTTTTTGCCAGTCTGTTGGAATGGGCGCTGGCGGTGGAATCGGGTGAATGCCCGCTTTAGCGACCGACACCTTAAGTGTCAAGTAGCGAAATCCTATGGGTGATTTCTTCAAAATCGGGATCGTCTTTGAAATCCTCACCGAATTTCCGCAATAGGGTCTGAGCTATCATCAGCTCGGTATTCCTCACCGCATTGTACTGAGCCTCTCCTACTTGTCCAAGCCGCATGGCCATGGCCTTGTAATCGTCGCCGACATCACAAAGGAAACTGCGGCTCACGAGGTCCATCATGCAATACATCATATAGACATCCTCCTTCGACAGTTCCAATTTTTCTCCGGCCGGAGTCGAAGCGAACCGGGAAGCCAGTCGAGCGACGCCCTCCTTGTCGACCAGGTCGATCATCATGGCGCGTTGAACGAAATCGTATTGCTCCTGACCGAAAATAAAATGGTAGGAAGCCGCCATGGAACGGATGAACAACTTCAACTCATTTGAAACGGTGATTTCCACCTGGTCTCCATACTGTTTACCTTCCATTGACGACAAAAATAGCCACAAGCAGCGGCAATTGGTAGCCTCCGGTGATACGAGATTTCACAATCCAGCGTTGAAAATGCAAATGCCGAAGCACTCAAAAAGGCCCTTCAAACCCTATTTTTGAGAATCAAGGACTCAAACAGTTCACCTACAAACCCGCAACCGTTCTCTTCTGCCTCCGTAGAAAAACACAGCAACAAGACTATCCTATGCGACCCATTCATTGGTTCTTTTTCGTGATACCGTTTACTAACCTCTCCTGCCAGCAAATGCAACGGGCCGAGGCTTGTTCCGATCCGTCTGCGACTTCGGGTCGTACAGTCGTTTTTGACCGAGTTTCTAAGGTTATTGTTACCCCAAAAGACACGCAGCGCTTTGAGTTCATGAGCGCGTCTGCCCTATATGCCGACGGTTGGGATACGCTGGCTCACCCTCAGTTCTGGAAACAGATCATGTGTCTGTCGCCCGACTCCTGCATCATCAACGTGGCCAGTACGCGCATCCCTATTCAAACCGCCTGTTTCAGAACCTGGGCTTCGCGGAGCGAATTCGAAAAATCGAACATCAAGTCAAAACTTCGCGAGGAGAATTGTGTAGATTACCATGAAGAAGTGTTTGTGACCAGTGGCAAGCGTGAATTTTACGAACACAGAAAGAGTATCACCACCATTGGCAACGCCATTCGCTATTTCGAGTCATATGGAACAGATCCTTGGTACGCCCAAACGATATTACTGATCGAGAGTCCGGGCAAGCACTCCTCCAGTTCTTATGCAGGAGCAAAGGGACCATTCCAACTGATGCGAAGTGTCGCACTTCAGTTCGGATTGAAAGTGAACAAACACGTTGATGAAAGAACACAATTGGATCGGGCCTCATACGGTGCGTCCCGCTTGCTGAGCACCATCTGCATCCCCAGGGTGAAATCGATGTTGCAAGCACGCTCCATACCGTACGACGAAAAGGACCTTTGGTTCCGGCTGCTCGTACTTCACGCTTACCATGCCGGAGCCGGTAACTTGTCGGCAGCCATCAATAAGATCAGTCCGGTTTCAGGCGGCAGAGACCTCATCACCACGCTTTGGAAAACACAAGCTGCCGGATTCAAGAATGAATCGCAGAACTACTCGCAGATCGCGCTGGCGGCCTTGCTGAACTTCGACGAACTTATTTCAATCGACGGTGATACGGTGTTCAGTAGCTGGGGAGACAAATCGCTTGCCGATGCGAATCGCAGGCATCCTTCAGCGACATTGACTTCCGATGAAATGGCTGACGCATTGTTTATGTATGAAAAAGACCTTGGGGACGGAACAATCGGGCTTGATCGTTTCATAAGTCAATGGTCTATACTGAAGAAAGCCGCCGAAACGAACGGTTCGCCCCTATCCTACCCTGTCAATGACTTTCAGCTTATTCAAGTAGCAGGACGAATGATGCACAAACGTCAGTCAGAAGACGCCATCAAACTCCTCTTGGAAAACATGGCCCTCTTTCCGAACTCCAGGGCGACTGCTGAAGCGTTGTCCAGAGCTTACGGCAGAACCGGTAATTCAGCGCTTGCACAGAAATACATGGCGCGTTCTTTATCACTTAGCGAGACGATGCCTTAGTACACCCGCCCAAGGCTCAACCCTTCCCCTCTTTTCCTTCCTTCCCCTTCCTTTTTTCATTCTGTTCCATCAGAACAAGGTCCTGTATTGAGACAACCGTACGAACGCTGCCTGACAACATGGTCGCCTTGTCGTCCCTGACGTTCTCCACTATTCCGGTCACCTTTCCGTTCCTCAGGCGCACTTGCGATCCTTTTCGGATATGCAATCTGTTATAGGCCAAGACCTCTTCCAAACGGACCTGGTCCTTTACAGCCAACCGATCGCGTTTCTCCTGTAGGCTTTTACTGTACTTCTCGAGGACTGCCTTTTTATTCCTGGTCTCTTTCCAATCCTTTACAAAACGACTGAACTTGTCCTCGAACTGCCGGCTCAGCCGAAGTTCTTTTTGACGCACCCGTTCCTCGTCAGCCTCCTGCCTTTTCTCCTGATGCACGACGTTCTTCTCGTATTTATCAACAAGTTCGCTCAATTTCTTCTCCTGCGACTTGTTTGTAGCGACGAGTCTGGCCACCTCCGACTTTTCACGCTCAAGCTTGTTGAGGAGCTCTTCGAGCAGCAACGTGTTTTTCTTGACTTTTTTACGGGCACGCTGAATCACAGATAACGGCAGACCGCTTCTTTCAGCGACCACAAAGGTGTATGAACTACCCGGCTTACCCATTTCCAGACGAAACAACGGCTCCAACTTGGCCGCATCAAAAGCCATGGATCCGTTGATGATGCCGGAGGTGCGATCGGCAAGCACTTTCAGGTTCATATAGTGGGTGGTTACAATACCGATAGCCTTTCGGTAATTGAGTTCCTCGAGGATGGATTCCGCCAACGCACCCCCGAGTGCAGGATCCGTGCCCGTTCCGAATTCATCTATGAGAAAAAGTGAGGCAGGGTTCGCTTTTCGAATGAACTCCCGCATGTGTCGAAGGCGCGAGGAATAAGTGCTGAGTTCAAACTCCAATGATTGGGAATCACCGATATCAACGAGTAAATCGCGAAAAACTCCGAAAGTCGAATTGCCATCGGCAGTCACCAGGAATCCCGCCTGGAGCATCATCTGCAATAAACCGGCAGTTTTCAGACACACGGTTTTACCACCTGCATTCGGACCACTGATCACTAAGATCCGTTGCTCCTCTTCCAACCTGAGATCGAAAGGGATGGTGTGCTTTCCGGCAGCGGTATTGTACACATACAACAGGGGATGACGAGCCTCAACCCAGCGAATCAGGGGACGATTTTCCAGGTAAGGCAGGCAGGCTTTCATCTTCAGGGCGAGTCGGGCTCTGGCAGAAATGCAATCGAATCGAACAAGCCACTCGAAATACCGACTCAACAATTGCCAACCGCTGCGGATATTCGCGGTGAGTTCACGTACTATCCTTTCCACTTCTGCCCGCTCCTCGGTTTCAAGTGAAATCACAAGATTGTTCAACGCGATGGTTTCCTCGGGCTCAATAAAGCAGGTTTTACCGGTGGCCGACATATCGTGCATGATGCCTCGGGCCGCCCTTTTCTGTTCCGCAAGGATTGAAATCACCCTCCTTCCATTCCTCCAACTTTCTCCGGTTTCGCCCAACCATCCGTTCTTGCGGTATTTGGCCAATACAGATTGGTAAACCTGTTCAGTCTCGGCCCGCTTTCTTCCCAGCTGCTTTCTGATTCTGGACAATTCGGCGGAGGCGTCCGAACGCACATTTCCCTCTGCATCAATAACAGAATCGATTTGATTTAAAACCGAAGGATCAAAGCTCGTCCCTGAAAGCGGCCGAAAAAGAAGCAGGTATTTATCCTCCTTGCCTTTGAAGAACTGAAAAACAGAACGTGCCATCAACAGCACTTGACGGACATGCAAAACCTGCTGCATGGGCAAGGTCGAATTGCGGATCTTCAACAACTTGAGCGAATCCCGCAAATCGGGGTAGGTTTCGAGCGGAAATGCGACACCATCGCTCAACAACTTCCGCATCTCCTCCGCCTCCTCCAGCAATTGAACGATCTGATCAAATTCGGCCAACGGACTCAAGCCGGCCATGGCATCACGACCGGGAAGCCCGAAGCATTCCGCGCAGGCCAGTTCACGGACTTTCTCAAACTCTTCGATCAGAAGGGACTCACCGGGGAAAACTCGCATCGCATGCAAAAGTACCCAGCCACATAGCTTGACCGAAAAGAGAGTCGGGATCTCACCCCCTCTTTTTTATCCACAAAAGAACGATCGATGTTGATAAGACGGTCCTTCAAGAGGGCCGGCAGGATAATTTTGTCCTTGATCAATGCATCAGCTGATTTTGTTATGAAAGACCTCTCCTCTCTAATTGATTTCCGTACTCAGGTCCGCAGGGACATCCTGCGCATGGTACACGCCGTACAAAGCGGTCACCCCGGCGGCTCACTCGGCTGTACTGAGTTCCTGACCGTATTGTACCAGGAAATCCTCAGACATGATCCTGAGGATTGGACCATGGACGGTGTCGGCCAGGACGTGTTTTTTCTTTCCAACGGACACATCTCCCCATTGTGGTACAGCGTTCTCGCACGCTGCGGCTACTTCCCGGTGGAAGAGCTG
>JBJOER010000224.1:0-4808 GCA_046049215.1 Bacteroidota bacterium | reverse complement strand
CTGACCGTTAAGGTAGCTGCCGACTGGCGCGACAACGAGAAGTTGCTCCGTCGCTTCGGTTATGAATAAATAAAAAGGAACAGGAACTCAAATGGTGAATATCGTCGCGATCGTCGGCCGCCCCAATGTCGGCAAATCCACACTCTTCAACAGGCTTACTGAGTCGCGCAAGGCCATCGTGGATGAGACCGCGGGAGTCACACGTGATCGTCACTATGGCCTCGCCGATTGGACCGGCCGCTCGTTTTCTGTAATCGACACGGGGGGGTATGTCGTCGGCTCTGAGGATGTTTTTGAGAAAGAGATTCGTCGGCAGGTCGATCTGGCCATTGATGAGGCCAACATCATCCTGTTCGTTGTCGATGTGGCAGATGGTCTTACCGATCTTGACAAGGAGGTGGCCAACCTTCTGCGCCGCTCCCGGAAGAAAATATTTCTCGTGGCCAACAAGGTGGATAGTGCCGCACGTTTGCACCACGCCGCTGAGTTCTATGCGTTGGGACTCGGCGATCCCTATCCGATCTCCGGCATCAGTGGAGGCGGAACGGGGGAGTTGCTGGACGATATGGTGCTGGCGTTCGAGGATGAGGATGTCGTTGAGCCGGAATTGCCAAGGCTTGCCATCATCGGTCAACCCAACGTTGGTAAATCTTCGTTACTGAATACATTGATCGGAGAAGAACGAAGTATTGTCACCCCGATGGCGGGCACCACCCGCGATACCATCTACAAACGCTACAACAGTTTCGGTTTCGATTTCCTGTTGATTGATACGGCAGGATTGAGGAAGAAGCGCAGTGTGAAAGAGGACATCGAGTTTTATTCGGTCATGCGATCCATCCGGGCCATCGAAGAAGCGGATGTGTGTCTTCTGATGATCGACGCGACGCAGGGACTCAATGCCCAGGACCTGAACATATTTCACCTCTGTGAACGCAATCGAAAGGGAGTAGTAATTCTTGTTAACAAATGGGATCTTGTGGAGAAAGACACGAAATCCGCACTGAAGATCGAAAAGGAGATACGCTCCCGCATCGCCCCATTCGATGATGTGCCCATCCTTTTTATTTCGGTTCAGAACAAACAGAGAGTGTATAAAGCGCTGGAAACGGCAGTAGAGGTGTTCCAGCACAAGACCCAGCGGATTCCTACCTCTAAGCTGAACAAGATTCTGTTGCCCATCATTGATGCTTATCCACCTCCTTCCATGAAGGGGAAGTCCATCAGTATAAAATATATCACCCAGCTGCCCGGTCGTTCCCCTGCCTTCGTGTTTTTCTGCAATATGCCCCAGTATATCCAGACATCGTACAAACGCTTTTTAGAAAATAAGATGAGGGATAATTTCAATCTTACCGGAGTTCCCGTTATGCTGTCATTCAGAAGTAAAGAGCGGAACAAGGAGTCTTAAATCCGGCCATTTCTGTTCGCACACGTCATCGTTTTGGTGAACTTGTGGTGAGCACGGGTAATAGCTTCAAGGTCGATCATCCGGCAATTCTGACTTTTACAGCAGATCACAAGCTGCTATTGGAAAATTCTTCTGTTGAAGAGCAGATAGCCAAGATGGAACATGACCGACAGTGGCTCCTCGCGACCCTGGATGTAATTCAGCGCAATGCTGATGGGGCCTACCGGACTGGTGTAAACAGCATTTGCTGTAGCGCAGAAATAGCGTTTATTGAAAGCCTCTCCGGAATACGCTTTATAATTGGAGCGTTCCAGGATTTCCTGAAAGGGTTGAAAGACGTACCCCTCCAGCCGGAAATCGATATCTTCTGTAATGCTGAAGATGTTCATTGTGCCGATTCCAACGAAATTGTTGGCGCGAAAAGCATCCAGAAAGAGTGTTTGCATCTCTGGCAAAGGCTGGAATGCCGATGCGAAGGAGGATGAGGCCCTGTAATTGCTGAACAACGGCATTCCGCTGAACTGCATGCACATTTGAAATCCGGGAGTGAACCATCCGTTTGTTTTCCAGTACTGTTCGTATTGAATACCGAGTTGAAGCCATTCCCGCTTGACCTTGGTGGTGTCAAGGAATTGACGTGTGTTGCCGGGAGTCGTAAACTCATCGCCGGTAATACCTTTACCTGTGATCCGGAACATGTTCCCTTCATTCGGATACATTTTCCGGTTCAATGTATTTCGTTCGAATTGGATCGAAGCCATAAAGCCATCCATGCGTGTGATGTCTGTCGTGTCATTGATTGAAAAGCTTCGTGTCAGGTAATACCGGTCATTGCGTCGGAATGCATGCATGGAGGTGGTCAGCCTGGCCTTTTGCTTGACCGGTAAACCGATGGTCATCGAGAAAAGTCTCTCCTGCTGAACGAGGAAAGATGGTTTTACATCGGAGAGGAAAGCGGAACTGCTTTTGAAATAGTCGAACTGACTGATGGATGCAGATGGTTCCACATAGAAAGGTATGCTGCCGGGGATGTCAAGTCGGAGACGGAGTAAGGCAGAGTTGTATAGCTTGCCAAAGTAGAGATTGCCGTGGATCAGGATGCTCTGGCGACCCATGAATCGCTGTTGCATGCTGACAAATCCCGTATTGATCGGTCGTGATGATACGATTCCGCCGAAATCAATAGCGAGGCCGCGTTTCCGCCGGACATCGATCAACAAGTCAAAATCTCCATTTTGGGGGTTGTGTACCAGTCTGGGATACAGATAGGATATGTTATCGTCCGCCAGTAGTCTAAACCAGTTTTGTTTGAGTTCGGTCAGGGAAATGGAACGGTTCTGTGGATTGATCACCGAGCGGATGTAAGCGGCCTGCTCTTCGTTTACACCTTCAATCAGAATCTTTTCGACGGATATGGCCTTGATCGGCGTTCTCAGTCTTGCCCTGCCGTACTCCAGGCATTTGGAATCGCAGCGCCTGGTAACCTTTGCTTGGATCAGGGGGATAAGCCGTTTGGCAGCTGTATATCCGCTGTCGATGGCACGAAGGGCATCCTCAAATTCCAGGGTGCTTACATCTTCCAGATGGGGGGTGATCATGATGTCATTGGTCCGGGGCAAGATCACTTCCTGGTGCTGCTGGATCATCGATTTGAGCTGGCTAAGGAAATTGCCTTCTGATGGGTTCTCCATAAGTCCAACGGCATTTACACCAATGATCAGGTCGGGCTGAAAGGATTCCAGCATGACATCGGCCGGGAAGTTGTTGTAAATGCCGCCGTCATAATGCAGGTTGTCGCCAATGATTACCGGAGGAAAATAAAAAGGGAAAGCCATGCTGGCTCTGACCGCCCTGGCCAGGTCGCCGTTGGAGAACACAACGGGGGTCTTGGCCGTTATATCGGCCGAAACACATCGGAAAGGCACGAGCAGGCTGTCGAAGTTGTAACGACTGATTGCAGATGGTAAAGCAAATCCTTCCATCAGGCTGAAATCAATTTCGCCTGTATTGACCACATTGCTTGGGATCTGTGTATGAAGAATTGAGTCCAGTAGAAGCCTCACTGAAGCGATAGACGCGTCGGGTTCGGGCTGGTGAAGCAGGTAACGGTTGTCTTCATCGAAGCCTCCCGATGCACGCCGGATGAATGCAGGCGATGTGAGCAGCCTTTTCATTTGATCCGGAGTAAGTCCGCTTGCATACAGGCTCCCGACAAGAGCTCCTGCAGATGTACCTGTGATGTAGTCGATCGGAATGCCTTCCTCCTCAAGTGCCATGATCACACCCAAATGGGCCATGCCCCGTACACCACCGCCGCTCAAAACCAAACCTACTTTTTGAGATTTGACACCTAATGGGATCAATAACGCAAAGATCAGGATCGACAGACGGGGCAGCGTGGCGAACATTTCAGTTCAAAATTAAGGGAATTCGATCCATCAAATAGAATCGATCAGATTTCTGAAATAGGCCGGCGCATTGCGCAGTCTTGAGCCGTACCAACTGAAAAATTCACCGTCAACGAGTTGAATCTTTGCATTGGGGAAATGAAAGCGTAACTCTTCGATGTGTTTGTTCTGAAAAGGATACGGTTCACTCGATAGCAATACGAGGTCAATTCCCTGTGTGTTGGATGATGTAGGGTGCCAGTCCGGATAGCGTATCCTTGACTCGGCGTTGATCAAGCCACACCTGCCGAGCATGTCGGCAATGAAAGTGTCCCGGCCTGCTACCATCCACGGGTCTTTCCAGATGAAATAAATAGCCTTGTGGTGAGTCGTCGGATTGAGCGTGCTGACGTGAAGCGCCAATTCCTCAAATGACTTTCTGATTTCATCGACTATCGATTCTGCCCGTGCTTTTGTACCTGTAAGCTCTCCGAGATCGTGGATCATTTCAAGTGCGGAGTCAAGGTTGTTCACATCCGAAACCCACACGGGACAGGACTTACGAAGCGCAATGACATCAGCTTCATTGTTTTCTTCCTTGTTGGCGATGACAAGATCGGGCTGTAAAGCCAGGATTTGATCGATCCTGGGATCCTTGGTTCCCCCGATTCGTGTTTTTGATCTGTGCCATACAGTCGGGTGCACACAAAATCGCGTGATGCCAACCACCTCCTGCTCGAGGCCCAGGTCCGCCAGCAGTTCGGTCTGGGATGGAACCAGTGAAATAATCCGCTTGGGGATGCTGATAAAATCGAAGGTGTGGCCTGTCTGGTCAGTGGTAGTCATCGGGATGTTCAGGAGCCGGTCATCCGATAGCGCATATCAACCCTTGACCATCAGCTCGGCAAGGTCGGTGCGTGTGATGATGAACGTCTTGTCGCGTTTGAAGTCCTTCACCAACACGGCTTCATGTTCAGCGCTGACCATTTTAGACAGGTCGTCGATGGAAG
>JBJOER010000223.1:0-3933 GCA_046049215.1 Bacteroidota bacterium | reverse complement strand
TGGGGTCCGCACTCAATGTGGTTTTACCGGTTCCGGAAAGACCGAAGAAAAGGGCGGTATCGCCTTTCTCACCGATGTTAGCCGAACAGTGCATGCTAAGAACGCCTTTGTGCTGTGGCAGTACGTAGTTTAACACCGTGAAAATCCCCTTCTTGATCTCACCGGTGTAACCCGTTCCTCCGATCAGGATCATCCGCTTGGTAAAACTGATGACCGCAAAGTTGTGCTGACGGGTTCCGTCGATGGACGGGTCAGCCATGAAGCCTGGAGCATTGATGATCACCCAATCGGGTGTCATGCTTTCGATTTCATCGGTATTGGGTCGAAGGAAGAGGTTGTTGACGAATAGGTTTTGCCAGGGATATTCGGTCACGACCCGTACGTTCAACCTGTAGCGCTGGTCGGCGCAAGCGTAGGCATCCCGTACGTACACATCCCGGCCGGTCAGATAAGCCTCGATCCGGGAGTGCAGTTTATCAAACCGATGCGCCTCAAAGGGGATGTTGATATCGCCCCACCACACCGTCTTTTCGGTTTCGCTGTCCAGGATCGTGAACTTGTCTTTGGGAGAGCGCCCGGTGAATTCACCTGTATCGATGGCCAATGCACCGGTATCAGTGAGTTCACCCATGCCTTGAATGATGGTCTCTTCAACAAGCTCGGAGGCTGACAGGTTCCAATAAGCGTTGGCAACGTTTTTAAGTCCGAGGTCCGCAACGGAAGCCCGCGGGTTCTTGATTCCGTATTCGTTCATGAGTTGAAAGCTGGGGCAAATTTACGGTTATTCAACCGCTTGTGAAAACAAAAAATCGGATAGAAAGCTTAGCGGAAGCGGTTCCTGCCATTTTCCTGGATTTGAATCAAAGTCCTTCCGCCCAGTTTTTGCTTTATAAACCCGATGAACTCCCGCTGCTCAGCAGGAGCTAACTCATTCATAATGAAACAATAATCTACTTCACCCTCTCTTCCCCACGGTATCATGATGTAAGCCGGAGATTTGCCTTTTGCGGAGCGGAATTCGGCCAAAGCAGTAGCCAATAGGCCGGCAGCCTCGGGGTCTGTACCTTGCCCGATACTGATAAAACTCACCACCAATTTAAAGGTTTCAGGCCCCTTCGCCGCCTGATCGCGTGTCCAGACAACCACTGCATTCGTATCGGCCGCAACCTCCGGATGTTCTACGGCGGAGGATTCGGTGCCGCTGGTCTCAGTTGCCGTGTTTCGGGGTTGACGGGAGCCGCAGGCCATCAACAAAGCCATTGAGGACAGTGCAAAGAGGGTTTTCAAGAATGGGATCATGGTTGAAATCGGTTAAAAAGAGAACGCAGATTCTGCTTTGTCATTGCCTTTCGCCTTTCGGATTGAAGGCAAGAAGCAGCCAGGCCAGGATGAAGCAAACTCCCCCCAGGGGGGTGATCGGACCCAACCAACTCAATTTGATGGCAGCAACCTCTCGGAATGAGAGGGCATAGAGCGATCCACAAAACAGGACAAACCCGACTACAAACAACCCGGAGGCGAACCGAAGCCGTGATGACGGCACCCGATCGTACAGCAATCCAATGACGAGCAATGCAAGGGCATGATAGAAGTGATAACGCACAGCGGTCTCCCAAAGTGCAAGTCCCTTATCGCTCAGGATTTCGCGCAAGGCATGCGCACCGAATGCACCAAGGACGACCGCGAGGGCACCCAGGATCGCACCGGATCTGATCATGCTGTTCATCGAATTCGCCCCATTATTACCTTAACGGGTACGGATATAGGCATCCAGGTCTTCGATGGTCGTTTCGAAGGTGAACACGTCGTTCACTTTGAAGTAGTTGCCGATGTCGTAGGTATAATCGTAGGCATACTTTGCGAAATCCAGTTTCGATTCTTCGAATGTGAATTGGGAGAGCACCCGCTTCACCTGTGAAACAAACAGGCAACGGTCGCGAAGCACCTGCTTGGCGATGGTCAGTTTGGAGTCCTCAAATTTCTTGGTGGAAATGGATTGCTCGAGGTCGCGGAAGTCGGTGTCAGTCATCGGAACAGGACATCCTACCGGACCATTGTAGCCGGGCAGGTAAACCACGGGAGCGGGAGGAGGCACGGGAGCAGGAGCAGGAGCAGGTTGATGGGTAGTAGTCACGGTTTGGGAATGCGTGACCGTGGTGGTGGACACCGGCTCGGGAGCCATATCCATCCCCGACATTTGAAGGCTGATATTGCCACCCTGGCCATTGACATTCATGCCCATCTGAATATTCACGGCGTCGGAAGGCATTCCGTTGCCAGTGGTAGTGGTTTGTGTGGTGGTGGTCACGGTTTGGGATACAGCGGCATTTGCGGGCTGAGCCACCGGAGGCGGAGCAGGATTCTGAACCTGCACAGTAGGTTGAACCGGAGCCGGGAGGTTGCGGGGAGCTTCGTTCACCGGAACCGCACTCACGAAGCGCAGCACGTATTCACCTTTTTTGTTCTTCTTGATGGCAAAGGTGTTCTCCATACCGGCCTGGAGATTCAAATTGAAGTTACGCTCACCAATGGCGGTATTCTGGAAAATCACCTTCAGTTTGTAGAATTCGGCATTCAGTCCCTTAAGGATCACATTTGTTTCGGGTGTCTCGTTCTGTTTCAATCCATTCAGGATTACCGTGAAGCGTTCGCCTTCCTCCGTAAAGAGAACGGCATTGGAGAGCTGAGCATGTGTGATTGCCGCCGTGAATGTCAGCAGGACGGCCAGTACTGCGTTTTTCATAAGAGTTTAAGAAGGAGTGAGATTCTGAAGCAAAAATACACGATGAACCGACACTCCCGAAATCGATACCTTCGCCGGAACAATTTCACGATATGAAAACCATTTTGGTCTTGGGCGCCGGACGATCCTCCGGATCCCTGATCCGCTTCCTCCTTGAACGTACCACCGCCAACGATTTTCAAGTTACAGTCGCCGAGATGGATGTGAGGCTGGCACAGGAAAAAACCGCCAATCATCCAAACGGCAAGGCCATTGCCCTCGATATTCAAAACGAAGTACAGCGACGTGCTGCCATTGGTGAAAGCAGCCTGGTGATCTCCCTGCTCCCGCCCCACCTTCACCTGCTTGCCGCACAGGAATGCCTGGCTCTGGGTAAACACCTTATCACTGCCAGCTACGTGAGTCCTGAGCTCATGGCCATGGACAAAGCTGTGCGTGAAAAAGACTTGCTTTTCCTCGGCGAATGCGGGCTCGACCCGGGTATCGACCACATGTCGGCCATGGAGATCATCGGTCGACTGAAGAAGCAGGGCGCAACCCTGACTGCTTTCCGCTCATACACCGGGGGACTCGTCGCTCCCGAGTACATCGACAATCCCTGGGGCTACAAATTCACCTGGAATCCCCGCAATGTGATCCTGGCCGGACAGGGAACCGCCCGATACATCCAGGACGGTAAATACCGATACATCCCCTACCCCAGACTTTTCAGTGAATCGGTCAGGGTGCATGTGTCGGGTCACGGACGATTCGACGGCTATGCCAACCGTGATTCCCTCGCCTACCGTGAGCATTACGGACTCAACGACATCCCTACCCTACTGCGCGGTACCTTACGCAGCGAAGGGTTCTGCAGCGCCTGGCAGGTTTTCGTCACGCTGGGACTCACCGACGATAGCTTTGCCCTGGAAGGCAGCGGAAGCATGACCTACCGCGACTTCGTAGACGCGTTTCTGCCCGCCGGTACTCCGGGCGCAGACATTGAAGAGAAGATCGCCCGGTTTTGCCGCATCGACCCCGAAGGCCCTTCCATGGAACGGATACGCTCAACGGGAATCCTGGAGGACGTTCCCATCGGTCTGCAAAAAGCCACGCCTGCACAGATCCTTCAACACCTCTTGCAACAAAAATGGGTACTGAAAGAGGGCGACCTCGACATGGTGGTGATGCAACATGAATTTGAATACACA
>JBJOER010000222.1:0-5581 GCA_046049215.1 Bacteroidota bacterium | reverse complement strand
AAGGAATTCCTGTCTCATGCCTCGGCTCACATGGATGTCAATGCGTTTCTGTATCTCGATCTCGACCAGGAATCGAAGAAGCTCGTGCAAACCAATGCGGCTGTCAATGTGAAAAGAATGGTTGATTTTGACGGAGAGGACTTGTTGTCTCCCTATACCATATTGTCCATGCAGGAGATCAAAACCACCTGGCATCCCATCGGCAACTAGGCTGCAGGTATCAGTAGGCGCGCTCGTTGAGCCCCGACATGTAGTTGATGAATGCCTTGCAGGCGACCCGGTTGCCGCCCGGTGTGGGGTAGTTTCCGCTGAAATACCAGTCGCCGGTGTGTCCGGGGCAGGCTTTGTGCAGGTCTTCGATCTTCTGGAAAATCACCCTCACTTCGGATGAGCATCCCTGTGGTGTGACAAGCAGGGCGATACGGTCGGCTATTTCTTCGTCTGTGAAGGGAGCATAGAGGCGTTTGACCACGTTCTCCGTTTCCGAAGTTTTCTTCAGTTGTTCGCGGCAGGCCTCAAGGACTTCGTCGAGGAGTGATTCCATGTTCCGTTCCTCGATCAGGCTGATAGCAGCGCGGAACGCGATCAGGTCGCCGATCTTGGCCATGTCTATTCCGTAGCAGTCAGGGTAACGGATCTGGGGTGCCGAAGATACGATCACGATCTTCCGCGGACCCAATCGGTCAAGCATGCGGATGATGCTGTTGCGCAGGGTGGTTCCGCGAACAATCGAATCGTCGATGACAACCAGGTTGTCTTTTCCTGCTTCAACAGTACCGTAAGTGATGTCATACACGTGGGCGACCATGTCACTTCGTTCGGTGTCGCTGGTGATGAAGGTGCGCAGCTTGGCGTCCTTGATGGCGATCTTTTCGGCACGTGGACGCATGCTGAGTATTTCAGAGAGCCTGACTGGATCCGGTGAGGTGCCCAGAGCGAGGATCTTGGTCTTCTTGACCTCGTCGAGGTAATCTTCCAGGCCTTTCATCATGCCGTAGAAACCGACTTCAGCCGTGTTGGGGATGTAGGAGAAGACCGTGTTGCGCAGGTCCTTGTCAATGGACTCCAGGATCGAGGGGCACAATAACCTGCCGAGGTGCTGGCGCTCGCGGTAGATGTCGCGGTCACTGCCTCGGGAAAAGTAGATCCTTTCAAAGGAGCAGGATTTGCGTTCAAGGGGTTCGCGTACCTGCTCTTCCGTGACTTTACCGTTCTTCTTGATGATGAGCGCATGACCGGGCTTGATCTCCTGTACGCGATCTATAGGAACGTTGAAAGCGGTCTGTATCTGTGGTCGCTCGGAGGTGACCACCACCACTTCGTCGTCGGCATAGTACCAGGCCGGACGGATGCCCGATGGGTCCCGAAGGACAAAAGCATCGCCGTGGCCGATCAGTCCGGCCATGACATAACCTCCATCCCAGTACTTGGACGAACGGCGAAGGATGTTGGCGATGTTGAGTTCGGAGGCGATGAAAGGACTGATCTCTTTCTTCGAAAAGCCTTCTTGCTTGTATTGGTAGTAGATGAGGTCGTTCTCTTCATCCAGCCAATGACCGATGTTCTCCATCACGGTCACCGTATCCGCTTTTTCACGGGGATGCTGTCCGATGTCCACCAGGTCCTGGAATAGTTCCTCGACATTCGTCAGGTTGAAATTCCCCGCAACAACCAGGTTGCGGGTCATCCAGTTGTTCTGGCGCAGGAAAGGATGGCAGCTCTCAATGGTGTTTCCACCGTAGGTCCCGTAACGCAAATGGCCCATGAGCAGTTCACCGGCGAAGTCCGTATTCCGCTTCAGCCAGGTGATGTCTTTCAGTTTTTCCGGATCCGTTTTCGAAAGTTGACGGAATGGCTTGTTGACCGTGTCGAAAATTGCGGCGATGGCATTTTTGTCGACTGATCTGTGCCGGCTGATGTACTTCTCACCGGGAGCCATGTCGAACTTGATGCAGGCCACACCTGCCCCGTCCTGGCCCCGGTTGTGCTGTTTCTCCATGAGCAAAGACAGTTTGTTCAGGCCGTAAAGAGCCGTACCGTATTTGTCCAGGTAGTGATCGAGGGGTTTCAGCAAACGCACGAGGGCGATTCCGCACTCGTGGTAAAGAGCATCGCTCATGGGACTCTTCTAAAGTCCAAAAATACGGATTTGGCAGGCATCAACCGAGGTTGCTTTCACTCAATTGACCGCGAAGGCGTTGCGATCCATCCCGAGCCACTCCAGGGCGGATCCGGAAAACAACCGCTCCTTCACCTTGTCGTCGTAGGGCATGGAGTTGATCAGTTTGCCGGGCTCCAGTTCTCCCAAAGGGAAGGGGTAATCGGTTCCAAGGGCGAGACGTTCAGGGCCCATTAGCTTCACCAGGAAATCCAGCATCATGGGGTCGTGAACCAATGTATCCAGGTAGAAGCGGTCGAGGTATTCGCGGGGATTGATTTTGTTATCCACGGCGACGAGATCGGGCCGGACATGGAATCCGTGCTCGATACGTCCGATGGAGGAGGGGAAAGCTCCACCGCCGTGTGCGAAAGCGACTTTCAATCCGGGCAGACGCTCGAATACTCCACCGAATATCATGGAGCAGATGGCGAGTGAGGTCTCGGCCGGCATACCTACCAGCCACGGGAGCCAGTACTTGCTCATTTTCTCCTTGCCCATCATGTCCCAGGGGTGTACGAAAATGGATGCTCCCAGGTCGCGTGCCGCTTCGAAAACCGGGAAAAGCTCGGGTGCGTTCAGGTTCCAGTCGTTCACGTGAGAACCGATCTGGACACCTCGCAAGCCGATCTGCATGCAGCGTTCCAGTTCGCGTATGGCCAGGTCGGGCGCCTGCAGTGGGATGGTGCCCAGCCCGGCGAAACGTTTCGGATAGGCTTGAACGATAGCCGCGATGTGGTCGTTCAGGAACATGCTCAGGTCGAGGGTGTCCTGCGGCTTGGCCCAGTAACTGAACATGACGGGGATGGTGCTCAGCACCTGTACGTCCACGTGATGATGGTCGCATTCTCCCATCCGTACCTTAGGGTCCCAGCAGTTGTCCTGAACTTCGCGGAAGAACCGGTCGTCGATCATCATCCGCGCACAACAGGGCTTGTGATGGTCGAGCGATATGAATCCGCCGTACCCGTATTTCTGCTTGAAGTCCGGCAGGTGCTCCGGTAGGATGTGCGTATGGATGTCGATGGTGAGCATCGTGGACCGTTGGACAGGGTTGTTTGTAACGGATTGGACTATACGTCGAAACGGATGCCCTGTGCTAAGGGAAGTT
Source organism: Bacteroidota bacterium (assembly GCA_046049215.1). Lineage (GTDB taxonomy): Bacteria > Bacteroidota > Bacteroidia > AKYH767-A > OLB10 > JAJTFW01. The sequence goes on along the minus strand of JBJOER010000222.1, from coordinate 2,312 downwards.
CCTTGGAGTAGTTGATGGTGTTGGTCTGCCGGCGCATGTATACTTTCCATGAATCACTACCCGACTCGCGGCCACCGCCTGTGTCCTTCTCTCCGCCGAATGCTCCGCCGATCTCCGCACCCGAGGTGCCGATGTTGACGTTGGCGATGCCGCAGTCCGACCCCTCATGGGAGAGGAATGCCTCCGCCTCGAGCAGGTCGCGGGTGAAGATGGATGAGCTGAGGCCCTGGGGAACATCGTTCTGCATGGCGATGGCTTCTTCAACGGTGGAATATTTCATCAGGTACAGAATGGGCGCGAAGGTCTCTTCCTGTACGATGTGATAATGGTTCTCGGCCTCGATCAGGCAGGGTACTACGTAGGTGCCGCTCTCGTAGCCGTTTCCTTCCAGGACTTCGCCTCCGTAAAGTACACGTCCGCCTTCTTTGCGGACTGCTTCAATGGCCTTGGTGAAATCGTTGACAGCTCCTTTGTCGATCAGCGGACCGACAAGTGTGTTGGAATCTAGCGGATGTCCGATGCGGATATGCTCGTAGGCACCTTTGAGTTTTTGGGTGAAGGCATCATACACACTCTCGTGAATGATGAGCCTGCGCGTACTGGTGCAGCGTTGCCCCGCAGTGCCTACCGAACCGAAAAGTACTGCACGCAAGGCCATGTCGAAGTCGGCTTTTTCGCTGAGGATGATGGCGTTGTTTCCACCCAATTCGAGCAGGCAGCGACCGAGACGCTCTCCGACAATTTGTCCGGCACGTCGTCCAACGCGGGTAGAGCCGGTGACAGAGATCAAAGGCACGCGCTTGTCGGCCAGGAAATTGTCGCCTACGTGCTTCGAGGAAGCGATGACCAGGTTTACGACGCCATCCGGAACGTTGTTGGCGGCCAGCACCTTCTGCATGATGCGGTGGGTGGCCACGGCGCAGAGAGGGACTTTCGAAGAGGGTTTCCAGACCACCACGTCACCGCATACCAGGGCGAGCATGGCGTTCCAGCTCCATACGGCAACCGGGAAATTGAAAGCGGAAATCACGCCGACGGTGCCCAAGGGATGATATTGTTCGTACATGCGGTGCCGTGAACGCTCACTGTGCATGGTGAGACCGTAAAGCTGTCGTGAAAGGCCAACCGCGAAATCGCAGATGTCGATCATCTCCTGTACTTCGCCTAACCCCTCCTGGTAAATCTTGCCCATCTCATAAGACACCAGTCTGCCGAGCGGTTCCTTGTATTCACGCAGGGCGTCGCCCATCTGGCGCACGATCTCGCCCCGTTTTGGAGCCGGCATCATCCGCCATACTGCAAATGCTTTTTGCGACTGAGCGATGATGTGTTCGTAATCGGCGGTGGTGGCCTGTTTCACCGAAGCGATGAGCATGCCGTCGGCGGGGGAATACGATTCAAGGATTTCACCTTGGGTATCCATCCAGCCGCTGCCGGTGGAGGCTCCGGGGTTGACGGGCTCGATGCCGAGCGTACGAAGCATGGATTCTATTTGATGTTCTGACATGTCTTTATGTGTGACTTTTTAGAAAGGGCAAAGGTACGCTCTTAGGTTGGTAATGGGATTGGATTTTATCGAAGTGAGGACGGTAAGCTTGTTTATTCGGGGCTGCGAAACCGGGTCTGAAAAGAAAGCCCCCAAGGCCAAGTGTTGAACTGTTCCCCGGGGCCTAATTTGTGCTGATCTCCATCAGTGCCCAAAGTGGGTGGTCTACCCAAACCGGCAATTAGCGGCATGCTTTCGGTGGCCGGAATTGGGATGTGCTAAGCTTTTGATATTCAATTCTTAAATGCCTGTGAAGGGTCTTGACTCGTATACCTTACGTGTCCTATCTTCGCACCTGCAGTTTACCTGGTATCAGGTGAGTTGCCTAAAGAAGGTCCTTCTGCGGCGCTGAAACCATTCGCCTCGGTATTTCTCTAAAAACCTCTCCAGGTGAGGCGGCCAACGAGTAATTGGATTCAGCTTCTTTACATTTACCGCACCCATGATCCGGTCTCATCCGCATGTGATGGTTCGATTTTGGACTTCTTTGTTTGATAAACAAAACCGCTATAATGAGTACTCAAATTCATCTCAACCCGGATTTATTGGCAACCGGTAAATCACCTTTTCGGAAATCATCGTGGCCAGTCCCTTCATCCCGCAACGTGTTCATTCGTCCGTTTGTGCATCTGTTGTTCTTCTTGATCGTAATCCTCAGTCCGGGTGCATCGTTTGGAACCGCCACTGGTGGGTACACGTTTTCCAACTGTTCTGCCGGAGCCAATTATATTGAGTTTCAGGTTAACTTGACCAATACAAGTACCGC
>JBJOER010000221.1:0-2727 GCA_046049215.1 Bacteroidota bacterium | reverse complement strand
TTGAATTCGAGGTGTATCCTAATCCTGTTCATGAGATCGTATTCATCAATACAGACCAATTACCGGAAGCGTATGAGGTGATCATCCAGGATGTGAATGGACGTGTAGTCATGCAGGCAGGCACGGTAGATCGGATGGATGTATCGCAATTGCAACGTGGCATCTACTTGTTCCGAATATCTGCAAACGGCGAGCTCGTTACCCGCAAGTTCATCAAGGAATAAACCCTTCAAAGTTTGAATCAAAATGGGGCGGTCAGGTAACTGGCTGCCCCATCGTTTTTTGCATTCAGGGGAAAGCCGGCTTAGCCCCAACAATCTGTACTGATTCTCAAGTGCTATCTTTAGTAACGGAATGAGATCAACAGGAATGTATTTGCTTTTTTTATTCTTCTCGCCCGGGGTTCATGCACAATCCCTACAACCGGGAATTTACCAAAGCGGCCTGATGATCGGGTATGACGAAGCCAACCGGGAAGTCACCGGTGTTTTCGAGGATGCATCCGGCTGGAATGAAGAACTGAAGGCTCCCCAATTCAGCTGCATCTTTTATGTCGAGGGGGTTGTAGATGGGGATACGATTCCTGTCGTCAGTTATTATCCCGGAGAAGAAGACTCCGATACGATAACCGGCACCATTGTCCGCCTTGATGCGAAGACACTTCTGCTTCGGCTCGATGATGATCATGGAGGATGCTCGAACGTTTCGTCCTTTTCCAATGAACCTCAATTATTCGAACTCGACCAATCCCGCACTTGGATACAGATCCGTTATGTGCTTAAAGACAAAGCCTGGTTTTATACTGACAAATCAAAAGGCAGCAAACAGAAGGCGTATGTGATCAAATACGATTTCGTGTGCGTGGAAAGGGTAGAGGGTGCATGGGCCTATTGCACGTTCTACGGCGAAGTCATCACCCGCGGCTGGTTGCGGGTGGAGGATTTAAATTGAGATTGAATCCAGTGCTGGGAACTCTTCAATCCGCGCTTCCTGTATTTTTTAGGATTTTGACTATAAATAACAGAATATCAGGACTTTAAACAAGAAGAAGAGCCTGGTAGGGTTCAACTCAAAAGTGTTTTTGCGGCGAATAAGCTGATTATTCACCGCATTATTGCGGCGAATAAGCCGTATATTTACCGCATACCATGGTACAGTACATCTACCAAAACGAAAACTGGACAGATTTCACCTGGAAGGAGAAGGATATACTGACTCTCCTTACGGAGGTGAGACGTTTGCAAGGAAAGATTACCGGGCAGATGGCTCTACTTGGATTCAGAAGACGGGAGGAGACACAGCTCAGCACACTCACGAAAGAGGTACTCCGGTCTTCTGAGATCGAAGGCGAGCGACTGAACCTGGAACAGGTGCGCTCTTCCATTGCAAGGCGTCTCGGCTTGGATGTAGAAGGAATGGTGGCGAGTGACCGGCATGTGGATGGTGTGGTGGACATGACCCTGGATGCGGTCAGACATTACAGTCAGCCACTCAGCGAGGAACGGCTTTTCGCGTGGCATGCAGCACTGTTCCCAACCGGACGCAGCGGTTTGTATGCGATAACGGTCGGGCAATACCGAACACGCGAAATGCAAGTGGTGAGTGGAGGATTGGGAAATGAGCGTGTGCACTATCAGGCACCTGCATCCGAAATGGTGAAAAAGGAGATGGACCGTTTCCTTAAGTGGTTCAACGGCGAAGACGCCCGGCTTGATCCTGTAGTGAAAGCTGCCATAGCGCACTTCTGGTTCATCATCATCCATCCCTTCGACGATGGCAATGGACGGATAGCCAGAGCGATCACCGAACTCCTATTAGCCCGTGCAGACGGGAATCCGGATCGTTATTACAGCATGTCAAGCCGCATCATGACCGAACGCAAGCAGTACTACGCTGTTTTGCAACGCGTGCAACACAGCGATGGGGATATAACCGCCTGGCTCGATTGGTTTCTTCACTGCCTGAAAAACGCTTTGATAGAGGCGGACCAGGCACTTCACACTGCATTGAAGAAGGCGGCATTCTGGAACCGAAACGAGCAAACACTACTGAATGAGCGCCAGCGTATCGTATTGAACATGCTGCTGGATGGCTTCGAAGGACACCTGAAATCCTCCAAGTGGGCTCGCATCACCAAGTGCTCGACCGACACAGCGCTGAGGGATATCAAGGATCTGATCGAAAAAGGGATATTAAAACAACTCGATTCAAGGGGGAGAAGTACACACTACACGCTAGCGGAGGAATCCTGATTTTCGTTGAAGAGGGATTTTAAGGGGATGTTGTTGGAATATTAAATACATCCCGGCATATTAAGATTCGGATCAGTTAGATTGATTCGAAACGGTCCTTCGAAGGCTCAGGAACCAGTAACCAACCCAACCTCACCAGATATCCACCAGTAGACTATCCGGCCTGTACATCGCATCACCGGGTTTCACACCGAAGGTGCTGTGGAAAGCTTTCATGTTAGCTAGAGGTCCGTTGACGCGGAACTTCGCGGGGGAGTGCACATCACTGCGCACCTGTTCCACCAATGATTCTTCGCGGGTATTGATCATCCAGGCCAGGGCATAGCCCAAAAAGAATCGTTGATCAGGTGTGAGTCCGGCGATGGATTGTCCGTTTTTGTACTGTTCCGTTTTGCGGAAGGCCTCATACCCCATCATGATGCCGCCGATGTCGGCGATGTTTTCGCCGAGGGTCATATCGCCGTTGATGTGTAGG
>JBJOER010000220.1:0-5694 GCA_046049215.1 Bacteroidota bacterium | reverse complement strand
TTATACCACCGATCGGGGGTATGCCAAGCTCGAAATCGGACTTGCCCGTGGTAAAAAAATGTACGACAAACGGGAAACCCTCAAAAAGGCTGAAGCCACACGCGAAATGGGCAGAGCGTTGAAGAGGGACAAAAGCTGATTTTATTTTTTACGGGTAAAGTCGCGCAGGTTGGTCGAGATGCTGATGTGATTGCTCCCCCCGGCTGTGTTCAACACGCTGTGCGCGTATGACAACTGGAATCGGTTCACCCTGAAACCCGTACCGAAACTAAAACCACTCATTCCCGGCCTTGCTGTGAAGCCCAATTCATCGCGGCGTAGCAAGTTGTAACCCAATCTCAAATGAAAATTTTTGGAGAGCAGAATTTCTGTATTGAGTATCACATGCCTGAATGCATTTTCAAGGAAACCTGTTTTTTCTTCGATTGCATTTCCGGTCAACGGGTCTGTTTGCCCCAGTTCCCTGTCCTTGTATCTTAAATCCCACTGCTGCAAGTGCTGGAAAATCAGCGAAAATCGAAAGGGTGCTTTTGCAAGTTCCTTTGAAATACCGGCTTGGATTTCAAGCGGCAAGTCCTCGCTGATGCCGCTTTCATATCGATCCAATTGCCTACCGGCGTTTCGGATAAGGAACGAAGCCATCACCTTCTTCCGTCGGTTGTGCCAAGTCACCCCCAAATCGGCTGCAAGGCCCGAAGCTGTATTACCGGCAAGGTCGGAAAAGACATACTTCGCCTGGGCTCCGATATTCCAACTGCTGTCGAGTTGTTTGCTCCATCCCAGATTGAACGCGTACTCTCCTGCCTTGAGTGTCCCCAGAACTTCTGCGTTTTCGTTGGTGTATTGGAATTCACCATATTGGACATGTTGTAAGTTGAACATGAACATACCTATCCTTGAAATTGAAGCGGCTGCCTGGACATTCCCAAATCGGATTCCGGAGGGCAAATACCCTCTTGAAAATGAAAGTTGACGGTCCATCTCCCTGGTTAACAGGGCTGGATTTTGTGATGCGAGACCGAGATCTGCTCCTGGTGTGGCTATGGCGCTGCTACCCAAAGCTGCGATCCGTGCCGGGGCGTGGAGTTCCAGAAAAGCAAAAGTACTGGCACCACCCGTCTGCGCCTCAACGCATAAGAAGCTGGAGAAGCCAAAAAGAATGGTAAGTACACTACCCACTCCCAATGCGCCGAAGGTGTACCGGATTTTTATCATGATCAAATCAACGGTAAAGCGGGAATTTCAGTATGAATTCCTTCACATCCTCCCCCACCTTCTTCAACACTTTTTCATCATCAGGCTTGGACAACACCTTATCGATGAATCCCACGATAGTCTTCATGTGTTTCTCTTTGAGTCCCCTGCTTGTAACAGCGGGCGTTCCGACACGGAATCCGGAGGTGACAAACGGGCTTTTGTCATCGAAGGGAACCATATTCTTATTGACGGTGATATGGGCCTTCACCAATGCATTTTCTGCCTGTTTTCCCGTCACACCTTTGTTTCTCAGGTCGATCAACATCAGGTGATTGTCGGTTCCTCCGGAGACGATGTGATAACCTTTGTCCATGAAGGCATTGGCCATCGCCCGGGCGTTTTTTACAACCTGAACGGTGTAGGCCATGAACTCGTCATCCAGCGCTTCACCAAATGCCACCGCTTTACCTGCTATCACATGCTCGAGTGGTCCGCCCTGGGTACCCGGAAAAACGGCTGCATCCAGCAATGATGACATCATCCGTGGTTCACCCTTTGCCGTGGTGATTCCCCAGGGATTGGGAAAATCCTTCCCCATCATGATCAAACCTCCGCGCGGACCACGCAAGGTCTTGTGGGTAGTGGTGGTGATGATGTGGCAATGCGGAAGAGGATCATTGAGGATACCTTTCGCGATGAGTCCCGAAGGATGCGAAATATCAGCCAGGACCAAGGCCCCCACTTTGTCGGCAATTTTGCGGATACGGGCGTAATCCCAGTCACGGGAATAGCTGGATGCACCACAAATGATCAACCTGGGTTTCTCCGACTTCGCCTTCTTTTCCAGCATGGCATAATCGATCAATCCTGTCTTCTTGTCCACCCCGTAAAATGAGGCTTTGTAGAGTTTTCCGCTGAAATTGACCGGTGATCCATGCGTGAGGTGACCGCCATGAGCAAGATCAAAACCAAGTATCGGATCACCCGCCTGCAAAACCGCGAGCATGACCGCAGCATTCGCCTGCGCTCCGGAATGGGGTTGCACGTTGGCCCATGCCGCACCGAACAGTTGCTTGGCCCGATCAATGGCCAGCTGTTCGATTTCGTCTACGACCTCGCATCCCCCGTAATATCTCTTGCCGGGAAGGCCTTCCGCGTACTTGTTCGTCAGGCACGAACCTACAGCCTGCATCACCTGCTTCGACACGAAATTTTCGGAAGCGATCAGTTCGATTCCCTCCCGTTGCCTTTTCAGCTCTTTGTTGATACGGCTGAACACCGCTGCGTCCTTTTGGGGCATTTGTTTTAAGTTAATGGTTGACCAATGGTTAGCTGAAATCGATTTCTGTGCTGTCGCCGATATTGAGACTTTGGCTTAAGCCTTTGAGGTAAGCGTCACTGCCAACTATGCTGTGATGCAGAATGGCTGTTTCAAGTTGTGCGAACGCACCAATGATGGATTCCGAGAGAATGGTATGACGAACTATCGCGTTTTCACCTATGGATACGTTTGGACCGATGATAGAATCCCGAATGTCACAATGTTCAGCTATTCGGACCGGGGGGATGATGATGGTGTTTGGAAAGGCGTACTTACGCTGACTGGCGTCTGCATCGCGTTTCAGAAGCACCGCGTTTGTTTCCAGCAAACTCGATTTGCTGCCGCAATCGAACCAATTGCCCACCTTGAAGGTGGATACCTTTTCCCCCTGTTCAATCAGTGCTTGTATGCCATACGTGAGGTGGAACTCGCCCAAGTGCCGGATATTATTCCGGATCAGGTGGTCGAGGGCATCCACCAGCTTACCTGCATTCCGGATCTTATAGATACCCACCAGGGCCTGGTTCGATTTTGGAATGACAGGTTTCTCCTCAAGCCGGGTCACAAAACCCTCCGAATCGGTTTCAGCCACGCCGAACTGCCGGGGATCGTCCACTTTTTGAACGCCCAGGGCAGTGAATGGTATCCTGACAAGATCGGCCAGGTCGAAATCGATGATCGTATCTCCAAGTACAATGAGCAGTTCATCGTCCGGTTTTAAAAGATCGCGGGTCAGCCATACCGCATGGCCAGTGCCCTCCCGTGGTTCCTGGATTACGAATGAGGAATTCAGCTTCGGATACTTAGCACGGATATAGTGTTCGACCTTGTCACCAAGGTAGCCGATGATAAAAATGAATTCATTGAATCCCCCATCGATGAGGTAATCAACGATGTGTGAGAGGATAGGCTTGCCTGCGACAGGCACCAATGCCTTGGGCTGGGTGTGCGTGTGTGGACGCAATTTCGACCCGATTCCGGCTACCGGTATGATGATCTTCATGCAGGTGTAAAAGTAACAGAATCCAAACAACGTGGCGGGCGTTTTCAACCTTCATAGCTGATAACTCGTTGTCTGTCCGCCGACGAACACCGTGACTCCGGACTACTTTCGTAGTCTGCAACATCGAATCTACATAGAACATCGTTCATGAAAAACAGGATCACTGAACTTTTCGGCATCCGCCTCCCCATCATACAAGCCGGCATGATCTGGTGCAGCGGATGGAGGTTAGCCTCAGCCGTTAGTAACGCTGGCGGCCTTGGACTCATTGGTGCGGGCTCAATGTATCCCGATGTGTTGAGGGAGCACATAAGAAAATGCAAGGCAGCCACTTCCCTGCCCTTTGGAGTGAATGTGCCTCTGCTTTATCCCAATATTGAAGACCACATGCAAATCATCTTTGAGGAAAAAGTACCGATCGTGTTCACCTCAGCGGGTAATCCGGGGACATGGACGCCCTTGCTTAAGGGAAAAGGGATCAAAGTCGTTCACGTCATCGCCAACCGCAAGTTCGCCAAAAAAGCAGCGGAAAGCGGTGTCGATGCCATTGTAGCCGAAGGATTCGAAGCAGGTGGGCACAACGGCAGGGAAGAAACGACGACGTTATGCCTGATTCCACTAATTCGGGATTGCACCGACCTTCCGCTCATCGCCGCCGGTGGCATCGGAGATGGCCGGTCCATGCTTGCCTGTTTTGCACTTGGAGCTGAAGCTGTTCAGGTCGGTTCAAGGTTCGTGGCCAGCGCAGAATCTTCCGCACACGAGTTGTTCAAACAAACCGTTATTCAGACTCAGGAAGGCGATACTCAGCTATCACTGAAAAAACTAACTCCGGTTCGATTGGTCAAAAACAAATTTTACCGTGAGGTGGAAGCGGCCGAAGCACGTTGTGCGGACGAGGTCGAACTAAAAAATCTTTTGGGCCGGGGAAGAGCTAAAAAAGGGATGTTTGAAGGCGATTTGGAAGAGGGAGAACTGGAGATTGGGCAAGTCGCATACGGTATCCGCGATATTTTGCCTGCGGGTGAAATCGTACAACAGATGTGGACTGAGTTCCGTAAAGAACAACAACAGATCGCCCACCTCGAACTTTAAATTCACTACAATTCATAAAGCGGAAGGAACAAATGATTGCATTCGAGAAATTCACACTGGAGAATGGGTTGCGCGTGATTGTACACGAGGACCGTTCTACTCCGCTGGTGGCCATGAACATCCTCTATGATGTCGGGGCACGCGATGAGGATCCGGACCATACCGGGTTCGCTCATTTGTTCGAACACCTGATGTTCGGAGGGTCCGTCAACATTCCTGAATTTGACAGACCTCTTCAGTTGGCTGGCGGTGAAAACAATGCCTTCACCAACAACGACATCACCAATTATTACCTTACCATTCCGTCGCAGAATGTGGAAACTGCATTCTGGCTGGAGAGCGATCGAATGTTCTCCCTCGACTTTTGCGAGAAGAGCCTGGAAGTCCAGCGTTCGGTGGTCATAGAGGAATTCAAACAACGCTATCTAAACCAGCCTTACGGTGATGTTTGGCTGCTTCTTCGTCCTCTCACCTACAAAGTTCATCCCTACCGCTGGGCCACCATCGGCAAGGAGATTTCACACATCGAAAACGCTACGCTCGAACAGGTCAGGTCTTTTTTCAGCACGTGGTATGCTCCGGACAATGCCATCCTGAGTCTGGCAGGTAACATCAATTCTGACAAGGCCCGGATATTGTGCGAAAAATGGTTCGCTGATATTCCAAAAAGAGGCATCTGCAAAAGAAATCTTCCTGAAGAACCGGCACAAGACGAATATCGTGTATTGGAAATCCAACGCGACGTACCACACACCCACCTGTACCTGGCATTTCATTGTTGTTCCCGTATCGATCACGGATTTTACGCTACCGACCTGCTGTCGGACATACTCAGTCGCGGGAAATCATCCAGGCTATACCTGAACATTGTCAAGGATAAAAAACTCTGTACCGAAATTTCAGCATATATGCTTGGTGACCATCATAAAAGTTTATTCGTTGTGGATGCCAAGTTGATCAAAGGGATAGACCCCGCCGCTGTCGAAGAGGCCATCTGGCTGGAGCTGGAGGCCGTCAAGTTTCAGGTAAATGCGCGTGAACTTGAAAAGGTGAAGCACAAAGCGGAGGCGAGTACCGA
>JBJOER010000219.1:0-5301 GCA_046049215.1 Bacteroidota bacterium | reverse complement strand
GATTTGGGTCGTCCTTTCGCATCAAAGAAAAATCCGTCGAACACCCGAAAAGCTTCCGGCCCCGAAACGCGAATCACTGCGATCGCTCCGGCGCCGGGTGCGGTGGCCAGGGCACAAATCGTTTCCTTCTGCTCCGGAATATTCATGCAACAAAGATAGGGCGGGGGATTCAGCAACATTACGAATCCCCGGAAACGATTCACCCGAACGGGGGAGGCCAATGCCTTGATGCTGGCATCCAAACGGCCCTTCTTTGCAAACATGAACACGACCACTACCTCCGACATGTTGAAGACCTCCTTCTTCACACAGATCTTCGAGCTTGAACAGATGAGCAAGCAGGGCGAAAGTTACTCCAACGGCAACGGTCGTTATGGCTGGAGAAATCCGGTAAGACAAGATACCGGCCCATTATTGACCGATCTCGTGTCGGCCCATGCTCCATCAAGAGTGTTGGAAATCGGTACCGGACATGGCTTGTCCACCTTGTACCTCGCCTCGGGACTCATTAACGGGTATGCACACATCGATACCCTCGAGTTCGACCCGGCAGTGGCCAGGTCAACACAAAACAGAATGATTCTCTGCGGTGCTCCGGTCAAAGTTTGGGTAGGCGATGCCTCGTCTACGATACCGAAGTTGAAGACCCCTTACGACGTGGTATTCTTCGATGCCCAAAAGGACCAATACCTCAATCAACTTCAATTGCTCATCACCCACCAGTTGCTTTCCGAAAATTGCCTCATTCTCGCCGACAATGTCACCGATCGCAGAACAGAGTGTCAGCCTTTCCTCGATTGGTTTACGAACGAAGATGTGAGCCACGAAATTCTCCCCACCGAGTGCGGATTATTGGTTGCCCACCTTTGAATCCCCTCTACAATCCTTAAGCTTAACCTCAACCTCATAGCCATGGAAACGCCCAAAAACACCCCACGATTCAAGGTCATCGGTCAACCGGACTCTATACTCGAAAACGGTATGCTTTGCCACCACCACGAAGGCCGCATTCTTCCTCCATTCATCGATCCGGATTCCATACGGCAGCTTCAGGAAGGTTGGGATACCGACGAGAACGACATCATCATCTGCACCCACCAGAAGGTCGGAACACATCTCACCAAGAAGTTCGTTGTAGAGATACTCCGTCGGGCGTTCTCCTACAATGAGGAGCATGGTATGGCAACCGGCGACATCGGCCATGGTACGGTTCCCTGGCCTGAGGTGATGGTGGCGCAGCACGGGATCGATGACTTCGATCAATTCCGTGAACGCACCAAAGGTGAACCCCGGGTTTGGTACACGCACTGTGAACCCGAGGATTTGCCTTTCCGCAGTATCCATCCCGGAACCAAATTCATATTTGTTTACAGGGATCCGAAAGGAGCGGCCGTTTCCCAGTACTTTTTCTACAAGTCGCATCCCTTGTTACAGTTCCCCCAGGATATGGGCATCGACACTTTTGTGGATCATTTTCTCGAAGGCGGACTCTACTTCGGTGATTACCACCGGCATACGGCCGAATGGATCGCAAACTGCGGAGGAAGGATACGACCCGAGAGCTTACTTGTACTCCGTTATGAAGACCTTGTGGAGAAGAAGATCGACTCGGCAAGAACCATCAACAGGTTCATTTCTCCTGAGGTTATTCTTGATGAAAACGCATTGAACGAAGTCGCTGAAAGCACGGCCTTCGATACCATGAAGGAGAGCATAACTAAGAATCCGGGCACATTCCATTTCAACCCGAACACCTTTTTCAGAGCCGGAAAAACCAACGACTGGGAGGAGAAACTCTCGGCAGAATCCATCGAAAAGATCGATGCCAAAACAGCCGAATACTGGAAGACCATCACCGGAAAAACCATTGCTTTACGCGCTTAACCCTTCTAGCCATGAACGATCAATTCCTCCGGTCGATCCGGGAAATTATTCTGCGCGATGTGCAGGTACTGATTGATGAAATCGAAAGTTGTGAAGACGATAAGTTATGGTCAACGTTACCCGGTGTGACCAACAGCTGCGCCACCCTGGCAATGCACCTTTGCGGCAACCTGAGACACTTTATCGGATCGGTGCTCGCAAACGACGGGTACCAAAGAGACCGGGAGGCTGAATTCGCTGCGACAGGTCAATCCAAAAAGGAAATCGTTCATAGTATTCGAATAACGATGATCGCTCTTGACCAGGCCTTTGATGAGGTGAACCCCGAGGAACTTCTGGAGGAAATGCCGCAGGTACCACCGCACCATAAAGGGAAAAGCAAGGCTTTTTTCCTGATGCAGTTGTCCTGTCACCTGTCACGACATACCGGACAGCTAAACTACCTAAGGCGGATTTTGAATGCCTGAGAGGACTGCAATGAACAGTTAAACCGTCGATTCAACGGGGAGCGAATGCGAGTTTTTAATGACTTTAATAATTGATAATAAATCAGTTGTATTGATCAACTGAAGTGATATCTTATCAATTACCCCTTGGCAGCGATCCAGCGTTCAGCATCCAAAGCGGCCATGCATCCTGACCCTGCCGCGGTTACGGCCTGGCGATAGATGTGATCTTGCACATCTCCGGCAGCAAAAACGCCCTCAGCTGTTGTGTAGGTTGAACCGGGCTTTGTTTTGATGTAACCGGCATCGTCCAGGTCGAGATGTCCCCGGAAAATCTGCGTATTGGGCTCGTGCCCGATGGCGACAAAGAAACCGGTGACCTCCAGATCCCTGTTTTCTCCGCTTTGCGTATTGCGAACCCGAACACCGTTCACCGTTTGGTCACCGAGCACTTCCACTGTTTCGGTATTGAACAGCACTTCGATGTTGGCGGTATTCAAGACCCGATGCTGCATGGCTTTGCTGGCGCGCATTTCCCCTTTTCGAACAAGCATATACACCTTTCTGCATAGCTTGGCCAGGTAGGAAGCCTCCTCTGCGGCTGTATCTCCCGCACCTACAATGGCGACATCCTGTCCGCGAAAGAAAAAACCGTCGCAAACAGCACATGCGCTCACCCCAAAACCATTCAGACGTTTCTCCGACTCGAGGCCAAGCCATTTGGCACTGGCACCTGTGGCGATGATCACTGCATCGGCCTCAATGGTGTGATTTTCATCGATCACCACTTTTTTGACAGGACCGGAAAAGTCTACCGCCGTGGCATACCCAAACCGGATATCAGCCCCGAACCGTTTGGCTTGCTTCTCAAAATCGACCATCATTTGAGGACCTTGTACACCTTCAGGATATCCCGGATAATTTTCCACCTCGGTGGTGATGGTCAATTGACCTCCGGGTTGAAGTCCCTGATAAAGCACAGGCTTAAGGTCTGCACGGGATGCATAGATAGCCGCTGTGTAACCGGCAGGACCGGATCCGATGATCAGAAGGTGAACGCGTTCAGTAGTCATGGTTTTTTCTGGTGAAGGCTGCAAAAATAGCCTGAAATGGAATCAGCTCCTGTAACCGAAGTCACAAGAGCTGATTATATGGTTTGTTAGTCCGGTTACTTGTTCAGCAACTCCCCGATAATGCTTTCAACACTCATTCCCTCCGCTTCAGCCTTGAAATTCTTAACGATGCGGTGACGGAGAATGGCGGGTGCAATGGCTTTCACATCCTCGATATCGGGAGAGTATTTGCCGTTGAGTAGGGCATTGCATTTCGCACCCACCACCAGGAATTGTGAAGCACGTGGACCTGCGCCCCAGCTCAGGTATTCGTTGGTGATGGCAGCCGCATTTGCCGTCTGCGGACGCGTTTTGGCACTCAGCTGAACAGCGAACTGCAATACATTTTCGGGAACAGGAATTCTGCGGATCAGCTGCTGATAATACACGATCTCTTCACCGCTCAGAACAGGGGAGAGGTCAACGCGAGTATCACCGGTCGTGCTTTTCACTACTTGCAGTTCCTCTTCCAGACTGGGGTAGTCGAGCATCACGTTGAACATGAAACGGTCAAGCTGAGCCTCCGGAAGGGGGTAAGTTCCTTCCTGTTCAATCGGGTTCTGGGTAGCGAGTACGAAGAAAGGCGAGGGGAGTTCGTAGCGCTTTCCTGCGGCAGTCACCGCCCGTTCTTGCATGGCCTCCAGCAAGGCCGATTGGGTTTTGGGAGGAGTCCGGTTGATCTCGTCAGCGAGAATGATATTGGCGAACAGGGGGCCTTTGATGAATTTGAATTGGCGGCTCTCATCCAGGATCTCCGTGCCGATGATATCGCTGGGCATCAGATCGGGAGTGAACTGGATGCGGTTGTAACTGAGGCCAAGTACTCGTGCGATGGTATTTACCAGCAAAGTTTTGGCAAGCCCGGGTACACCGACCAGCAGGCAGTGGCCGTTGCTGAAAATGGAGATCAGGGAGTCTTTGACCACCTGGTCCTGACCGACAATAACCTTACCGATTTCAGAACGTAATTTCTGATAGGCAGCCCTGAGGTCGTTGGCTGCTTCGACATCGGAAGAATGGTGGAGTTGCATATGTAAAGGGTCTTATGGTTTTTCGGAAGCAACCCAATCCTGAAGCTCTGGGCAAACAAGGAGGTCTTCCACAATGCGTATATACGTCAATCCTTTTCTTTTGTTCCGCCAGTTCTCCAGTATGCGGTTTTGCTTGTCGCTAAGAGCCAGTTCCTGGATTCTTTGATAATCATCACGGATATTCAAACGGTGGGGCTGAGTTCGGCCGTTGAGCTTGATGATCCGGTAAGCCTGATCCCCCTCGCGGGTTGCTCCGGGAATTGGTGCGGACACATCGCCGATTTCCATCTTGTCCAGCTGGAAGAGAAGCATGGGGTCTACCTGGTCAGGTTCAAAACGAGTGGAACCGGAAGCAGGGTTGATCACATTGCCCTCGTTCAGCTTGCTATCCTTGTCATCAGAGAACTCTTCTGCAGCCTGGGTGAACGTAGTGGTTCCCGCTTTAATGGATGCAACCAGGCTGTCGGCCTGCAGCTGAGTCGCCAACACATCGGCTGAAGTGACTTTGGGGCGTATAAGGATGTGTCTGCAATTGATGCGCTCGCCACGACGTTCAATCAACTGGATTATGTGGAAGCCGTATGGGGATTCCACCACTTCCGAAACCTCGGTAGTGTTTTTAAGCCGGAAGGCCACCGCTTCAAATTCGGGGACAAGATCTCCCCGGTTGACTAGTCCAAGCTCACCTCCCTGTTTCGCGCTTTCCTTGTCCTGGGAATAAAGTACTGCAAGTGTGCTAAAATCGTCACCATTGACAATTCGGGTTCGCAAAGCGTCGATCTGTTCGCGGGAGCTTTGCTTTTCCTCCTTGCTCACGGGTACCTTCAT
>JBJOER010000218.1:0-4788 GCA_046049215.1 Bacteroidota bacterium | reverse complement strand
GGGAAGAAGTGCTGGACGAAGAGGGACGGATCGACCCTTTCCGGATCGACCAGGTGGCGCGCCTTGGGGGCGATTGGTATACGAGGGCAGCGAAGGGGTTGTTCAAAGTGCCGAAGCCGCTGACTACACTCGGTATTGGTGTTGATCAATTACCGGAACCGATACGAACGAGTAAGGTCCTCACCGGAAACGACCTGGGCATGCTGGGAAATGTGGAAAAGCTACCATCCGGGGAGGAAATTGAATCGTTCGCCGAGCATCCAGAGGTAAAAAAACTCATCACGGCACTCTCGGCCGACCCGGAGAATTCAACAACAGGGATTCACCTCGCAGCGCATCATTTGCTGGAGAAAGGCGAGGTGGAGAATGCCTGGAAGCTTCTGCTATCGCACCATTCCTGATCGGTTTTCCCTCTGAAAACGAGTTGTGTTATTAATTATATACCTGAAGATGCGCGCCGGTAACGATCCGGATTCCGCTCACTCGAAGCCCCCTCTGAGCGCCGCCTCTGATTGTTAATAAATTCTCAGAGGAAGCCTCCTCTGAGACAACAAGTCAAATAAATTAGCACCACACAACAACAACAATTAAAACCAATGGCAACCAAAAAAGCAAAACCTGCGAAGAAGGCCGCTAAGAAGGCCGCTCCGAAGAAAGCCGCTAAGAAAGCTGCTCCTAAGAAAGCCGCTAAGAAAGCTGCTCCTAAGAAAGCTGCTAAGAAAGCTCCTAAGGCTAAAGTAAAGCGCACTCCAAACGCAGCCTTCATGAAGGCGATGACTCCTAGCGCTGATCTCGCCGCAGTAGTCGGAAACGGTGCAATGCCCCGTACTGAAGTAGTCAAGAAGATCTGGGCTTACATCAAGAAGCACGGTCTGCAAGACTCCAAAAACAAGCGCATGATCAATGCCAACGATTCACTGAAGAAAGTTTTCGGTGGCAAGGCGCAGGTTTCCATGTTCGAGATGACCAAACTCGTGAACAAGCACCTGAAGTAATCCACTTCAACTATATGGAAAGCCATCCTCAACGGGATGGCTTTCTTTTTTCATACCAATTAATTGCGGGATTGACGAATATCAGTGCAACTGTCGGAAATGCCATCAATAGCCGAAAGAGGTGAACCCGAGAATCGGTTCTTCAAAAAGTACGGGGAAAATGACTAGGCACCGAGGGTCGAAACGGTTCCGGAATAACAATGCACGTAATGCCGCAGAGCCAATTACAGGCGGGTATCAAAAGCGTCTCTGAGTCCGTTGCCCAACAAAGTGAAACAAAGTACCAATAGGGCAATAGCAGCTCCGGGAACGACCGCCATCCAGGCGGCATCAACCACTATGTAGGCGTAGTTCTCTTTGATCATCATCCCCCAGCTAGGTACCGGAGGTTGAGCACCCATCCCCAGAAAAGAAAGACCCGCTTCGAGCAGGATAGCAGAGGCAAAATTGCTAGCGGCGATGACTGCTACAGGCCCCGTTATGTTAGGTAAGACATGCCTCAGGATGATCCTTGAATCGGAATAACCCAAGGCCCTTCCTGCTTCGACGAATGGTTGCTCACGAACGGAAAAAAGCTGACCTCTGACCATACGGGCCACTTCAACCCACATCGTAAGTCCTACCGCAACGAACACCTGAACAAACCCCTTTCCGATGGCAAGAGAGATGGCCACTACCAGCAGTAAAGTGGGGATGGACCAGATCACATTGACAAGCCACATGATGATGCGGTCGACACCACCACGAAAATAACCGGCAAGAAGTCCAAGAGTAAGTCCGATCAAGAGGGAGATCAGCACGGCGATGAATCCAACGGAAAGTGAAACCCGTGTACCCAACAACACCCGGCTTAAAAGATCCCTTCCGAACCGGTCGGTCCCGAGCCAGAAAGTCCGTTTTGCGATGAATTTTCGCTCGAATTCGTCTGGTGTGGAAGTCACTTCCTGTTGCTCCCCATGAAACGCATGGACTGGGATGCTTCCGGAATCCCCCGGAACCAATGGGTCTCCACTGAACCGAAAAAAGTGCACATTTCCATCAGCCAGTCTCCACGAGTGAAGCGGGATCTCCTCCTGAACGTCCTTTTTTCCGGTGAAGATCCACATCCAATTTGATCCGGCGTCCTGAATCTCTGAGTTAATCGGCATTTTCAAAAAACGGATGGTTGTACCGGGGGACTGCAAACTGCATGAAAGGTGCATCCTGTTACAATAAACAGAGTCGTCAGGGGTAAAGACATAGGAGAACATCGCTACCACTAGGGCGATGAACACCAACACCAAAGAGAAAACGGCAGGCTTGTTTTTTAAAAAACGCAAGTAGACCAACTTGACCGGTCCCGCAAGATCATTGCCCTTCATGGTAGTCATTAGCGGTAAAAATACCCGGAATGAAGTAAATCAAAAATGCCTGACTTCGTGGAGTCGATCCATGGCCCCGCATCAGTTTTTACAGTTGCAGGGGGGTGAAAACAGGACTTCCGCTTCCGGCA
The DNA here is from genome assembly GCA_046049215.1 of Bacteroidota bacterium. Taxonomy (GTDB): domain Bacteria; phylum Bacteroidota; class Bacteroidia; order AKYH767-A; family OLB10; genus JAJTFW01. Next base: position 2,301 of record JBJOER010000218.1, on the reverse strand, counting down.
ACAGGGCACTGACGCGCTTTTGTTCTTCGGCTGAGAACAATATCCCACGCAGGTCAAAAACCTTCAACTGGTGAAGATGTTTGACTTCGTCGGGGATACGGTCAATTTCGTTGTCCCAAAGCTCCAATTCCTCCAATGCGGTAAGATTTCCGATCTCGGCAGGAAGGGATTCGATGAGATTGCGGTTCAAACCAAGATAAACCAGCTTTTTTAGAGCACCGATTTCGGGTGGAATACTTTTCAAACGATTATTGCTAAGGTCCAGACGACGAAGTTCCTGCAAGTCGCCGATCCAGGAGGGTACCTCCCTGATGTCGTTTTTATTCAACCGCAAGTACCGCAGGTTCTTGAACTGACGGACCTCCTCCGGGATGAACTTCCTTTTTTGCTTGCTTAAGTCGAGGATGAAAACAGAATCGGGCTTTTGAAGACCCTCACCGTAGCTTCGAAAAACCTTTAAGGGCTCGTCCGGAAAAGTTTGAGCCTTTGCAGTCGAAAGTGCAAGTAAAAACACAACTAATGTCCGGATGAATCTATCCCTCATTTGATGCGAAAATACGAAGTGCATGTCTTGTTCCGGTTAGCAACCGCAGATCATCTCCCACCGAGCAGCTCCCGGGCTTGTTCGCAATCCTTCTTCATCTGCTCCACCAGGCATTCTACCGAATCGAATTTCATTTCGGGGCGCAAAAGATGAGCGAAATGGATACGGAGTTGTTTTCCGTATAGGTCTCCTGAAAAATCGAGCAGGTGTACTTCGATACTGCGTGGGCCGTTATCGAAGGTTGGACGGTTACCGATATTCAGCGCGCCCGAACAGGTGTGCCCCTCCCACTCCACGCTCACGGCATACACACCGTTCATCGGTATCAGCTTATCGGGATCTTCCATGCGCAGATTGGCTGTGGGGTATCCCAACGTGCGCCCCAATTGTTTTCCCTCAACCACCGTGCCCTGTATGGAATAGCCATAACCCAACAACTGCCTGGCGAGTTCCACCTCTCCTGCGTGCAGAGCGCGTCGTATCCGGGTAGAACTGACAGCAACCGCTTCGATGTCCTGCTTGGGGATCTCCTCCACTTCAAATCCCCACCGGGGACCAAGCTCGCGCAAGGCATCCATACCTCCCTTGCGACCGAAACCGAACTGATGATCGTATCCGATAACGAGTGTATTCACCCCCAAAGCCTTCACCAATACCTGCCGAACGAATTCATCATACTCCAGCCGTGAAAACTCAAGTGTGAAAGGCTGGATGACGAGTACATCCACACCGGCCTGCTCCAGCAGAATAGCCTTTTCTGAAGGCGTATTGAGCATTTCGAAGTCGCTATCCCTACCCGAAATGACCTTTCTGGGATGGGGGTGAAAGGTCAGTAACACGACCTTTCCCCCGTTCTGGTCGGCTATCTGGCGGAGCCGCTCCAGGATTTTCATGTGCCCAAGGTGGACTCCGTCGAATGTGCCAACCGTCACTACGGGATACGGAGGCTGCACGTAATCAGACAGTTGATGGTAGATTCTCACAATTGCAACCGGGCGTTTTCAACAGAACAGAGGTGTGATGTTCAAAAAGCCGATGCGACAAAAATAGTCCTTCCGGACCTCAAGTTATTAAATTACCTATTTTTGCACCCTCAAAATCAATAGAAACACCCCCATGAACAAAGGCAAAATCGTTCAGGTGATCGGACCGGTTATCGACGTCAGTTTCGAAGGCGAGGGCTCGGTACTTCCCAAAATCCTTGAAGCCTTGGAAATCGACCGTCCGAACGGTCAGAAAATAGTGCTGGAATGCCAGCAACACATCGGAGAAGACACCGTTCGTGCCATCGCGATGGACTCCACCGACGGCTTGGTGCGCGGAATGGAAGTTCGTGCGACCGGTGCTGCTATCCGGATGCCCACCGGTGATGCCATCAAAGGACGCCTCTTCAACGTAGTCGGTGAGGCCATCGATGGAATCGGCGAGGTCAGCAACGCAACCGGACTCCCTATTCACCGTGATGCACCGAAATTCGAGGAACTTTCCACCGAAGCGGAGGTCCTTTTCACCGGAATCAAGGTGATCGACCTTCTCGAGCCCTATGCGAAAGGAGGAAAAATCGGCCTATTTGGTGGTGCCGGTGTCGGCAAAACCGTATTGATCATGGAGTTGATCAACAACATCGCCAAGGGCTATGCGGGTCTTTCCGTATTCGCCGGTGTCGGTGAGCGTACCCGCGAAGGAAACGATCTTCTCCGTGAGATGATCGAATCAGGAGTTATCAAGTATGGAGAGGCCTTCAAGCACTCCATGGA
>JBJOER010000217.1:0-4374 GCA_046049215.1 Bacteroidota bacterium | reverse complement strand
CAGGAATTCGGTGCCGATGGTATTACCGTTCATCCGCGACCCGACGAGCGTCATATCCGTTACCGAGATGTCTTTCTGCTTCGGGAGGTCGTGTATACCGAATTTAATATTGAGGGATTTCCCGACGAGCGGTTTCTGGAATTGATTGAGGCGGTGGTCCCCGAACAGGTCACCCTGGTTCCGGATCCGCCTGAAGTACTGACTTCCAACGCAGGATGGGATGTGGTCGGCCAGTTGGATTTTCTCAAAGGGGTGATCGCACGGATAAAGCGCTGTGGCTGTCGCGTTAGCCTGTTTCTGGATCCTTTACCCGAGCGTGTGAAGTGGGTCCGGGAAGCGGGCGCTGACCGGATTGAATTGTATACCGAGTCATTCGCATCCGGTTATTCCGATGATCCGGAAGCCGCAGTCAGGGATTTTGTTTCCACGGCATCTGAAGCACGTTCTCTGGGGCTTGGAGTCAATGCAGGGCATGACTTGAATCTGGATAATCTCGGCTTCCTCCATCAACGGATTCCGTTTCTTGATGAAGTCAGCATCGGTCATGCACTGATTTCCGATGCATTGTACCTCGGATTGGAAGAGACGGTCAGGCGCTACAAGTCGTTACTGGTGGATTGAAAGGGCAGGCTTGCTTCACCAATTGTTGTGAACCGGTGCTGTGGAGTCAGGTTGCTTGGATGGCAGTCACCCTACCTGTGTTTTTCTTCAGTAAAGGCTTCGAGTTCGAATGGTGTTCTTGACCCTGTTCAATTCCGACATGACCCGGCTACTGCTTTTCTTGTCAATGTCAAGCACGACATACCCTATTTCCGCATTCGTTTTCAGGTATTGTCCGAGTATGTTCACTTTCATGCCCGACAACAGTCCATTGATTTCGGATAGTACACCCGGAACGTTCCGGTGGATGTGAAGGATACGGTGGGCATTTTGCACCACCGGCAAGCTGATGTCCGGTACGGTGAGGCAGCCGCCGGTGCTGCCGCCTTCGGTGAATGCAATCAGTTTTTCAGCAACGTCTACACCGATCGCCTGTTGTGCTTCGATTGTGCTTCCGCCGATGTGGGGTGTTAGGATCACATTGGGCAACTGCTGCAACGGAGATGCGAACAGGTCCTTGTTACTTTTCGGTTCTTCCGGGAAAACATCGACGGCCAGTCCGCCAAGGTGCTTTCTTTCAATGGCATCTTTCACCGCCCAGGTATCCATCACATCGCCTCGGCTCAGGTTGATCAGTACCGCCCCGGGTTTCATTTTTTTCAAGCGTTGTGCATTGATGAGGTTCTTGGTTTCGGGGGTGCCGGGTACATGCAGGGTGATGATGTCGGAACGCTTCAGCAGATCATCGAGTGAGCGGCTTGCGTGAGCATTGCCGAGACTGAGCTTCGATTGGATGTCGTAAAACACCACATGCATGCCCAGTGATTCTGCAAGGACTGAAACCTGTGATCCGATATGTCCGTAGCCCACGATGCCGAGGGTTTTCCCCCGCACTTCATAACACCGTTCGCTTTCCTTGAGCCACAAACCGCGATGGGCGCCCTCACTTTTTTCATAGACGCGTCGCATAAGCATGATTGCAAGTCCGATGACCAGTTCAGCTACTGAACGTGTGTTGGAAAAGGGGGAATTGAAAACGGCTATTCCCTGCCGTTGTGCGGCTTGCAGATCGATCTGGTTCGTGCCGATGCAAAAGGCGCCGATAGCGATCAGCCGTTCGGCTTTCTTCAAAACATGTTCGCTGACCTGGCTTTTCGACCGAATGCCAAGAATGTGTGTTTTCGCGAGTTTTTCGGCCAGATCCTTTTCTGAAAGCGAGCCAGAGTGGGTTTCGATATCGGAGTAGCCGTTTTGCTTCAGAAGCTGGATCGCCGTGGGATGGATGTTCTCCAGCAACAGGATTTTCAGTTTTTCTTTGGGAAGTGAGGTGAGCATAATTGCAAGGTTAAGTGATTGATTTCAAGTCCTGCCGCACATCCCCGGTGAATTTTGAACAGCCTGTGGTGGACCGTCAATGTTTCCTTTCGACGCCGATTCTGAATCCTTATCTTTGTTCAAACAAGAACGCAACCGCATGTCTGAATTACCTCATGCCCCAAAACGCTTTGTCACACTTGGTCAATTTATCATTGAGCGACAGGCGGATTTTCCTTATGCCAAAGGCGAGTTGAGCCGTCTTTTGAGGGACATTGGAATCGCGGCCAAAATCGTCAACCGTGAAGTCAATAAGGCTGGACTTGCCGAAATCCTGGGAGACTTCGGTCAATCCAATGTGCAGGGGGAGGATCAGAAAAAACTCGACGTCTATGCCAATGAACAGTTCATCAAGGCTCTGGGCGCAGGAGGGGAGTGCATAGCCATTGCCAGCGAGGAGAACGAAGACCTGGTGCAAATACAAAGTAAAGTTTCGGGCAACGCCAAGTACGTGGTATGCATCGATCCTTTGGACGGTTCGTCCAATATCGATGTCAATGTCAATATCGGGACCATCTTTTCCATCTACCGCCGTAAAGCTGACGATGGTCATCCACCCGATACCGCGGATTTCATGCAAAAGGGTACGGAGCAGATAGCTGCGGGTTACGTCATCTACGGTTCCAGTACGATGCTCGTTTATACCACAGGAAAGGGGGTGAACGGCTTCACACTTGATCCTTCCATCGGCGAGTTTTGCCTTTCTCATCCGGATATGATGATTCCCTCATCCGGAAGCATTTACAGCATCAATGAGGGGAATTTCAAACATTTCCCTGATGGGGTGAAAGAATACATCCGCTACTGTCAGGAAGATGACCCTGCTACCGGCCGACCTTACTCCACCCGTTATATTGGCTCATTGGTTGCCGATTTTCACCGAAACCTTATCAAAGGGGGGATTTATATCTATCCCTCCACAGGTAAAGCCAAGAACGGGAAGTTGCGCTTGCTCTATGAATGTAATCCACTTGCCTTCATCATGGAGCAGGCTGGAGGTAAGGCTTCTGATGGACAACAGCGCATACTGGAAATCCAACCTGAATCCCTTCATCAGCGTACGCCCTTGTTTATCGGATCCACGGTAATGGTCGAAAAGGCGGAAAGTTATTTGATTTCAAAAGATGCAACCGTCGCCTGACTTCGTCATATGGTCAAGCAACTGATTAGTGGTTGATGTCCAGCTCGCAAAGCGCCAGCCAGCTGAGCAGTCCACTTCCGATTTTCAATGCGTCTTCCTCGATGTCGAAGGTTGGGGTGTGTACTGATGATGTGATCCCTCTCGCTTCGTTTCGTGTACCAAGTCGGTAGAAACAGGCTTTCTTTTCGTGCGAGAAATAGGCGAAATCCTCTGCGGCCATCCAGATGTCAAGATCAACTACATTTTCTTCTCCTAGAAACATGACGGCATTTTTTCTTGCGGTCGTGGTCAATCTTTCATCATTGACCAATACGGGATAGCCTTTTCTGATTTCGAATTCGAGTTCTCCGCCCATGGAAGCCACAAGCTGATGTGCCAGTTCGAGCATTCTCTCATGGGCTTGTTTCCTCCAGGTTTCGTTCAACGTCCGGAAGGTTCCCTCTATCCAGACCGAATCGGGAATGACGTTGGTGGCGCCGTTTGCAATCACTTTGCCGAAAGACAGCACGCTGGGCACGGTCGGGTTGGCGACGCGGCTGACGATCTGCTGCATGGCTACGATGAGGTGAGATGCGATCAGTACCGGGTCGGTGTTGAAGTGAGGCATCGCCCCATGTCCACCTTTACCCTTTACCTTCAGGTATAATTCGTCGGTACTCGCCATATAAACGCCACTTCGGAAGCCCACTTTTCCGGCCGGAATTTGTGGCATGACATGTTGACCAAGAATACAATCCACATCCGGACTTTTCAGGGCGCCTTCACGGATCATCATGGAAGCTCCTCCAGGTAGTTTTTCTTCGCCGGGCTGAAAAATCAATTTCACAGTGCCTTCAAAATCTTCACGGATCTCAAGCAGGATGGACGCCGCTCCCAGCAGGCTGGCCGTATGTGCATCGTGTCCGCAGGCATGCATGATTCCTGCCTTGGTGCTCTTGTAGGTGGCATTTCCAGCCTCTTCGATGGGAAGGGCATCCATGTCGGCTCGCAACGCCACCACTTTCTTGCCTGGATTTTTGCCTTCGATCGTGGCTACGATTCCGGTCCCTGCTACCCGGTCCCGGAAAGGAACTCCCAAGGCTTTCAATCTATCGGTGATATAACCGGATGTCTCCACTTCGCAGAAGGACAACTCGGGGTACATGTGCAAGTGCCTTCTTATTCCCACAACCTCGGTGTGTCTTGATTCTGCCAGGGCACGGATGATTTCAGGAGTGATCTTCATGTTTCAGGGTGATGAGGTTCCATGTTCAGAAATC
>JBJOER010000216.1:0-3071 GCA_046049215.1 Bacteroidota bacterium | reverse complement strand
ATCAATGCCTGCAAAGGATTTGAGATCGGCGACGGTTTTGCCGGTTCGTCTATGCGTGGCAGCCAATTCAATGACCTCTTTGAAGCTGAAATGGATCCCGCGGGTCATCCGCGCTTTCGGACCAGGACCAACCACAGTGGCGGAATTCAAGGCGGAATCAGCAACGGATCCGACATCGTTTTCCGAGCCGCCTTCAAGCCTGTGTCGACCATCCTCACGGAACAGGAAACGACCGACCGCTCCGGCAATCCGATCCAACTGGAAGGAAAAGGCCGTCACGACCCCTGTGTCGTACCCCGCGCCGTTCCAATCGTGGAAGCCATGTGCGCCCTTGTACTGGCCGACCATTGGCTGATGCAGCGAAGTTCCCGTCTTTGATTGTCGATATCCCCGTTATTAATTCATGACAAGTGCTGACGTAAAAGGCACTAATCCTACCGAACTTCGCGTTTAGGAACCAAACTGTTTTCAAAATCCATGGTCAAGAAAATCCTAATTGTCATTGGCAGCCTGTTCTTTTTGCTGCTTGCCGCCGCCGTCATCCTCCCCATCATTTACAAAGACAAGATCGCCCAGCTTGTCAAGGACGAGGCCAACAAGAATCTCAAAGCCACCCTCAACTTCGGAGAATTCGACCTGAGCCTGTTCAGAAGTTTTCCTGACTTCAGTCTTAAACTCGACAACCTTTCCATCACCGGAAAAGAACCATTCGAAGGCGACACCCTCATCGCCTCCTCCTCCATCGCCTTAACGCTTGACCTGATAAGCATCATCGGAGGAAAGACGATCGAGGTGAAGTCGGTCCGCTTAGATCAGCCTCGAATCAACCTGCTGGTGAACAAGGAAGGCAATGCCAACTGGGACATCACCATCCCCGATACCACAGCCATTGCTACCCCCGACCAACAATCTGCATTCAAGGCCGGACTAAAATCCTTCTCGCTGGACAAGGCCCGCATACTATACGACGATCAGTCGCTCGGATTCAAAACCCTACTTGACGACATGAACACTGACGGCAAGGGGGATTTCACGCAAGACAATTTCGTTCTCAGTACGAACAGCGAAATCGCAAGAACGAGCGTTTGGTACGGCGGAATACGATATATCGGCCATGCACATACGAATTTGAAGATGGACATGGACATGGACATGAAAAACATGCGCTTCACCTTCAAGGAGAATGAATTGAAGCTAAACGAACTCGCTCTGGGATTTGACGGCTGGGTAGCCATGCCTGCCGACGATATCGATATGGACCTGAGTTTCCGGGTGATGCAGAACGATTTCCGGACATTCATATCCATGATTCCGGCTATCTATACAGATGAATTCAAGGACCTGAAATCATCCGGTTCTCTGGCGCTGGAAGGACGCATCAACGGAAAATACAATGACAAATCAATGCCGGGATTCGCTTTGAAATTGAACATCGCCAACGGCATGTTCAAGTATCCATCCTTGCCTGTCGGTGTAAACAACGTGCATGTCGACCTCAACATCCAGAATCCAGACGGCATCCCTGACCATACGCTTATCGACCTTCAGCGATTCCATGTAGAGCTTGGAAAAGAACCCTTTGATGCACGTTTAGTCGTAAAAACACCTGTCAGCGATGCTGATATAAATGGCTTTCTTAGAGGAAAGATAAATCTGGGCAATGTGTCCCAACTGGTTCCCCTTGAAAAAGGCACCCGGCTTAGCGGAGAAGCCTCTGCAAATGTTGAATTCGCGGGAAGAATGTCCGCCATCGAGCAGAAAAATTACGAGGCCTTCAAAGCTGCAGGAACCATTGCAATGAAAAACATCCTTTATGCCGAAGCTACGGATCCGGCGGGCACACGAATCAACGAGTGTCTCTTGGAATTCAAACCCGAATTTGTCGCGCTGAGGACCTTCTCCATGAACAAAGGAAAGAGCGACCTCGCCGCTGACGGCAGGCTCGACAACCTGCTTGCCTATTACCTCAAAGACCAGGCATTGAGCGGTACACTCAACCTGAAATCCAGGAATCTCGACCTGAATGAACTCATGCCCACAGACTCCTCTTCGCAAGGAGAAACTTCTCCAGACACCGCGGCCATGGCACTGATAGAAGTACCCGGCAACATGGATTTAAAATTGCAGGTGCTGATCGGACGTCTCATCCTGGACAACATCCCCATCGAAGCCCTGAACGGCCGACTCACCATATGCAACAAAACCATTGCGCTCGAAAAGCTGAATTTCCGCATGCTGGATGGCGATATGGATCTTAACGGTCAATACGCCACACCCACTTCGAAGTCAGCTGATTTCGCATTCGGCATGGATATTCGTTCATTCGACATCCGGAAAACGGTGGCCGCTTTTCCGGTCACCGGAAAAATCGCCTCTATCTCCAAGCAGGCTGAAGGCAAGTTCAGCACTAAGCTGAATATGAGTGCGACCCTCGATCAAAAAATGCAACCCGACCTGAATTCGCTATCGGGTGCTGGAAAGCTCAACACCAAAGGCGTTATCATTCGCAATTTCACTCCTTTGGTGAAGGTCGCCGAAACCCTAAAAATGGACCAATTCAAAGCCCTTCCCGTAAGCGATGTCAACCTCAGCTTCCTGTTTGAAAACGGCAAGGTGATCGTTGAACCATTCGATGTGAACCTCGGAGGAATCACCACCACGGTATCCGGTACCAGTTTCTTCGATGAACGAATCGATTACCTTTTCGCGATGAACATACCCACCTCTAAAATACCGGGGGCTGCTACGCAAATCATCAGTGGGTTAATCTCACAGGCGAATGCAAAAGGTGCGTCATTGAGTATGGGTGAGACCGTTCGACTGAACGTAAAAATGACAGGCACGGTAAGCAAGCCCGTCATCAGCACCGACATGAAAGAAAGTGTTGGAAACGCGAAGAAAGCCCTGGAAGACCAGCTGAAAATGGAATTCGAAAAGCAGAAAAAGGAGTTGGAAGAAAAAGCGAAAGCGGAAGCTGATCGATATAAGAAAGAAGCCGAGGACAAAGCCAAAGCGGAAATGGACAAAGCCAAAAAAGCTGCCGAGGAAAAAGCAAAAGCTGAACAAGACCG
>JBJOER010000215.1:0-3610 GCA_046049215.1 Bacteroidota bacterium | reverse complement strand
GATTGATGTCAAACCGCGGATTGTATTCGTAAATTCCTGCGCCGCTCAACTTGTCGCTGATCCCGGCATAATACATCATTTGACACAACTCCTGGCCGAAAAATCCATTCGGCGAACCATTCGGATTTCCCGGGGCGTCGCTCATCCGAACCGCGGAAATGTCGAGTGTCAGCAGATCAGCATTCCGAAGTATGGGTTCGGCTTCCTGTAGGTCGGTCTGAACCTGTCCCAGCCGATGAGTGTCGAAATGCAACTTCTTCATCAGAGCAGCGTTTTCGGTCCCGTTGAGGCAGGTCTGATACCCCACATTGCTGAAGTTGAAGAGGTAATTGGGTTGTTCCAGGATGATCTTGCCGAGATAGGTATCGCTGTTGACGGAATCTTCAGGCAGGCCGAGATCAAATCGGGAATCGATAGAGACGATGTTGATGACCTGTTCGGCCATCCGGTATCCGGAATAATGTCCGTAAGTGAGGTCCTGGGAACCACCCAGAACGACAGGAACAATGCGGTGAGAAAGCAATTCACTGACAACCGTAGCCAGGGCCGCATAGGTATCGTTAAGCGTTTCACCCGGGCGGAGATTACCAAAATCGGCAAGCGCCACCGGTGTTTGATGCAGTTTAAGAGAATAAAACTCTTTGCGGATGGCATCGGGTGCGGCTGCGCATCCCCGGTTGGCGACCGAACCGCGTTCCTCGGGAATTCCAACCAAAGCAACACGCACTCCCTCAAAATCGGGAAAAGTGTCCGGACCATAGTGCGCTGCAACTGTCTTGCCCAGGTGGTCGGACAAAAGTCGATTTCCCTCGGTGACCAAAAGGGATTCAGGAATCGCCTCGAAGTACGCGTCAATCATTCCTTCTTCAGTAGGTGTCCTTTATCGTTTCTTCCCCTTTGAAGGGGCTTTCTTGGCAGCCGCCTTTTTTGTTGCTGCTTTTTTGGCCGCCGGTTTAGAGGTGGCCGATTTCGCAGCAACTGACCCTGTCTTCTTCGCTGAAGCGCTGGTCTTTTTTGCGGCTGCTTTTCGAGCGGTCGGCTTTTTTGCCGCTGCTTTTTTAACGGTGAATTCTTTCTTGGCTTCCTTGGTCCCTTTGCCGATACGCCTTACTTTGCCTCCGGAGGGTTTCGTGTTGGAAGCGATTTCCAGACAGTCCTCCAGACTGAGCCGCTCAGCATCCGTGTCCTTCGGGATCCTGTAATTCCGGCCATCAACCACCAGATAGGGTCCCCAGCGACCTTTTAGCACCTGCACATCCTCCCTATCGGCGAATTTCTTGATGATCCGCTCGCGTTCAGCGGTTTTCTTGGCTTCCACAAGCTCGATTGCCCTTGAAAGTTCGATGGTGTACGGATCATCTTCTTTACTGAGCGAGGCAAAAAGACTTCCGTGACGTGCATAGGGTCCGAACCGGCCGATTCCGATAACGATATCCTCCCCCTCGTAGGCACCCAGGTTGCGGGGCATCTTGAACAAGTCAAGCGCTTCCTCGAGTGAAATGGTTTCCAATCGCTGACCGCTTCTGAGTTTCGCGTACCGGGGCTTGTCGTCTTCGTTCTTGCCGTTGATCTGCACGAGCGGACCAAAACGTCCGATGCGGGCGATGACAGTGAGTCCGGTCTTGGGCTCCTTCCCCAGTTCACGCTCGCCTGTCGCACGCTCGCTGTGCTTCTCTGTCTGCTCCACTGATTTATGGAAGGGACCGTAGAACTTCTTGATCATCCTGGCCCATTCCAGATGACCGTTGGCGATCTCATCAAAATCCTTCTCGACCGTGGCCGTGAAGTTGTAATCCATGATAACAGGGAAATTCTGTACCAGAAAATCAGTGACAACCGTGCCGATGTCCGATGGAAACATCTTGGCCTTTTCACTGCCGTAAGTTTCGGTCTTCACCTCCCCGCTCACTTTCCCGTTTTTCAGCGTGATCACGTGGTAGTTCCGCTCGCGACCCATCCGGTCTTCCTTGATCACATAACCGCGTTTTTGAACTGTTGAAATGGTGGGAGCGTAAGTGGAGGGGCGCCCGATGCCGAGCTCCTCAAGCTTCTTCACCAGGCTGGCCTCTGTATAACGGGCAGGGGGTGACGAAAATTTTTCGGTGGCGGTCATCACATCGAGCTGAAGCGCTTGTCCCTTCTCGAGGGGAGGCAACAATCCGCTTTCATTCTCCTCACCTTCTTCATCGGTGCCTTCCATGTACACACGAAGGAAACCGTCGAAACGGATCACTTCGCCGGTCGCCTGGAGGACATCCTGGGTCTTGTCGTTCTCGATGCTAACGATGGTTCTTTCCAGCTGGGCATCGGCCATCTGGCTGGCGATCGTCCGTTTCCAGATCAATTCATACAATCGGCGCTCACCGGAATCACCGTCCACCGATGGATTCTCCATGTAGGTGGGACGGATGGCTTCGTGAGCCTCCTGCGCATTGGCGCTTTTGGTACGGTATTGACGGGTATGGGAGTATTGCTTACCATACATGTTACTGATCGCATCCTTGGCCGCATCGAGGGCCAGTTGAGACAGGTTCACCGAATCGGTTCTCATGTAGGTGATCTTACCGCTTTCATACAGACGCTGCGCGAGTACCATCGTCTGGGAAACAGAAAAACCGAGCTTGCGGGATGCCTCCTGCTGAAGTGTTGAGGTGGTAAAGGGCGCAGCGGGCGTTTTCTTCCCGGGTTTTACCTCCAGTCCGGCGATGGAAAAACCGGCGTTCGCCAGTTTATTCAATAGGGACTCCGCGTCTTCCCGTTTGGAAAACCGTTTGGAAAGTTCCGCTTTCAGGCTGGAAACAGCCCCTTTCTTGTCCTTGACGAGGAAATGGGCAACCACACGGAAGGCCGACTGGCTGTTGAAGGCCTCGATCTCACGCTCGCGTTCCACGATCAATCGAACGGCTACGGACTGCACCCGGCCGGCAGAAAGACTGGGTTTCACCTTTTTCCAGAGAACAGGTGAAAGCTCAAATCCCACAAGCCTGTCCAGAATGCGACGAGCCTGCTGTGCGTTCACCAAATGCATATCGATAAACCGTGGGTTGTCAACGGCATCACGGATGGCCTTTTTGGTGATCTCGTGGAAAACAATCCGTTTCGTATTGGCCTGTTTGAGTTCGAGAGATTCAAACAGATGCCATGAAATGGCCTCTCCCTCCCGGTCTTCGTCGGTTGCGAGCCACACGGTCTTGGCTTTCTTGGCCAAACGGCGAAGTTCATCCACCACTTTGGCTTTATCGTCACTGACCTCGTAATTGGGCGCAAAGTCGTTCTCTACATCAATGGCCTTGTCGTTCTTCACCAGGTCGCGGACGTGACCAAAACTCGACCTTACGGTGTAATCCTTTCCTAAAAACCCTTCGATTGTCTTGGCCTTTGCAGGCGACTCCACGATTACTAAATTGTCTGCCATGTACGGTTTGCGCTTCGGATGCTTTCTATCTATTGAAGGGGGCAAATTAAGAGAAAATTAACCAATAGGTGGAGTTGGGTCAATCATGAATAAACACATATCGCATTGAAAATCAGTGCTATAAATTACAATTGCACCTTTAAACCAACACCGTCCACCCTGAGTTTCCGGTGGTTGAAACCAATTGGATGGCGC
>JBJOER010000214.1:0-5713 GCA_046049215.1 Bacteroidota bacterium | reverse complement strand
CAAGTAATGGCCTGATTTTTGCCATGGACCAAGAAAACGTGCAGACGACTATGAAAAAATCGACCCTCTTCTCATCCATCGCTTTATATGCACTGTTCGTTTTAACCTCGGCGAGCAATCCCGCGTTGGCAGAAAATCAAGACCGATCGAACGGCATTTCACGCAATGAATCAACGGCATCGCTTTACCCTATGCCCGTGACCGGCACACTACATATCGACCTTGGAAAATCACAATCCACTGATCCTGAAATACTTCTCTTCGATCTTTTGGGCAACCAGATTGAAACAGGGAGCATTGTCCGAGAATCGGGCACGGTGTTCTCCATCGATTTGTCCGGAAAAAAAGCTGGATATTACTTCATTAGGATCCGGACTGCAGAAGAAACGATCTCGCGCAGGATCACTGTCGCCCCGTGATTCTTAACACCTTCGACATACCGACGGCAGGCAGTTGATCATCAGCTGCCTGTTTGTTTTTCCGGGCCATGTCGGTAGCAGCCTTCAGATAAACCGGCAAATCGAGCAGGGTTCCATCTTCGGCCTTGTGGCGTTCATGTCCCAGCCTGACCATCACCAGTTCCATCGACGGGATAACGGCGATGTACTGACCTAAGATACCTCGGCAATAGAATACATCCAGACTATCCGAAGTGGTCAACCACCATTGAAAACCGTACTCGGAATTGGGTTTCCCGTCCTTGAGTAACGGTGCCGGAGTGACGCTTTCCAGTACAAATGCCGTATCGAGCAACTGGCGGCCGTTCGCGTGACCTAAATGCAGATAAAGACTTCCGATGCGGGCGAAATCGCGGGCGTTGGAATAGATGCAACAAGATGCTTTCTCCATTCCGTCCTTTTTATCCAGACTCCAGCCGGCGTCGTGCTCGGCTCCGAGAGGCTTCCATAAGTTCTCTGAACAATATGTACTTAGGTTTTTTCCTGAGGCGCGCATGATCACCATGGCCAGCAATTGTGTTGCGCCGCCCTGGTAATTGAAATCGCGACCCGGTTCGGAAATCACCTCAAGCCTGTCCATCAATCCCTGCAAATCGCGACCGTAATAGGCTTCCGTGGTCACACTGAAAAGACTTGCATAGGCTTCATCCCAACTGAGCGCAGCCGACATGGTGAGTAACTGGCGAATGGTCAAACGTCCTTTGCTATCGTTCAAATATTCGGGAAGGAACTCCTCCACGCGTTGATCGAGGTTGCGGATCAGGCCCTGACGAAGGGCTATGCCCGTCAGAACTCCGACTACGCTTTTCGACATGCTAAATGAATTCGACCAGGAGCTGTCGCTATAGCCCTCCCAGTATTGTTCATACAGGATCGAATCCCGGTGAATAACCAGGTAGGCGACACTGCGCATCGTATCAAGCTCCATACGAGCGGCACTATCGGGGACAATCCTATTGTAGTTGGTGGACAGCGGCCAGTGCACAGGTGTTCCTGCCGGTACAGGTCGTTGAACGAAAAGTTCTTGGTCGTCGATGTCGACGAAATTGTAAACCAACGCGCGGTAGACCCAGGTCCGACCTGTGTAAACAAGCCACATATTATAAAACAACAATAGGGCAAGTGCCACCCATAAAAGGAAAAGACGCTTCGCTTTCATACACACGAATGTATGAAAACGGGTCTTGGATTCAGAACCTGAGAAGACGCTTTGCGATCATAGCACCGTTTTCACGGATGATCTGCAGATGATATACGCCGGGAGATAATCCGACCAAGGCATCCCAGGACGTATCTGTCTGATGCTGGTGATTTAAAACCTGTCGACCCGCGGAATCGAAAAGTCGCAGAACAACGTTTCCATTGAATCCTTCGAAGAATAAAGGACCTGCTCCGGGATTGGGGAAGACGCTTATTTGGTCCTCCAACATCTCAAACACCCCTGTCGTTCCAGGCACCTTGTTGACTATGGCGAGTACATTGGTGCAGGTTGTGTCAAAAATAGCATAACTTACCAACCCTCTTGTGATGTCATCATAACCATCCAGGATTTTTTGCTCAACAGTTGCCGAATCGGTAATGCAAAAACAATTCGTTGGGATGAACGTGTTCAAATCGGTCCTGTTTTCAATATTGTATTGAGTGTTGTTGCAGATCTGGTTGTTCTCGATGATCGGCATCGGCTGACCGAAACTAAGCGGTCCGATGGCAACCCCTACCTCATTGTCATTGATGATACACTGCCGGATCATAGTGCCGAAACCGGCCTGGACAGCAAGCTGATTTTCGAAAAAGTTGCAACTGTCCACATTGAGCTGGGTTGTATTGACCAATCCACCATCATTTCCTGTGAATGTGCAGTTGCTTACAATACCGTTACCTGCATTATCAACTGCAGTGGTATTATCCGTGAATTCCGAATTCAAAATGGACATCGGCGAAAAGGGGACAGAAGCAAGATTGATCCCGAGTGAATTCCGGCGGAACACACTGTTCTCGATCGAAATACTACTTGGATAGACTGCCATTGCGGCGGCGTTACTATCGAATTCACAGTTGGTGATTTGAAAGACAGACCATCCTGAGATAGCCGATGAGTTGCCGTAGAAGATGCAACTGTCAGCGATCAATGATGTTCCGAGCGAAACCGCATAGGCATTGAACCTGAATTCGGAATCATTGAATACAAACACCGGAGGTTCAGGTCCGTCGTAGGAATAAGCAAAGATCGCATTGGAGATACTCACGTAATCCGCATTCAGTACACCGCCCTGACTGGATTTGACCCGGATACCAGACCACGCCCCGACTTGCGTCAAGGCATTTTCAGCCCTGAACAGGATCCTGGCACCGGGTTGGCCCACCATATTGATGGTGCCCCTGGTTTCCAGATAATACTCGGAACCCGGAGTAGGTGTCTCCCTGACGAGCACTTCCACTCCGGGCTCGATCGTAAGGGTGACTCCGGGAAAGACCACGATATCGCCGGTCATCACGTATGGACTGTTCGCCAGTGACCATGTGGTATTTGAATAGATTCCTCCACTCACCGGAGTTTGTGCAAGAGACCGATTCAAACCAGGGAGAATGATTACCAGTATGAACAAATGAAGGATGTAGGATTTCGCTTGCATACGGATATAACAACCGAAAAAAACGAAAGTTAAAACCTGATTTCAAGATGACATAAAATTGACACGGGCAGCGTTCAAATGAGGCCCTGTACATCTTCAGAAACAGGCATGAAAGGGAAAATGAGTGCGAGGTGATTCAGAACCTTCGCCTTCACTTCCTCCAGTTCAACCGATCGACCAAGTTCTTGCTGAAGAGAGGTGACACCTTTGTCAGTGATACCGCAAGGTACAATGCAGTTGAAAAAGCTCAGATCACTGTTGACGTTGAACGCAAACCCGTGCATGGTGACCCAGCGGCTACAGCGCACACCAAAGGCACATATCTTGCGTGCTTTCGCAGGGTTTTCCACGTCTATCCAGACACCTGTGAGTCCCTCTATGCGTCCTGCAGAAATGTCATAATCCGCCAGGGTCCGGATGATACCCTCCTCAAGATAGCGGAGATACTTGTGAATATCGTTGAAGAAATGATCCAGGTCGAAGATGGGGTAGCCTACCAATTGGCCCGGTCCGTGATACGTAATGTCTCCTCCCCTGTTGATGCGGTGGTAACTTGCACCGATGGATTCCAGTTGCTGTTCGTCGGCCAAGAGATGTTCTTCGTCCCCGCTCTTCCCCAGGGTATAGACATGAGGATGCTCGCAAAAAAGCAGGTGGTGAACCGGTGAATGCTGTTGCGAGGCTGGAAGATCCCTGTTTTCAAGCTTGCGGCTGATTATACCGGCCATTAGCTTTTCCTGTAGATCCCACGTGGTTTTGTAATCGGCCCGGCCCAGATCGGTAAATAAAACGGTTTGCATAAACGATCGGTACGGAATTGTGAATCAAACAGAATCCTTGTCTACCCAGTCTCCGTGTTCACGGATCAATTCGATAAGGGCATCGACGGCCAGTTCCGTGTCGATGCTTTTTTGCACCACTTCTTTGCCTTTGTACAGCGTGATCTTTCCGGGACCGGACCCTACATAACCGTAATCCGCATCGGCCATCTCGCCGGGACCATTCACGATACAGCCCATGATACCGATCTTCAGTCCTTTGAGGTGATCGGTACGGGAGCGGATGCGCGCAGTGGTTTCCTGCAGGTCGAACAATGTCCGTCCACAGCTTGGGCAGGAGATGTATTCGGTTTTGGATATGCGGGTTCGGGCGGCCTGCAGGATTCCGAATGCAAGCGTATTGATGGCCTGCGGAGGATGTTCACCACGGGTGGAGAGCATGATGCCGTCACCGTAGCCATCCAACAAGAGTCCACCCACGTCGGTCGAGGCGTGCAGTTGTATGTCCTGCAAAGCCGTACCGGTGTAGGATCGCCAGACTATGACAGGTATGTCTATGCCCCTTTCCTGCAGATGGATGAACGCTCTGCGCAGGGAGGGCATGGCATGCGGGTTGGAGGTGCTCAGGAGGATGACGCAGGTGGCGTCGAATCGATCAAAGTGGAAGCCGTTATCGGAGACCACTTGATCGGCGTCGAGTGCAATGAAATTCAGTGACGGTGAAACACGGGAGGCCTTGAAGAAACCATCGCCACAGAAAAGCGGATAAGTGCGTTCACGACCGGGATCGGCGCCCCAGGCTTCAGCATTGAGAATGATGCCCAGGGTCCCAGGCCATTCGAAGGGTACCACTGTATTCCCGGTGTAAATGAAGTCACAGGCCTGATCGCTGATGTTCCACTTGTCGAGTGGTACTGAATAATTATAGCCCAGTGGAAAAAAAGCGGCAGGACCAAGTGTAGTGAGGTGGCTGAGATCGGCAATGACTCGGGGGACCTGTTCATGTCCGATGTTCAGGATTTCGCGGGTCGCCCTCCTGGTGTAGGTGAACGGCTGGTATACCGATGCCTGTCCGTCATCACCGCAGACCACTCCATCCGCTTTGACCACGAACCGTGGCATGTCTTTGATCCGGGGCTCAGCCATCCGGTTGTTGTATCGGTCAACCAGGGTGCGTGCCACGGGTATTTCGAATTCCGGATCTTCGGTAAGGGATACCCGTATGGTGTCGCCGATCCCGTCTTCAAGCAACGTGCCGATACCGGCGGCGGACTTCACCCGGCCATCCTCTCCTTCTCCCGCCTCGGTCACACCCAGATGCAAAGGATAGTTCATCCCTTCAAGGGTCATGCGCACCACCAGCGAGCGGTAAGCCTGAACCATCACCTGAGGATTGCTCGATTTCATGCTGAGAACGATGTTGTGAAAATCCTCATCACGTGCTATGCGGAGGAATTCGAGAGCCGACTCCACCATGCCGAGTGCGGTGTCCCCGTAGCGGCTCATGATGCGGTCGCTCAGCGAGCCGTGGTTGGTTCCGATCCTGAGAGCGGTTCCATGTTCCTTGCAAATCTTCAACAGCGGCACAAAACGATTGCGGATACGTTCGAGTTCTTCGTCGTAAGCGGCATCTGTATACTCGATGAAATCAAATTTCTTCTTGTCGGCGAAATTGCCGGGATTGATACGTACCTTCTCTACGATCCGTGCAGCCACCTCGGCGGCATTCGGTGTAAAATGGATATCGGCAACCAGGGGAGTGGCATACCCCCTGTTCCGTAGTTCCTTCTTGATCTCCTCCAGGTTTCTTGCTTCATTGATACTGGGAGCGGTGATACGCACC
>JBJOER010000213.1:0-7597 GCA_046049215.1 Bacteroidota bacterium | reverse complement strand
TGTTTTCCAGTGATGAAAAGGAGTTGTATTCAAGATCGGTTTCGAGTCCCGTGCCGGTGATATTCCGATCGTTCACCCGGACTTTCAATTCATCTGAATTCCTGTAATCGATATTGAGTCGCAATGGAAAAAGATCCTGTGTCACTACAACAATATCCACCGAGTCACTGCCATCAACCGGCGACACATATAGTTTGGCATCGCGGATATTCGGCAGTTCACGGATCAATCGCTCGTGATCGGCCAATGCACCCGGGAGAACCCGCTGCCCCTCACGAATCACCCCCTTTCCCCTGGCTACCCATGATGGCGTTTGCGGATGAAGGTTGATAAACCGGTTCCAGCCATCCAGGGAAGTTCCGGAGGTATCGTTCACATTGCCATCCAGCATGGGGACTCGGGTGGCGCGGATACTTCGGATGACCTTCCCTTCAAAAGGCTTGAAATAATCCTCTCGACGGATTTCGTTTTTGCGAGCGACGGCTGTCGGGTTGTTGTCCCTGATGAAAAGCCTGTGCAACTCCTTGCGGATCCCTCTATCCCCCACCCTCTTCAACAATGCTTCATAAAAGGATGCCGTACGGACGTACGGATCGTTCCGCAGGCGCACAAAACGTTCATCCCTGGGAATGACCGTATCGTTTCCGGTGATGTAAAGGCTATCTTTCAGTATCACCAGTACACCTGCTTTTACACAGAGGGAGTCGGTAGTACTATTTAGCCCATACTGCTGACCCCGCGCCTCCAACACTGAAATGAGGCTGAGGGAAATGATACACAAAATACAAACAGGGCGTGGCACGAATGGACCTCAAAGATGAACGAAGGTACTATCCCATCGCTGATTTCTTACTGATGAAAGTCAGGAATGGTTCAACCTGTCCTGATAAACTCAATAACGCAATTGTATCCTGAGGTATAAACTGTTCACGACAACCTGATAATTGGATGCCTGCCGACTGAAAAAGGATTGACCTATCAGGTCTATGTAAAAATTTTCTGCCACATTCCAATTGAGGCCGGGCAATAAAATTGTAGAAGCATCCTCCGGAGAAAAAACAAGTCCGAGACTTGCACTGATCGGCGGGGAAATTTGCTTCAATGCGCTTATTGAAAAATTCCAGCTCCAGGGCATGAGCTGTCGCGGGCTTACACGACTTCGATAAATTCCCGCCACTGTGAGATCGAAATCATCTTCCACCCTGTTGTGCAAAACAGCCGTATTCAGGTACCAGTCATTTTTGAATGTACGGTCGAATTCAATGGAGGCAGCGATGGTCTGACCACCGTACAAGCCTCCATACAAAGGATTAAACCAACTAACCTCCCCTTTGAAACCGGTTTGGCGGATATGACCGGCAAATCCACCTCCGAGGACTAAATCGTGTTTGTACTTTCCGGCAAGCAACTGGTAATCAAATCGGGAACGGTTGAAACGCCAAAGCATCGCGGCGGTGTGGTACTCAACCGATTCAGCAGGAGAGTAGGCCAATTCCAATGATGCAGTTTCTGATGCATTATATCTCAAGCGAATGGCGTCCGTTCCCGGACGTTCTTCGTAATCAAAATCGAGAAAATTCCAGGCGTTGAACAGGTCATTCGGATTCCAAAGGGTATTGATGCCCCAATTGATACGTTGTCGTCCAAGGACAAGGCTATAGCGCCCGGCATCATAACTGACCTGCAGCCTATCGATATTGGAAAGAAGGACAAAGCCGGGTTGATCTACCCAGAGAACAGCCATTCGCACCCATCCCGTATCGTCGTCTACGATTGAAGCGAATTGGGGCTGCATACGCACAACCTCGCCGTAATACAGACGGTTGCGCATCTCGGCTCGAAACTGCAATCCTTTCCCATCGCTTATTTTTAAATTGATCCGATTGTGCAAAAATCCTTCGCTGAATACTGAATCTGCCCTGTCCTGGAAGTAGACAGAAGGGATGAACTTCATGTAGCCATGCAGTTCTTTCGTCACGATCCCTTTCGTCAGCGAATCAGTTTCCTCGTGTTGCTGATCCAGGACATGCGGACGGCCTGTTGACTCGCTAGTCAACAAGAACATCAGGAACAAAAATGGGAGGACACGAATTGTCGACACGATTATTATTTTGCAGTATCCTCTACAATCTTCCCGTCTTCGAGTGTAATGACCCTTCGGGCACGTTCGATGACACGCGGATCATGTGTAGAAAAAAGGAAGGTGATTTTTTCCTCCTGATTCAATCGCGCCATAATGTCGAGCAGGTTGAATGCGGATTTTGAATCCAGATTGGCTGTAGGTTCGTCCGCAAGCACAAAACGGGGTTTGGGTGCAAGTGCCCGGGCTACGGCTACGCGTTGCTGTTGCCCTCCGGAGAGTCTGGAAGGAAGGCGATCGGCCTGATCCACCAATCCGATTTCCTTCAACAACTCCTGTGTCCGCTTCCTGCGCTCCTCCCTGGACCGCTTCTGCAGAAGCATGGTGAACTCAATATTTTCGGCGGCAGTCAACACGGGAATCAGATTGTAAGCCTGGAATACGAAACCGATATTGTGCAGACGAAAATCGATCAACTCCCTTCCACCCAGCTTGGTGATGTCGACGCCGTCGATCAGAATCTCACCCGTATCCGGACGGTCAAGGCCACCGATCATATTCAGCACCGTGGTCTTCCCGCTGCCGGAAGGACCTTTCAGGGCAATAAACTCGCCGCGCTCTACGTGCAGGTGAACACCGTTGACCGCATAAACGGGTATCGTCTCTCGGTCATACACCTTGGTGATCTCGTGGGCATCGATAACTGTGTCCATATTCATTTGCGAATGGCCTCGGCAGGCTTGATCATGACTGCACGAAGGGATGGATAAATGGAGGAAACAAGGGTGATGAATGTGATCACTGAAGCAGCTGTAACCACATGATCTGCCGTCAAAACGGGATAAACCACATTGGTGAATCCGAAGTTCGACATCATGTTCTCCGGGCCGAACTGAATACCGCTCCGTCCGAAATAGGTGACCGTAGCCATGCCGGCCAATACTCCGGCAGGTAAACCGGCCAGCATGAGGAAAAATGTCTCGAAGGTGACCATCAGGAATACCCGCTGTTTGTTCATCCCCACCGCGAACATCATCCCCAGCTCCCTGCTGCGTTCGAGCACGGACATCAGCATGGTATTCACGATTCCAAAAGCAACTGCCATAAAAACGATCAGCATGAGCACCATCATGTATTCATCGAAAACACCCACGAGCAAGCGCATCTCCGGGGATAGTTCCATCCAGGTTTTAATTTCTCTCCCGGGCAGGACTGCCTTGAGGTTGTTCGACACTTCCTGCAGTCGCTTTTGATCTTGCAGCAATATGGCGATTTCATGCGAACAGCCCGGTAATCCAAGCATGGAAGCCAACTGTTCTTTGTGCATGAAAACATGGGACTCATCGAAGGGCTCGTTGTTGGTCTTGTAAATTCCCTGTACGCGAAATGCACCGGAAACAATATCGCCACTCGTATCCTGACAAAGGACGACCACTTTACTTTTCAAATGCAATTTCATTTTACGGGCAAGTTTTTCACCGATCAGGATCTCCGAACGTTTTGGGTCCTGCAGATAATTCCCGGCAACGATATGTTCATGGATCGCCGTTACCTTCTTTTCCAACCCGTTCTCGATACCGATGAAGGTGGCTCCCATGCTGCCACCCGTAGAATTGATCATACCGGTGGTGACCTGGCGAAGACTGAACGACTTGATTCGGGTATCTTGCTGCAATGCCCTCACAACCCGATCTGTACCGGGCACGGTGTAGACCGGCGTTTGATCCACGCGGAATGAGGGGTGATGGATCTGAATGTGTGATGATTCGCTATTGATCACATCGGCGATCCGTTGCCTGACGATTCCTTCGTAAAGTGCACTAAGAAAAAGGATCGACCACAGACCGATGATCACGGCAAAGACGATGATCAAGCTGCGGCCCGGATGCCGCCACAGATTCCGCCAGGCGATTTTAATGAGCATATCAGCGTTTGATCAGTGAGATGGGGTCCAGGCGAAAGGATTTGATGACCGGATAAATAGCCATCAGGAGTGAAAGACCGAGCACGATGACTGTCTGTTCGATGAAAACCTCATGGTTAAGTCGAGCAGGAAATACCGGCTCGAAACCATAATCAATGAAAGCCTCTGCCATATCGCCGCCCATGTGCAGCGGCACTTCCTGTAAATAATAGACCACGGGCCACCCCAGCAATATGCCGGACAAAGCACCCAGCAGCGCCATCAGGATGATTTCTACAAGCACGATTCGCACAAGTTGTCCTTTCTGTAAACCGATCGCTACAAGCATTCCAAATTCATATTTCCGCTCATTGGTCATCATCAAAACGGTTCCGAACATCCCGAAAGCGATAATCAGATAAAGGAATCCCATCATGATATAGAGGCTGTTCGTATCGATCCGGATGTGATTCCATACCTCCGGCATCATGGTCTTCCACGACATCACCTCGAATCCTCCACCCACATGCCTTCCTATCGATTGCACACTTTCCTCCAGCCGATCCGGAACAACCGGTTCAATGGCGATTCCTGTGGCCATGCCGGGAGCAGAGAGCAGCTCTTGCGCCTGAAGAAGATCCATCAGGATGAATGCATCGTTGAGGTCAGGTGCACCCAGTTTCAAAAGCCCCTTGATCCGGTATTTTCCTGCGGCGACAGAACCGTACATACCCTGTCCCAGAAGAACCAGGGTGTCGCCCGTGTTCAAAGAAAGTCTGCGAGCCAATCCCTCGCCTATCAATACATCCCTCTCTCCCCTGTCTTGAAGGAACCCGCCGCTTTGAAGCCGGTGATGCAGAGCGGTCAATCGCTTTTCCAGTTTCGGATCTGTCCCACACAGGAAAGCGCCACGTGTGGCCTCTCCTTTCGAAGCAAGGATGAACGTCTCGATCCGGATTGTATACTTTTTGACAACCGATGATGAATCGATGGCCGATAGCACTACGGAATCAAGCGGAAAAGCATTGTCGAGGATACGCTCATCCCAATAACCCTGCTTGTGAATCTGGATGTAGCCCGAATAGTAATTCACCATGTTGCGAACAAGATTGTCGAATACACCCGTCTGCAGGCTCTTCATCGTGATAGCCAGAAATACAGCAAAGGCTACCGAGGCCGAAGTAATCAGGGTTCGGCGCGGGTTACGCCACATATTGCGCCAAGCCAGACGTAGGATCATGGTAGCTTTTGCATTTGATTCACCGAGAAAAATTCATCTGCTACCTGTCGGTCGAATTCAATCGTATGGTTGGTAATGATGGTCTTCTGCCCTTTCTTGTCCATCGGTGTCATTTCGATGATGGTTGGCAGCAAGCGGCCGCCCAATTGGCCTACCTCATTCACCAGCATGCGGTTGACCAAGACATTATCCTCATCGAAATACTCTGCCTTCATCATCACCAGTTCGGCCTTTTCGATCCACAACATCACCTTGCCCCACACCACCGCCGATTCAGGCTTTGGAATCAATTGGATCCGGTAACACATTCGCTCGCCAATGTTCTCCTCGCCCAACAGGGTATGCACATAATCCTCCAGGATGGAGAACTCCTTCACCAGATCATCGTTGGTGAAATCCGTTCCCATCCAGGACTGACTCATCATCGATGGAGGCATCTTCACCGTTCGTTCGATGGAAGGGATCCAGTTCCATACTTCTTTTCCCCGTTTCAGGTAAACAATTCCCCGTTCCTTGGCTGGAGAAAGAATCTGTATCATCGCCAGCTTATTGCCTTTTGTCCAAGCCTTCAGGCGCATTTCCTTCGACCAGTTCGGGCGGACAACCTTCATACTCATATCGGTGATGGAAGTCTCACCGCGAGCTTTCAAATCAGCCTTCCGAACGATCTCACGGGCATCTTGAGAATGAACCGAGCATGTAAAAAACAAGATGAATAAGAATGAGATACAACCCGGTTTCATTGGAGTAAAAATAATCCCGAATGAAAGTGGATCTAATCGCTGCAATCAGATATCCGGATGACAAATGTCATATGAGCTATTTGTATCTGGTCCCTGAGCCTGTCCGATAGCTATCGGACGAAGGGCCGTTAAAGGTTGAAGGATTGCTCCCGCCAAATAGATCCTGAATGTATATTCTCCACCTCGTCGTGTGATTCGATTACGATGTTTAAACACAGTGACCACAGCGTTTTGCGACAAACGCAGAGTGCTGTGATTCCTGCATCCGGCCCAAAAACAACTTAAATCTAGAAGGGATAAAACAAAGACACAAGATCTCTCCACACACACTGCTAGCCGTAGCGTGCGCTGCGTTTAAAAAATCCAGGCTAAATCAAGCGTGAACCGCATCCGGATAAAACCGGTTGCGCATCTCCTTCACCCCTTCGTTCTCGAGGTACTCGTCGTAGGACATGCGCTTGTCGATGATACCACCCGGGGTGAGTTCGATGATCCGGTTGGCCACGGTTTGTGTAAAGGCGTGGTCATGGGAGCTGAACAAGGCGATGTGCCTCCACTCCTGCATGGCATTGTTGAATGCCGTGATCGACTCCAGGTCGAGGTGGTTGGTGGGCTCGTCGAGGATCAGGCAGTTGGCATTGGTTAGCATCATGCGCGAGATCATGCAACGCACCTTTTCACCTCCGGAGAGGACAGTGCTTTTCTTGAGCGACTCTTCTCCGCTGAACAGCATCTTTCCGAGGAAGCCACGCACAAACGTCTCTTCCTTCTCCTTGCTGAACTGCCGTAGCCAGTCGATGAGGCTCATTTCTTCCTTGAAAAAAGCTGAATTGTCGTTGGGAAGATAAGAGCGGGTGATGGTGGTTCCCCACTCGAACGTACCATCGAATTCGGTATCGTTGCCGGTGATGATCTCGAAGAAATCCGTTACGGCTTTGCGCTCACGTGAGATGATAGCGATCTTATCGCCCTTATCAATGGAGAAGGTGATACCATTGAACAGTGTTTCGCCGTCGATTGATTTTTTCGCCAGGTTCTCTACCCGCAGCAGCTGATCGCCACAGTCGCGTTCGGCTTTGAAAATGATGGCCGGATACTTCCTTGTAGAGGGCGGGATTTCTTCCACTACGAGTTTCTCGAGCAGCTTCTTCCTGCTGGTCGCCTGGCGCGACTTCGATGCGTTCGCACTGAACCGTTCCACGAATTCCTGGAGCTCCTTGCGTTTGTCTTCCACCTTCTTGTTCTGGTCGGAGCGTTGACGAAGCGCCAGCTGACTCGACTCATACCAGAAGCTGTAGTTACCGGAATACAACTGGATCTTGGCAAAATCGATATCTGCCACGTGGGTACATACGGTATCGAGGAAGTGACGGTCGTGGCTCACAACAATCACCGTATTTTGGAAATCGGCCAGGAAGTTCTCGAGCCAGGTGATGGTATCCACGTCGAGGTCGTTGGTAGGCTCGTCCAACAGCAGGATATCCGGATTGCCGAACAAGGCCTGAGCCAATAGCACACGCACTTTCTGCTTGCCGTCGATCTCGGCCATTTTCCTCTGGTGTAAGTCTTCGGTCACGCCCAGGGCGCTGAGTAAACTGGCGGCATTGCTTTCCGCGTCCCAGCCTTGCATT
>JBJOER010000212.1:0-4563 GCA_046049215.1 Bacteroidota bacterium | reverse complement strand
TTCCACTGTATACGGTACCGCTTCCGATGTTGAGGTTGATCTGGCCAAGATCGGTGGTGGTCACCACATGGGTTTCCTGATAATGAATGCTGAATGGGTGTGGATCGTCACTGCACAGGCTGAAACGAAGTCCGACGGCCTGGTTGACCAGCAGATTACCGGACGCATCGCGGGCAACGGCCTGATAGGGAATGGCCATGGGGACCTGCGCTGAAGTTTCGAGAAAAGAAAAAAACACCATAAGTGCAGGAAGGAATAGCAGAAAGGACTTTTTCATAGGAACCGGACATTTGACATCGTAATGTAGAAAAATTGCCCTGACCCAGCAAAAAAATTACATATGACCAACTGGACCTCGCATTTCGATGCCAGCTAAATGGCCAATAAGAACCATATCAGCGATCCAGCCCAGTAATTCCTCCGAAAAAGGAATAATTCCCCTGGATTATTTCAAGCAGAAATCTGAAAGGCTAAGAACCAGCAGTGGGAATTGAATGATTAAAAACCTACTTCGCACTCTTCTCCCTCAAACGCAAAGCGGTCAGCACCTGCTTAGTCTCTAAAGGAAAATCTCCGCCCATCATCCAATCGTAGTAACTGGGTTCGCGCTGGAAGATCTCGCGGACGGTCTTGCCTTTGTGCTTGCCGAAATTGAACACCTCCTCCTTCTTCTCGTTGTACACAATACGGCCGGCCAGGTCCACATTCTTGTTGACCGAGCTAAAGTTGTGCAATCCATCCACATCCTTTGCAAGTGATTCGTAGCGCTCCAATTGTGCCATCAGCACTTCGTAGGTGGCGGTGATGTCGGCCTCGGCGCTGTGGGCATTCACGATCTCCTTACCGCAGTAAAACTTGTAGGCAGCGGCCAAGGTGCGCTGTTCCATCTTGTGAAAAATATTCTGCACATCCACCAAGCGGCGACCTTTCATGTCGAATTGCACTCCCACCCTTAAGAACTCATCCACGAGCATAGGCACATCGAACTTATTGGAGTTGTACCCTGCCAGGTCGGCATTGCCGATAAAAGCGTTGATCTCCGGAGCAAGCTGGCGGAACGTTGGCTCGTTGGCCACATCCTTGTCGTAAATCCCGTGGACCTGCGACGCAAAATGCGGGATAGGGATCTCGGGATTCATGCGCCGGGTGTAGACCTGCTTCGTACCGTCGGGCTGAAGCTTCAGGATGGAGATCTCGACAATGCGGTCAGCGCCAACGGTGATGCCTGTGGTTTCAAGGTCGAAGAAGGCCAAAGGCCGATGGAGCTGGATCATATCTTGCAATAGCTTTTATCAGGGGAACACAAGTTCAACAACCGACCTGGATTCGCCGGCGGCAATGATCACATCGGCTTCGGTCTTGCCGGCCTTGGGGTGCCGTAACACTACTTTGTATTCGCCGGGATAGAGTGCGGCATCGAATCGTCCGGTGGCTTCATTGGCTTCGATCTCGAACACCTTATAGCCGGTCGATTTTTCCGTGATCACCACGAAAGCCCCTTTGGCCGGAGTCCCTACATTGGTGATTCCCTTACCGCAAAGCCAAACCATCGGTTTTTCGATGAGCGACTGTTCGAGTTTGACCTCCCATAGGTCGTAATCACCGATACCACTGTCACGCACAGCCGAAACCCAAGCGGATTTTCCATCGCAGGACAACGCAAGGCTGAGGTCGTCGTACACCGAATTGAGCGGATAGCCGATGTTCACAGGCTTGGAAAACCCTTCCTTGGGGTCGTTCATTACGGATTTATAGATATCCAATCCTCCCATGCTTCCGTGCCCCGCAGAGGAAAAGAACAGGGTCTTGCCGTCCATCCACATCATGGGCATGTCTTCGTCCCACTTGGTATTGATGGATCCTGACAGTTTCTCGGGCTTGCTCCAGGCCGTTGCCGGTGTGCGAGTGCACCGGTAGATGTCCTTTCCGGTCTTGGAACCGGGCTCCTCGGCTGAGAAGTAAAGGGTCATACCATCAGGACTCATGCTGGCCCCTGTCTCCAGCACCTTGGTCAGGAAATCCTTGCTGACGAGAACCGGCTTGGACCAGGATTTCCCCTGCAAATCGGAGATATAAATGTCACCGTTGGATTCAGGACCTTCTTTGTAAACCAACAACCGGTCACCGGCCATGCTCAGGAACATGGTTTCCTCATAAAATTCAGTATTGAGGTTGATGCCGGCGTTCTTGGCCTTGCCGCGCGATGTATCGTTCTGAGTAAAAAAGAAGATGTCCGTCGGTAGTTCACCGAAATCATCCATCTCTCCTCCCATGGTTCCTTTTCGCCTCGAAGAAAAATAAACGACGGTATCTGCTGCACCCCTCAATGGGCGATAATCCGACTGCGCCGAATTGATGGTCTTGCCCGGATTGCTCCAGGATGCTCTTATAGGCGTTTCAGTTAGCTTGTTGGCATTCTCACTCCACTCCACCCAAAGATCAAACTTGAGCTTGGCATCCACGGTTCCGCCTTTCGACTCTCTGAACTTCTCATAAGTCTCGAGGGCCTGATCATACAGTCCTGCATAATGGTATGCCTTCCCAAGGTCGAACAGGATGTCCTTGGGCTTGTCCTTGGCATTGGAGTTGGCGACGTACTCGAGGTAAGAAACGGCCTTGCCTTTGTTCACATTCGTATTCAAATAACACAATCCCAGACGATGGTTGTATTCCACGTTATTGGGTTCAGTGACAACCAATCGTTCATAAAATGTACGTGCATAGCCGTAGCTCAGGCTTTTGAAGGCAACGTCGGCCTCCTTTTTGGCTTCTTTGGCCTCGTCGGCGGAATACGGTTTGATGACGGGCGCTTTTTTCTGGGCACTCGCTGAATAAAACAGCAGCGCAAACGGGATGAATAGAATGAATTTTTTCATGATGCAATAATGCACGAAGGTCGGTAAAATGGGGCTGAGAACAACGCTTTCGTTCAGTGCTTTTTATTCACAAGGGGGCGCCCTTTCCAGGTTTGCCCGCTGGCGCCTAATGGCAAGATAGACACCATGTTCAGTAACGGAAAAACCAGCGAAACGGGAACCGCCGCCAGGAGATGGCGGAGAGGCAACCTTGAACCTAACAGCAATATTTCAGGCAGAAAACGGAGTGCCAAAAACAGGGTCAGCATTGGGAACGAAAGGATTCCTAAAATAAATTGAACCAAGGCGATCCATGTGGTGCACTGTGCCAGAAAAAGAAACGCTCCCAAGAGCAAAATGCTGGGCGACCGGTAATGCCCAACCTTGGATGCGCGGCGGTGGCGCTGGGCAAGGTACGCTCCCCAATCGGGCTCGGCAGCAGTAGTCACCCTGGACTCCGGCAGAATGCAGGGGACGACCCGGCCGGGATGAGCAGAATGCATGGCCAGCAGTAAAAAGGTATCGTCGCCCGACGCGAGATGCCTGTTTGCACTGTATCCTCCCACTTCGATGAATGCATCCCGGCGGAAAGCAAGTGAAGCACCGGTATTCAGGAGGGGGAATCCCAAAGACAATGAAGCTGCACCCATTCGCTGCAATAGATGGGTCTCCAATACCTGCAGAACACTTAGCGGCGACACGGATTGCCATGCGATGTCGACCGTACCACATACCATGCAAGCACCTGAAGCATGTCCAACCCTGATCAGACTGCTTACCCAACCCTTTGGCAAACGGCAGTCGGCATCGGTTGTCAGTATCCATTCCGACGACGATGCGGCAACACCCGCCTCCAATGCAGCCTTTTTGCCCATGGAGGTATCCGGCAGACGGATAATCTTCACCTGCTTACCATACGAAGCAACAAGCTCAGCACCATGGTCCGAGCTATGATCGTCGATGAAGATAATTTCCAATAAGTCGCGAGGATAGTCCTGTTTGAGCAGGTCGCTGAGCAGGCCTGGAAGATTCGCCTGTTCATTGCGGAATGGAACAAGCACAGTCGCACTGGGCATCTTGCTCGGATTACCGGCTCGAAAACGACGACCGGCCATGTAAAAACCAAAACTGAAAACCAACAGTAAACCTGCATAGGCAAGATGAAATAAAAGAAGCAACAGGTTCATGACGCCGGTTCGGTGCGTTTGAGTTTCAGCAGAGAGAGCCCCCCGAGTAAAGCCGGAAGGCCTACGTTGATGGTCCACAAAGCTGTGGTGGTCATGAGGACGATGCGAGGGTCAACATGAATCCAACCAAACACTTTCAGCGCAGTACCCCCGCGAACAGCCAGCTCGCCCAGCCCGAAGCTGGGAATCTGGCTCATATACATGAAAGCCAAGGCCATCAGCGGAACGAAGACGAGGATTTCCGGGTGTTCACCAAAGGCGACAAAAAGAATCAATTGCTGTGTGCAGAACACAGCATAGCGCAACACGGAGAGAATCCATGCTGAAAACCTGGTTTTAAAAGGCACATCTTTCAATTGAGAGAGTGATTCTTTCCATGCCGTAGGAAGAGGCAGCTTGTGGAGAAGCGAAGTGAGAGAGGGCAACCAGAACCAACCTACGGTCAAAAGTCCGGCCATGAAAAAATCAAGCAAAGTGAGCCAGAGACTGTTGTAATTCACCACCATGGGAATGGCAATCAA
>JBJOER010000211.1:0-6463 GCA_046049215.1 Bacteroidota bacterium | reverse complement strand
AAAAAAACACATTGACGGCTATTTTACCGAAACGAGTATTAACGGATCACAATAGCTTACATTTGTCTGGCATTTTGCACTTATCGTAGCGCCTGTTCATTTTTCAAGGAAATCCATCCGCAGATTTGCAGCATACGATTTGAAATGTTTTCAAATCATTGCATTGTCAAAGCCCCACTGCAAAGCCCATTTTTCCAAGCTGCTCAAAAAAACTCGGAAAGGACTTACTGACAGAATTGGCACCTGAAATAGAAACGATTTCACCTGAAAGGCTCAGCAAGGAAAGAGCCATCACCATACGGTGGTCACCGTAGCAATTAAAAATAGTATTGGAGATGTGGTCAAACCGGATGCCGGAGGTGATGCGTAACCGATCCCGCACTCCATCGGCAGTAGCACCTGCTTTGGTTAATTCTGCTACCAATGCTATAATGCGGTCCGTTTCCTTGTTGCGAAGAGTAGAGAGGCCGGTCAACCCAAGCGGGCGGTTGAGTACAGCGGCCATCACAGCGAAGACCTGGGCAAGATCGGGTGTGTTTTCGAAATCAATGGTGAGTGGATTCAAACTGCTTCCTGAAGAATGAATAATGATATCTTCTTCAAAAGATTGTGTTTTAACACCCCAATCCTGCATCAATTTGCTGAGTGCACGGTCGCCCTGGTAGCGATCGGTGCCGAGTCCGGGGAAGCGGATCATGCTACCGGGTCGTGCTGCAGCCATGGCGTAGAACACCGCTGCCGCAGACCAGTCAGGTGGCACACGAAAGGATTTTGCCTCATAGAACCCCGGCTCTACCTTTATCAAACCATCTTGGAAGGATACGACACAACCAAATTCGCGCATCAGGTCCACCGTCATATCGATGTAGGGACGAGAAACCGTCTTGCCCTCCAAGAGGATGTTCAACCCACCGGGCAGGTAAGGTCCTATCAGCATCAGAGCCGACAAGAACTGACTGCTGATAGCGGCGGGTACAGTCACTTCTCCCCCTCGCAGTCGCGCACCCGAAAAACGAACGGACGCACGGCCTTCACCATGCAGATAGGTAATTCCCGCGCCAAGGGCATTCAATGCATCCACTAAAGGAGCAACAGGCCGGTCAAGCATGGGACCCTCTGCCGACAAGGTACCCTTTGCACCCTGACATGCCCTGAGCGCGAGCAAAAATCGGAATGTGGTACCGCCTTCTCCGCACAACTCTTCCTGTTTTCGGTTTCGAATACACTCATCCAGCACACGGGTATCATCGGCATCCGAAAGGTTTTCGATGGGAAAATCAACACCAACCAGGGCTCGGATAATCAGCACCCGGTTGCTCACGCTTTTAGAGGCAGGTAGGTGCACGGTTCCCTGCAAGGGTCCCGTGGGCGCGGTAATGCGAACTAAGTCCTTCATGCCTGAGCCATTGTTTCCGCCAGCACCTTTCTCACCAACTCCTCGTTCACCTCTACTGCGGGAAGGCAGGAACCGATCCGGTCGGGCAGGCTCATGAAAATACCTCCGGATGTATTTTTCTTGTCGAGACGAAGGAAATGCAACAGGCGCTCTGGGCTGATCCAGTTCAGGACTGGCATCCCGAAGTGTTGGCCGATGAACCGGACAATCGCGTCTTCATCTTCGGGCGATAGAATACCCAGCGCAAGGGCTATCCGCGATTCCACTACCATACCCAAGGCCACAGCGCCTCCGTGCGAAATGCCTTGCAAGCCGGCTTCCAGCGCGCAGCTCTCGATTGCATGACCGATGCTATGTCCGAAATTCAGCACCTTGCGGAGACCGCTCTCGAAAGGGTCGGCTTCCACGATGCGTAATTTGATGGACTGGATCCTATCCAGCTGCTCTGCCAGTGTTTTTCTAACGTCATGGCTTTCCGCAAAAAGTCGAAACAAACCTTCATCTCCGATGACGGCATGTTTCACGGCCTCTGCCAATCCGTCGAGCCAGGAATCTTCGGGCAAGGTTTTCAGAAAAACCGGATCACACACCGTGCACTGCGGGAAAACGATGGTGCCGATCCTGTTCTTGACCGAACCCAGATCGACCGCTGTTTTGCCTCCAAGAGCAGCATCGACCATCCCCAGCAGGGTCGTCGGAATGTGCACGAACGGGATTCCCCGCAGGTAAAGTGAAGCCACAAAGCCCCCGAGGTCGGTAAGGGCTCCACCCCCAAGGTTCAGCAGTAAGTCCTGCCGGGTGATGTTAAGTTCGGTCAAGCGATTCCACAGGTGTGTGGCCTCTGTCATCATCTTAGCCTCCTCACCCGCCGGCACCGTCAACACCGGCCAGGCCGACACTTCGGGAACAGCAGAGCGCAATAGAGGCAAGCAATGCTCGTAGGTGAAGGGATCACAGAGGAGGAGTCCGCGGTTGAACCCGGAAACGGACAGCCAACCGCTGAATGCGAAAAGAGCATCTTCCCCGCTGAATACAGGAAAACCGGACTGGGACAAGTGTGCGGATGACTTTTTCAAGTTCTAATTCGCTGGAAGACCGACAAAATCTTAGTTAGACAAAAGTAAGCATTGCAGTCGGCCACCTGCAGGACCATCCCGACGACTTGAACTTGCTATCTTTGGCCGTGCTTATGACCGCCGCTCCCAAGGTATCATTCGAGAACACGGAGAATGCATTCTCCTACCGAAGCCGTCACGAAATCAACCGGGCTTACTGGCTTTTCAAGGCCATCAGCTACCCGGGGCTCGTCAAATTCGGTAGCTCACTTGCCGAACTTTCACTTCGGTACCACTTGCCGGTGAAAGGCCTAATCAAGGCTACTATCTTCCGCCATTTCTGCGGAGGGGAAGACATTCACGATTGTGCTGAAACCATCCGCAGACTGGGAGAACTCGGTGTAGGATCCATCCTCGACTACTCGGTGGAGGGCAAGGAATCGGAAAGTGAATTCGACCACAGCTGCAAGGAGATCATCGCCACGGTGAAACGCGCAGCCAACGACACGAACATCCCTTTCAGCGTTTTCAAGGTGACCGGTCTTGCCCGCTTCGCCCTGCTGGAAAAAGTGAGCAGTGGAGTCGCACTCAGTTCTGAGGAAGCTTCAGAATTCAGCAGAATCAAACATAGGGTGCTTCAAATCTGCGAAACCGCCCACCGCCTTGGTGTCCGCGTTTTCATCGATGCGGAGGAAACGTGGATCCAGGACGCCATTGACGCATTGGCCACCGACATGATGGAACGTTTCAACCGCCAGGATTTTGTGGTCTATAACACCCTGCAGATGTACCGACACGACCGGCTGGCTTATCTGAAGAAGGCTTACCGAACTGCTGAGGAAAAAGGCTATAAATTGGGATTGAAGCTCGTCCGCGGAGCCTACATGGAAAAGGAACGGGCACGTGCAGCCGAATTGGGATACCCCTCCCCCATCCAACCCAACAAAGAAGCCTGTGACAGGGACTACGACGCGGCTCTACGATTTTGCATTGATCACATTGACCGGATCGCCATCTGCGCGGGTACCCACAGTGAAAACAGCAGTTTATTTCTGACCGACCTAATGGCCGAAAACGATATCGATCCCGGTGACGAACGCATTTATTTTTCCCAATTACTGGGCATGAGCGACCACATCAGCTTCAATTTGTCGAAGGCCGGCTATCGGGTGGCGAAGTATGTGCCTTACGGACCTGTCGAAGCGGTGATGCCTTACCTTATCCGACGCGCACAGGAGAACACGTCCATCGCCGGACAGACCGGCAGGGAGCTCTCGCTGCTGACGACCGAATTGAGGAGAAGGAAGTCGAAAGGTTGAAAACCTCCACCCATTCAGCGTTCGTGATTAAAACGCAATGTCCCGAAGTCTCGGGAGCAGTGGGTTGCAATGAACGCAACGCCCCCTTACCCCCCCGTTTAAAGAGCCATATCAGGTCAGGCCAATTATGTGCGACCATTGTTTTGATAATACAGAATGGACTGACTACATTTGATTACGCATTCACCTTCCCCACACCAATTCATGAACAAACGTCTATTGCCGGCCATCGTACTGGCACTTGGTATCTTATTTAGCGGAACATCCTTCTCCCAAAACTGGGTGGAGATGATGGAAAATCCGGATGTGAATTTCTTTGAAGTTCAGAAGGCCTTCAACAAGTATTATGTCAAGAAAGACCGCCAGGTGGAACGTGCCCGTAGAAAGGCCTCCAAGCGAGCCGGAGAAGGCGTGCACCAGGAGGAGATCGAAGTGCCGGGCTTTGCGCAATACAAGCGCTGGGAGTGGTTCATGAGTCCCCGCGTAGGCTTGGACGGTTCGCGCTTCGACCCATCGCTGACCTGGCGTGAAAGCGCTCGCTATTACGGACAAATGGGAACGGCTTCGGCCGGCAACTGGTCTCTCATCGGACCCACGAGCACCATTCCCATCGACGGGGGAGCGGGACGTTTGAATTTTGTCCGCTTCGAGCCCGGAAATCCAAACACCATTTATGTGGGATCGCCGGCCGGAGGATTATGGAAAACTACCGACGGAGGCCAGACCTGGAGCACCAACACCGATAAACTTGCCCAGGTCATCGGCTGCACCGACCTGGCCATCGACCCCAACAACGTGAATGTGATGTACCTGGCCACCGGCGACGGTGACGGAGGAGACACTTATACGATCGGCATTCTTAAGTCAACGGACGGAGGTACGACATGGAGTCCCACCGGACTATCCTTTTACATGGCCAACACCCGGCAGATCTCCCGTATCCTGATCGATCCGAGCAACACTTCCACCCTGCTGGTCGCCAGCAGTGCGGGCATTTACCGCAGTTCGGATGCCGGCGCCACCTTTTCGCTGGTACTTGCCGGTGGGTTCAAGGACATGGAGTTCAAACCCGGCGATCCAAACACAGTATACACCTGCGGAACGGAGTTCTATCGCTCCACCAATAACGGCCAGGCCTGGACCAAAATCACCAGCGGATTCGCGAATGCTTCAGCACTGAGTCGGATGTCCGTTGCCGTTACAGCGGCCGATCCCAACTACGTGTATGTTCTCGCTGCCAAAGCCGCCTCCGACTACGGATTCGAAGGCATTTACCGCAGCACGAACAGCGGTGGTACTTTCTCCAAGGTCACGACAACCGCTCCCGCCAACATCCTTGGATGGAATTCCTCAGGCGGCGACACGGGTGGACAGGGATGGTATGATCTGACCATCGCCGTCTCCCCCACCAACCGCGACGAAGTGATCACCGGTGGTGTGAACATCTGGAAATCGGGCAACGGCGGAGCGACTTTCAGCCTGAACGGACACTGGACCGGAAGCGGAGCACCCTATGTGCATGCCGACATCCACGACCTGCAATACCTCAACTCCACCACTTACTTCGCAGGATGCGACGGCGGTCTCTTTAAAAACACCAACGGAGTATGGTCTGATCTGAGCAACGGACTACAAATCGCACAGATGTATGGCTTCGGACAATCGTCTACCGATCCCGATCTGTTGATCCAGGGCTGGCAGGACAACGGCACCAACCTTTACGACGGCATCTGGCAAAGAGTGATCGGTGGCGACGGCATGCTCTGCTTCATCGACCGCACCAACGACCAGAACATGTGGGGCTCTTTGTACTACGGCGACCTGAACCGCTCTACGAACGGAGGCAACTCCTGGACCGATGCCACGAACGGCATCAGTGAAACCGGTCCATGGGTCACAGCCTGGAGCCAGGACCCTGTAGATGCAGCTACGTTGTACGCAGGATTCGTCAACATGTGGAAGAGCACCAACGGTGGCCAGGCCTGGACATCCATCAGTAACTTCAGCGGAACATCGACCGTGAATACATTTACTGTTTCACCTGCTGACAATCAGGTGATCTGGGTTTCACGAGCCGGAGAACTTATACTCACCACCAATGGCGGCACAAGCTGGACCTCAGTGACCAACGTCCCTCCGGGAACCATCTCCGGAATCGCCTGCAGCAACACCGACCCCAATAAGGTTTGGATCACTTACTCAGGATTTAACAACTCCAACAAAGTTTTCCACTCCAACGACCGGGGTGCAACGTGGACCAATCTTTCCGGTTCGGTTCCCAATGTTCCGGTGAACTGTATCGTACACGTAGACAACTCCAACGACGCCGTGTACATCGGCACCGACATCGGCGCATTCTTCAAGGATGCCAGCCTCAACGTGTGGCAACCTTTCAGCAACGGCTTGCCGAACGTGATCGTCACACAGCTTCACATCCACTACGCGACATCGAAAATCCGCGCATCCACTTACGGACGCGGCATGTGGGAATCGGACTTGTACCTGCCGGGATCCTATCCTCCCGTATCCGCATTCGGTGCCAGTCAGTCCATCACATGCCCCGGAGCTGCGATTCAATTCACGGATTACTCGGCCGGACAACCCAGCGGTTGGTCATGGCAATTCCCGGGAGGCAACCCAACCACTTCCACTGCACAGAACCCGGTTGTGTACTACAACACCCCAGGAAACTA
>JBJOER010000210.1:0-6749 GCA_046049215.1 Bacteroidota bacterium | reverse complement strand
TATGAAGACGAGGAATTCATCACACCACTTACACTGGCTCAATTCGAGAAGGTTGGTGGTGCCGATTCCATTCAGATCAAAGTGACCAGCTCCGAGCCACCTTACGACGAATACGATTCAACGGTGTTCCGTGCTTTCAACCCCGACGACGTTGTTCAATTTCGTCTCAAGGAGGAATGGTTCTTCGACAAACAGCGTTCGGAATTGAAGTGCAGGATCATCGGCATCTGTCCGATGTACCTCGCTCGTGATCAGGAAGGCAATCTGGTGGAAGGCGGACAGAAGAAAAACCTCTTCTGGGTCTACTATCCCGAAGCACGTCGTATCCTGGCCAATGCCGAGGTCGCTAACCGGTTCAATTCAGCACAACGGATGTCGTTCGAGGATATTTTCCAGAAGAGAATGTTCAACAGTTACATCATGAAAGAGGACAATGTTTACAATCGCCGTATCGACGATTACAAGGCAAACCCCCTCGATCAGCTATTGGAGGCTGAGCGCATCAAACAAGATATGATCAACTTCGAAATCGATCTCTGGGAATATTGATCCTCGTTTAAAGTCTAGAAGAGGCGATTCCAAACGGAATCGCCTCTTTGCTTTCCGATCCATCCCCAACCGCTATTCTTCAATCACGGGTAGTTTCGGTCTTGCTTTTCTTCACGTGCACAGTCTATACGTCTACCTTTCGACCCCCAATGGTTCTTCTTGAAAAAGGGAGGTTCGGTGTTGCTGCTGGTGGTGTGTATTGCCTACACTTTACCAGTCGATTGAAAAAACGAGTATTGTCTCCTGAACATGCCGATCAATGGATCGGAATTGCAGGATGGGGGGAATATAAACTTGATTTGGGTTGTTTTCCGGTTCAACAGCCGGAA
The DNA here is from genome assembly GCA_046049215.1 of Bacteroidota bacterium. Lineage (GTDB taxonomy): Bacteria > Bacteroidota > Bacteroidia > AKYH767-A > OLB10 > JAJTFW01. The sequence continues at coordinate 5,871 of JBJOER010000210.1, read as the reverse complement.
TCAGGAAATGGAGTATTTGCCTGGAGCAAGCACGCCATTTGGGTCAAGCGCGGTCTTTATCCTACTTAGGAGTTTTGCCGTCTCAGGCGCTGTCGCCGGCATTTTGTGGTAAGAACCCGAACCGGAACGGTAAGGGGGGAATCCGGCCTCGATGAGCCGTCCGTAAACCCTTTTTGTAAAAGCGGAAGCTTTCTCGATCTCTTCTTCTTTTCGTTCGAAGTTGATATTGGTGATCATGATGAGGGAGCGTGGATTCACAGCCGTGAAGGTGACACGGAATTCATATCCGTCCCTATTGAATTCTTCTTTGCAAATCGCCAGGATTCCCTCCACGCTGGAACGTTCTGCCGCACACACGGCATTGATCCAACTGAAGCAGGTAGAGTATTCTCCGGGATCGATTGTGGCCGAGTGGAGTGAGTCGTCGTTCAACAGGATTCGAAGCGGATGGTCCGTTGGAATGCCTTTTTGAAGATCCCAGGCGTCCTTGAGTGGAGCATACAAAGAGATCGGGATGATTTTTCGGTGGATGAACGATACGAGATTCATTCGGAAATCGTCGAAGAACCAGATGCTGCACCCGTCGACACGCTTTCCGATCATTTTTCTGACAGCATGCTTTCTGGAGCCTACCAGTTCTTTGGGTCCAGAAATGGAGCCGCTGATGTTCCAGAAGCCGGCAAGCCTGTTTTCTCCCGAACCGATCGCCCTTGCCTTATTGGCGAAGTGAACGGCGCTATTGACCACACCCGCCAATTTCAATTCCCTGACCGCTTCAATGAGCTCTCCGATAGCCGATTCCCGTTTCGCAGAGACCACGAACATGCACGACCGCTCAGGTTTTGGCATCAGTTCGATGGTCATCTCCGTGACAATCGCAAAATTGGACTGTGAGAAAAGTCCATCTAAAACAGGACCTATGCCGTAGCGGTAAGTATTGACCGGACTTGATTCCGGCATGCTGCCAAAGCCGGTACGGATGACATCGCCTTCGGGGGTCACTGCTGTGAGACGAACCACCCTGGAGAAACGGTCACCGTAATCAGTATGGCCGAACCCACGTTCCAATACGTTTCCTACAATGGATGCATCAAGACCTGCTCCGGTTACATCCAGTTGAAGACGGCTCTTGTTGTGTTGAAGATGCGTGTACAGTTTTTCCTGAGAAACACCTGGTTGCAAAGTGGCATAACCCAGGTGCTCGTTTACCTCCAGGATTTCATCCATCCTGCTAAAGTCAACGATCAATTGACCTTCTGAAGTTCCTTGCGCCTCTCCGTATCCGAAGTTTTTTCCTCTTGCTATGGGATAAATGGACAGTTTCTCTTCGTTGGCGAGCTTCAATACATCCGATACCTCGCCGGTGTTCACAGGGAACACAACTCCCAGCGGAATCACGGTTGATCCGCTTAAACTGGCACCATATTTAAAAAGGGATTGTGGGTCGTCTTTGAAACGGTCCTTGCTGAAAATGGTTATCAGGCGGCTTGTAAGCCTTTCGCTCCCCATATCTTTTGGATGAAACCCGCCACCGAATCACTGAATTCGTTGGCATCGATATAATTCCCCGGGTTGAACTGGAATCGCTCGGCGAAATCAAGGTTCATCGGGTTACTGTATATCGTTTTATTCAACTCAAAGGTTTCATTCTGAAGATCCAATCCGTTGGCGTGTAAAAGAGCCACTGGTGCGGTTTTCAGTTTTCCGTAGTCACGTACCTCACCAACCTGTTTGAATCCGAAAACCTGATTGAAGAATTGCATCCGGCGGGGATGAACGCCTACCACGAAATCGTGGTGGTCGCTGAAAACACCGAATCGTGCGATACAAGACATCAGACCGGTGATGTCGCTGAAGTTGCCTTTCTTTCTGGAATCCGCAAGCAGGCCGATCTCTATCAGTTTTCTGCCTTCTGCACGCAACATGTTCAACTCCTCACCGTAGTAATGATCCAAAGGAAGTCCACGCTCGCTGTCAAGAACAGCCGATACAGTACATACACTGTGGCCCATCTTCGTTCCCATGATCACAGCTGAATTGTTGCTGATGTATTCCGGGAAAGTGAAGATGGATAACTCGTTGGGTAGGATCAATGATGAGGCGAGGTACTGTTTATACACTACACACCAGGCATCGGTGACCTCTTCGAATGTTCTAGCAACCTTATACGTTATCATTAGCGTGTGTTTTTAGTACGGGTTCAAGCTTCATTCCTTTTTGAGGATTTGGGCCTGCTTGGCTTTCTGGATACAAGTATACAATCAATTTTTTCATTTACCAACAAATAAACTCTTTTCACCCACTAATATTTGAATTTTAACCCAAGTTACATGCAGTTCACACAAAAAAATGGTTGAAAACCTCAAAACCTTACATTTTTTAAATACTTGAAAATCAATATTATATATACACGCTCGGAATTGTTCCAAAAAACAATATATTATCATAATAAATTGATAAACAAGCATATATAATATAATAAAAGCTTTTTTTATCGAGATGTTTTCAACAGGGATGGTGTTTGGCTTACGAAAAGTTACGTTCGCCAATCATTTTTTACTGTTCGCTTCAGGATAGGCGCTGGGGTCATAGCCAATTTGCCGATCGGTAACTTGGATTGGTGCTTGGCCTTGCAACCTTGTCGGCCTGGTTTTCGAATAAAGACTTGTGAAAAAAGAGCTGGCCTTCTTCGGAGTTGGCAAACCCTCCACCGGGATTTCGGTATGGGCCGCTTTCCTGTCTTGGTCTGTTGCAATCCTGATTTTTTGGCCGAACGACGTAATGGGTTCTCATGCTTCAGGTTCGGACATACGTTACCGTTATATAAGCGGACTGAAGTATGAGGTTGAGGTCTCTTTCTACAGAGATTGCGGAGGCGTGTCCGAGCCGAATTCGATAGCGATCAATTGCATGAGTGCGGCAGCGGGTTATTCGCAGAACATCACTGCTCAGAAGATCGGGGCCTCGACTAACGGGCAGGAGGTGACATTTCCATGCATCGGTTCTCCTTCACAATGCAACGGAGGTGTCAGCGGTGGGATCCGTCGATGGATCTACAGAGGCACGGTCACCTTACCTTCGAGGCGGTCCGACTGGGTGTTCAGTTACAGCGTTTGTTGTCGGAACTGTGTGATCACCACGATTTCGAATCCCTGCGCCGCGAATTCGTTATTGTATGTAGAGGCCACGCTTGATAATTTGAATGTACAGTCTAATGATTCCCCAAGGTTCTCTCGATTGCCCATCGCTTATGTGTGTACCGGGCAGACCTTCAGGTACAATCACGGTGCGATTGATTCCGAGGGTGATTCTTTGGTTTATGAACTTATCGCCCCGAAAACCACGCGAAACAGCAATGTGAACTTTCTGCCGCCTTATTCTGCGATTCACCCCATGGCTTCAAATCCGGCATTGGTTCTGGATCCGGTCACAGGCGACTTTGTTCTTTCTCCATCGCAGATCCAGGTGGGTGTAATGGCCATATGTGTAAAAGAGTACAGGCAGGGTAGATTGATTGGTTCTGTGATTCGCGATATGCAGATCCATGCACAACCATGTTTCAACGTCCTCCCCACTGTAACCGGAATAAACGGCAGCGGTGTATTCACCGCTAGTGCTTGTGCAGGGGATACCTTGCAGTTTCAGATACCCTCTTTCGATCCCGATTCCATCCAGACTGTTTCCATCACGTGTGATGTGGATATTCCGGGAGCGACCTTCAGTGTCTCTTCCGGGTCGCGTCCTGTCGTTTCTTTCGAATGGGTGCCTTCAGTGGCTGCTGTCAGTCCCGATCCTTATCGGTTCACGGTGACAGTTCAGGATAACGCTTGTCCATATAACGGTTTGCAAGTCTATTCATTCAGTATAAATGTCGATTTCCCTTCTTTTCAGATGCTGACCACGCCGATTTCATGCGCCGACTCCTCCAACGGTGCTGTATCTGTCGTGTCGGCCAACTCCGTTAATGAAACCTACCAGTGGAATACAGGTGCCACAAGCTCAATGATACAAGGGCTTCAGCCGGGAACGTATACTGTTACGGTTACCAATACCGCCAGCGGTTGCCAAGCCGAAAGGAGTGTCCTGGTGGAAAATGCTGCACCCATTTCAGCAAATGTTTTCGTTTCGCCTGCCTCTTGTCCATCGGCATCTGACGGTTCTGTTCAGATTGCTCCCCTTGGTGGAGTGACACCTCTTCAGGTATCATGGTTTTCGGGCTCCACGCTGATGGCGTCACCTCCGGTCGAACCGGGTACCTATACGTTGCAATTGGTGGATGACGTAGGCTGCGTATTCGATACTTCCGTAACGATTGGATTTGATTATCAACTTTCCGTCGAGCCGTCGGTCATTCATAACCGTTGCAAGTCGGATTCAACGGGTAGTATTTCACTGGCAACCGTCAACGGACAGGGGCCATTCAGTTTTTCCTGGTCGACGGGCGATTCAACAGCTGCGGTGTCAGGACTTCATGCCGGTTTATATTCAGTAACCGTGTCGGATCAGGCAGGATGCTTCTCCATGCTTACCATTCCTGTAGATGAGCCAGGGTCTTCCATGATCATTGCGGCTGAATTGACTCCGGTTTCTTGTCGCGGTGATAGCACCGGGCGTGCTGAAATCCTTATTGACGGAGCCCAGGGGCCTGTTTCTATTTCTTGGAACAATGGCGCTTCCGGTCATGTATTGAGCGGTGTAATAGCCGGTAGTTATACCGTATCCGTAGTTGATTCTGCCGGTTGTAGTGTCACGGCAACGGTGCAAATTGAAGAGCCAGTCCATGGGATTGGAATCGCTGCAATGGTGACCGATGTGGCTTGTGCGGGTGATTCATCCGGCGCGATTGAAGTTACTCCTCTGGGAGGAAATCCCCCGTATTCAATTCAATGGTCGAATGGGCGTTTCGGTTCAATCATCCCCAACCTAACGGCCGCTGTCTATTACACGGTGGTGACGGATTCAAGCGGATGCAGCACAGCACAATCTTTTGTGGTTTCCGAGCCCGCCCTGCCTTTAAGCCTGCAGCAGGTTGTCGCACCTTCGAATTGTATAGTAGGGATCTTCGGCAGTATTTCAGTCGTTCCATCGGGCGGTACACCCCCATACTCCTATGACTGGACACACGGTTCGATCGATTCCGTTGTTACAGTGCCGTCGGGTAGTTATTTCGTCAAGGTGGCCGATGCAAACGGTTGTTTTACCAACAGTGAAATCGTTGTCGAAGACGAGTCGGAAGTTTCATTGCTTTCAGAGGGCGATCCGTTGATCTGTCCCGGTAACTCAGTCAAACTTTATTGTTCTGCTTCTTCCCACGCTACTTATCAATGGTATTTCAACGGGGAACCGTTGATCGGTGCAACGGCATCTGTTTTCGTCACCAGGGCTGCCGGCCTTTATTCGGTCCAGGTCGTTTCAGATTGCGGTACATTTGAAACATCACCTTTGGAAGTCATTGCACGAATTCCTCCGCAGGTGAGCATCAGCAACGATGTGATTCTCTGTTCCGGTGAGTCTGCTGCACTGGAGGTGACAGGTGGTCTATCCTACAGGTGGTCCCCGGAAGAGGGATTGGACGATGCTAATTCCGCCTCGCCTACATGCTCACCATTGACGAATACTGTTTATACTGTTGTGGTCACCGATGACGTGGGTTGTACAGCCAGTGCTTCGGTCAATGTGACCATCCTTTGCGATGAGCCTGATGTTTCCAACGGTTTCTCGCCTAATGGCGACGGGAGAAACGATACCTTTTTCATCGAGGGTCTTGAGGATTATCCCGAAAACGTGATTCACATCTACAATCGTTGGGGTACATTGGTTTTCAAGCAGAAGCCTTATGAAAATGGATGGAACGGGAAAGCGAATGTGAAC
>JBJOER010000209.1:0-5422 GCA_046049215.1 Bacteroidota bacterium | reverse complement strand
GGCGGCCGAAGCAGCTTTTTCAACTGCCTGCCCCATTTTTCCGTAACCGATCAAAATGATATCCATGTATTGATGTCAGAAACGCAATGTCAATTGCACGCCGGGGGACAAAGAGCCGCTTGATGGATTGAAGGGTATTACCGGTTGCCAGTTTAAACTCAGGTCGTCGTCCATATTGAAATTGAACAAATGGGCGTCCACATGTGCGTCGATGATGTTAAGAACATAGACAAGAGACAAACCCATGATTGACAAATCGCGATTCCTGCGGTAAAAATCAGCTAGCGTACGAAGGTTGTCGTCCGTATACAGATCGGTATACTCATCCACTGTGTCAGGGTTATCGTCATATCGGAGCAAAAGGGCGCCCTCGAACTCGTTGAATTTTTTCTGGTTGAAGTAAATCAGATAGCCCAATCCTGCAAAACCCGCGTAAAGAATAGGTACTTTCCAGGCTTTGCGGTTATACACTTGACCTGCACCCGGTAGGACAGCCGATAAAACCGTCGCCTTGTGGACGGAATGGGTGTTTACGATTGAATCCTGTTCCCGGACTTTCGATGATGAAATTTTGAGCGAATCCCTGTCCCGGGCTTCGGCCGGAAAAATCAATAAACAGAACATGATTCCACACAAGTTTAAGGGTGTGAGGAATCGCAATAGTTGAAACGCCGGTGATTTCAGCAGGTCCAATTGGGTTCAATCGAAATCGAGAAGGTCCATCAGGCGGTTCAGATCATCATTGCTGAAATACTGAATGATGATCTTCCCGTTTCCATTGTCCTTGTGTTTGATTTCAACCTTGGTTTCGTAACGGTGCTCCAGTCGATCTTCCAGATTACGAATTTCAGTGGCCCAGTTCGCCTTCTTCGCTTCTTTCTTATTCGACTTTTTAGGTGCCTGTTGCCTCACCAGGTCTTCGACCTTTCTTACAGATAAGTCTCCTTCAAGGATGTCTTTGAAAATTTTCAGCTGCATGCCAATGTCGTCTACACCGAGGATGGCTCTTGCATGACCCATGCTTAACTTGCCGTCGCGGATAGCCGACTGGATCTGGGGTGGAAGTTTCAACAGACGCAGGTAGTTGGTGACGGTGCTGCGTTCTTTGCCTACACGTTCACCCAGACTTTCCTGAGTGAGTTTGCATTCTTCGATAAGACGCTGATAACTGATAGCGATTTCGAGCGCGTTGAGGTTTTCTCTTTGGATGTTCTCCACCAAAGCCATCTCCAACATCGACTGATCGTTGGCAGTACGGATGTAGGCGGGTATCGTGGAAAGTCCGGCAAGGCGACAGGCTTTGTATCTGCGTTCACCGCTGATGATCTGATAGCGGTCATTGGACATCCTCCTGACTGTGATCGGCTGGATGATCCCTTGTATTTGTATCGATTCGGCGAGTTCCGTCAGTGCCTCCTCATCGAATTCGGTGCGGGGTTGGAAAGGATTGGCTTCTATTTGATCTAACGGAATCTGAGTGACTGATCCGGTAGCAGGGAGTATGGAAGTTGTATCGTTGACTCCTCGCGGAGCAGGGGTACCTGCCGGTAAGGATCCGTTATCCAGTAGCGCGCCAAGGCCTTTGCCCAGGGCGGATTTCTTCATCGTCATATGCGTTCAGCGGATGTTGTTTACAGGTTCAATTGTCGGAAACTTTCAGTTTCTCGATGACTTTGTCGGTGAGCACTTTCTCCTCTGCCGACATGCCGGTGAGGTTGTTTTTTTGAAGGATTTCCCGTGCCAGGTTCAGGTAGTTGATCGCCCCCTTGCTGGTAGCGTCGTGCATGATGATGCTTTCCCCAAAACTGGGAGCCTCGCCCAGCTTGGTGTTTCGCTGGATGATGGTGTCGAACACCATGTCCTGGAAATGTGTTTTTACCTCTTCCACCACCTGATTGCTCAGACGTAGACGCATGTCGTACATGGTGAGCAGGATGCCTTCAATCGCCAACTCCGGATTCAGTCGATTCTGAACGATTTTGATGGTGTTGAGCAGTTTGCCGAGTCCTTCGAGGGCGAAATACTCGCACTGCACAGGAATGATCACGGAATCGGAAGCGGTTAGTGAATTGATGGTGATGAGTCCGAGCGAAGGCGAACAATCGATGATGATGAAGTCGAAATCAGGCGATACGGCCTCAAGTACCTGCTTCATCATCCGCTCCCGGTTCGGCATCTGGATCATCTCAATTTCCGCACCGACAAGGTCAATATGGGAGGGCAGAAGATTGAGATGCGGAGTCTTGGTTTCGAGAATGATGTCTTTCGGCGAGACATCATTCACAATACACTCGTAAATGGACGTTTTTACCGTCCGGGGATCGAAGCCTACCCCGGAGGTGGCGTTGGCCTGAGGATCGGCATCGACCAAAAGCGTTTTGTATTCGAGCACGGCCAAACTGGCTGCCAGATTGATAGCGGTGGTCGTTTTGCCGACACCGCCCTTTTGATTTGCGATAGAAATGATTTTAGCCATGGTCGTAGAGATTCGGTTTCAGGGGGTAAGGTGCTTACTCAATTCATAGGATTTTCCGACCGGCAGCAGGATGAGTTCCTTCCCGCTGGCGGCAAATTTTCCGAAGGCTTCATCCTGGTCGATTCGGATGGGCTCGAAGGTGTCGAAGTGCATACCGATGATCCGGTCGCAGCGGATGAAATCGGACGCGATCACTGCGTTGTCGATTCCCATGGTGAAGTTGTTTCCAATGGGCAGAAAAGCGAGGTCGATGCGCTTGTAATCGCCGATCAGCTTCATGTCCATGGTCAACGCGGTATCGCCTGCAAAGTAAATGTTGGCATCATCTGTTTCGAGCAGGAAGCCCATAGCGGATCCACCATAACTTCCGTCTGGCATCGAAGAGGAATGAACAGCATTCACGCATTTCACCTTGCCGAAATCGAAGTGCCAATGCCCGCCGATGTTCATTGAATGCGTACGTTGCACACCGTGGCGTTCGAGCCAAAGGGTGATTTCAAAATTCGAAATCACAAGTGCTCCGCTGTTTTTGGCAATTTCTACAGTATCCCCTACATGATCATCATGTCCGTGGGAAACAAAAATGAAATCCGGTTTCAAGCCGGCAACGTCAATCCCGGAGGCCAATTTATTCCCCCGAATGAACGGGTCGAACAAAAGGGTTTGCCCTTTGACTTCCAAAAGAAAGCATGAGTGACCTAAATACTTGATATTCATTGGTTAATAGCATCGGCCTTTCGACAGCGCTCGAAATGCAGTGTTTCCCAAAGATAGCGAGCCTTTTCGGGAGCTTGCAATGAAAACCTGATTGAATTATCCACCGATTTATTGTGGATCATGCAATATGGGTCAATAAGTTGATAACGAAAAACTTGCGATGTTGATTGTCTAACGGATTAATAAAAACGGTTCGCGCTTTCGCTTATTTATGTACCGTCCGTTGTCGTAACCAGAGTATTTAAGGACGTAGACATATACCCCTTCGGGGACGTCCTTGCCTTTCCAGGTGCCGTCCCAGCCATCTTCAGGGTCCTCACTTTCAAAAAGCAATTGCCCCAAACGGTTGTAAATCTCGAGTTTGCCAGTGTATTCGGTGCAATTCACTTTGGTTTTAAAAAGTTCATTTTTATTGTCCCGGTTCGGGCTGAACGCGCCAGGCAGATAAACGAGGCAATCGCAGGTGACAAAAGTGACTTGAATAGAGTCGGCTGCGACACCGCAACGGTTTTCCGCCGTCACAAAGTAAAAGCCGGTAACTCCGGGTTGAAAAGTCGATTCGGTGGAACCGTCCTGCCACGTGTAGGTCGCGCCGTAATTGAATGCGTTGAGGATGAGCGGTTGTCCGGAACACAGCAGGCTGTCCTCGCCTAGAAAAACGCTGGGTTTGTCTTGCTGGTCCAGGAAAATCGTGTCGCCGGCTATGCAGTTTCCTACGCTGACCAAAACAGAGTAAAATCCCGGGTCATCGGCAAAGATGAAAGGGTTGGTTGATCCATCCTGCCAGATGTAAGATGCATTTTGGTTGGTGGCATCCAGGAAAATGGGGAAGCCCTTGCAAACGACCGTGTCGTTACCCAGGAAGACCTGGGGGCTGGGATCGACAGAAATCTGTACCGTACTTGTTGAACTGCATCCTCCGATTGAAACGGTGACGGAATAAGCGCCAGGGGTGCTTACGATATAAGTCGGGGTGGAACTGCCGTCCTGCCAAAGGTATGTGGCTGAAGGCTGAAATCCGGGGTCAAGGACGAGTGATTGTCCGTCGCAAATCGATCGGTCGTTCCCCAGGCTTGAAAGGGGAACAGGATAGAAAAGAACACTGATGGTATCCGTGGCAATACATCCCTGTCGGTCCAGTTTTACCCAATAGATTCCGGCTTGTGTCACAGTCAAGGTGTTTCCTGTGCTGGCATCAGACCAAACGGTCAATGCTCCGGCAGCCGGGCCGGGATCGAGCGTGACAGCAGTGCCGGCACAGCTCGAAATGTCAGGTCCAAGATCGGGCGATGGGGTCTCAATGATGAAGATGGTTTTTGTTTCCGTTTCCGGAACGCCGGAGGTCCATGCCGTAAGGGTCACATCGAATGTTCCGGGATTGCTGAACAGGTGTTGAGGGTTGAGGGCCGTGCTGGTGTTCAGAATTCCTGATGAAGGGTCGTCAAAGTCCCAGCGAACGGAATCCTGGCCGGCTACCAGGGCTGTAAACAGTGTCGGTGAACCGGAGCACGTGTCGGAATAAGTGAAGTCCGTGTTGACAATCACGATAAAAGGATTATCCATGGATTCTGCAAGGGCCTTCAGGGTATTTGCCGAAATAAGCAGGGCACAGACAGCAAGGATTCTTAACAGGATATTCATTACATGCAAAAATCGTAAAAAACGGCCTTAGGATGAAATTATAGGGGCAGTAGTTTGACGAATGAACTGATCGAAATGCGAAGGACTTATTTTTACACCATGAAACAGTCCTACTTCACCCGCTGCCGAATTCTGTCCTTGCTTCTTTTTATCATCCTTGGAGCGGGCATTCCTGCCTTTTCTCAAAGCCCGTCCGGAGGAGGACCTTTGTCCTTCGATTCGGTACCGGGTGATCCATTGCGCGCCCGTATTTACACCCTGGAGAATGGACTAACGGTTTATCTGTCAGTTTACCGCGACGAGCCTCGGTTTCAATCCATGATCGGTGTGAAGGCCGGCTCCAAACACGATCCCGCAGAATATACCGGTCTTGCACATTACCTCGAGCACATGCTGTTCAAAGGAACAGATGTGTACGGAACGTTAGATTACAAGTCAGAAGCCGTACTGCTCGATACGATTTTCTCACTTTACGAGCGTTACGGAGCTACTCAAGACAGCTTGAGTCGTGTACTCATTTACAGGCAAATCGATTCAGTGTCGGCAATAGCGTCCCGTTATGCCATCGCCAACGAGTTCGACAAGATG
>JBJOER010000208.1:0-5193 GCA_046049215.1 Bacteroidota bacterium | reverse complement strand
TTGGAATTGGTTGAATCTGGACAACAGTCCGATGTACCTTGTTCGCTCGGGAATGACTTGGGGATGAGAAAGTATGCCGGCAAGTCCTGGGGGGGCTTCCAAATCAGGAACCCATATTTCCCGGAAAGGAGAGAAAAGCGGTCTATAAAGGCGGTTAAAAAGGTTCTGCAAACCGGATAGGCCTGAAGGCAATAGAACCTGCAGCTGATGGCAAATTAAAAAGGAGGGGATGTCTTTCACCCAAGCACCATAGCGGTTGTCACTGACAATAGCGTCAGGCTTTATTTTCTTTGATAGGGCGATGAAGGCACGGTGTTCTTTTCGTATGCTGAAATTGATTCGGATAGCCTGGAAGAACATCCAGAATTGGTTTAAGCGCGCGTTGGGATACCGCACCTGAATACCTTCCACGGTGTGGGATTCAAGTTGAGGGAATTCCTGTTGGAGCAGTTCCAAAGAAGAGCCCTCACCCGCAAGCGTTACACGCGCACCGTTTCGGATGAGTGCCCGGATCAAGGGAATACTGCGTGTGGCATGACCAAGTCCCCAATCGAGCACGGTGAAAAGGATGTGCGTTCGTCTATCGGACATTCTTCAAAGGTAGTTTTTTGTCAGGTCTGTGTGCTGACCTACCTTCGTACTCCTTATCGTTTCATGGCCAAGAAAAAACTACAGCGATTTGATGAGCTCATGGGATTTGAGCGCACTTTCCAATTCCCTTATCCCTTGGTCCACACTGAGCACGGCATGCGTGGGAATTGGCGAAAGCGAGTGTTCAAGAATTCCAATCCCCTGGTACTGGAGCTCGGTTGTGGTCGAGGTGAATATACTGTCGGTCTGGCCAAGGCATTCCCTGAAATGAATTTCGTAGGCGTTGATGTCAAAGGCGCACGGTTATGGAGAGGGGCGAAGACAATCAACGAGGAAAATATGCTTAACGCGGCGTTCCTGCGAGTTCGCATCGAATGGGTGCCGGAGTTTTTTGAAGCTGGCGAGGCGGACGAAATCTGGGTTACCTTTCCCGATCCTCAGCCTCAACTGTCGCGTGAAAATTTACGCTTGACCAATCCCCGATTCTTGAGCTTGTACCGCCAGTTGACTGCTATCGGAGGTTGTTTTCATCTGAAGACCGACAATGCCGGACTGTTTGAATACACAGTTGAAACACTTTCTGCATTCTCCGGACAGTTCGAAGTTTGCACGCGTGATCTGTACAGAGAGCCACCGGATAACTTTGATCTGACCATCCAAACCACTTACGAAAAACGTTTTTTAGCCGAGGGCGTCCCGATCAAATACCTGCGTTTCCGCTGGTCTTGATCCTATTCTTCGCTGGCTTCAACCCCTGAATCCGTACCTTTGGAAAAAGCATATCTGCTATGAAACGCAATCTTATCATTTTGGGCGTCGTTCTTGTCGTCCTGTTCTTCTTATACCGCCTATTCGTCGGTACTTACAATGGTCTGGTCGAACGCGAAGTCGCCGTTGAAAATGCCTGGTCGCAGGTCGAAAACGTTTATCAGCGGCGTCTTGACCTGATTCCAAATCTGGTTAACACCGTCAAAGGCGCTGCCGAGTTCGAGAAATCCACACTTACGGCTGTTATTGAAGCCAGGGCCAGTGCCACCCAGGTGAAGCTCGACCCGAAAAATCTGACTGCCGAAGAATTGGGCCGTTTCCAGCAGGCTCAAGGGCAACTCAGTTCCGCACTTGGTCGGTTGTTGGTTTCCGTAGAACAATATCCTCAGCTGAAGGCGAATCAGAACTTTCTTGAGCTGCAGGCTCAGCTGGAGGGCTCTGAAAACCGGATTACCGTCGAAAGACAGAAATTCAATGATATTGTTCAGGAATACAATTCCTATCTGCGCAAGTTTCCACAGGTGCTGATAGCGGGATTGTACGGTTTCCAGGCCAAGGCGTTCTTCAAGGCTACCGAAGGGGCGAATACGGCCCCTAAAGTGGAATTCTGATTGCGGATGAAGGCTCCTGCACTTTTTACAACGGAGGATCGCGAACGGATCGGCGAGGCCGTCCGTGTTGCCGAAACCAACACATCGGGAGAGATTCGTGTGTTCATTGACGACCGTTGTGGAGAAGATCCTTTGGAGAAAGCGGCATTCCTTTTCCAAAAACTGAATATGGCGGTCACTGCGGAGCGTAACGGTGTCCTCATCTACGTAGCCATGCAGGATCACCGGCTGGCCATTTACGGTGACACGGGAATTCACGAAAGACTGCCCGCTGATTTTTGGCAGGAGACAGTTCAAGGCATGGCCAACCGATTCAAGGTTGGCCGCATTGTGGATGGATTGGTCTGGGCGGTTTCGGAAGTCGGCAGGCGACTCTCGGTGCATTTTCCGGCGACATCCCATAATCCCGACGAGTTATCAAATGATATAACCTTTGGAGGAGAAGATGCATGAGAAAGTTTGTGGCATTTTTCTTCTTGTTGTTGTTGCTGACAGGATGGAGCTCGGCGGGCATACCGCCGGTACCTGATCCTCCCCGGCTCGTCAATGATTTTACCGCAACACTTACCGGGGAGCAGATAAATGGTCTGGAAGAAAGCCTGCTTCGTTATCACGACACCACCTCCACCCAGATTACGGTGGTTGTCGTTTCCACTACCGAAGGAATGGATCCTGCTCAATATGCCTATGAGCTTGGTGAATCGTGGGGAGTAGGGCAGAGCAAATACAATAACGGTGTGGTTTTGCTGATCGCAAAGGAAGACCGGGCAGTCGAAATTGCCACAGGTTACGGAGTAGAAGGTGCTTTGCCGGACGCGCTGTGCAAACGGATCATCGAAAATGAAATCATCCCCCGTTTCCGTGAGAATGATTTTTATGGAGGGATCAGCAATGGGGTTCAATCCATCATGGATGCGATCGGCGGGGAATACGTTGAAAAAACTTCACGTCGTAACAATGCCGATGCCCCCTCTCCGTTGGCGATAGTCCTGATCGTTCTTTTCATCGGCCTATTTCTCGTATTAAAGGTTTTTTCGGTCAGGCGATATGCGCATCTCAACAACATTCCCTTTTGGGTGGCGTGGAGTATCATCAATGCAGCTTCAAATCGAAATGGCCGTCGTGGTCACGGCGGCGGATTTGGTGGCGGCGGCTTCGGGGGTGGAGGAGGCTTCGGCGGCTTCGGCGGCGGAAGTTTCGGTGGAGGCGGTGCAGGTGGACGATGGTAGGAGCCATCACTTGGGTAACATCACCCGGAATACTGTTTCTTCCGGTCGATCCAGCAATTCAAGTTGACCTCCGTAAGCGGCGAGAATCTGGTGACTGATGCTGAGTCCGAGCCCAACCCCCTGACCTGTGGGTCGGGTAGTATAGAACGGGTGGAACACCTTTTCACGGGATTCTTCTGGTATACCAATTCCGTTGTCTGATACTTCTATTGAAATCCCCTTTTCGATTTTTGAAGTATTGATCTGTACAAGGCCCTCGAAGGACTCGTCTGTTTTCTTTCGGTCCAGGATGGCAGTGGCGGCATTGCGAAGCAGGTTGATCATCACCCTGAATAAGTCGGCGTATACCGCGTTCACATTTGTAGTCGGGTCGTTTGCGTGTAGCTCAAAACGAATGTCCATCGCTCCGGATTTGCTCAATGTTTGTTTGGTGACATTCACTGCGTCTTCAATCAGGGATTGAAGTTGGATATCTTGTTTGTCTTTCCCCGCTGATGAAGCATGCTCAGCCATGCTTTTTACAATATCCACTGCCCGAAGACCATGTTGCGATATCCTCTCCAGGTTATCTTTCAGGTCGTCCATGGTAGCATTGTCCAGGCCTTTTTCAAGTAGCTCTTCCTTCACTTCTTCCAGCAATTCCTTGGAGAGGTTGGCGAAGTTGTTTACGAAATTCAACGGGTTGAGCAATTCGTGTGCTATTCCGCTGGTAACCTGACCCAAAGAAGCCATTTTCTCTTGGTGAATGAGCAGGTATTGGGCTTGTTGCAATTCGTTCAAAGCGGATTCAAGCTCCTGAGATTTCTTTTCAACCTTTTTCTTCTCTTCAACGATCTGACGCGTCCGTAATTCCACAAGCTCTTGCAGTTTCTGCTCCCGGTTTTTGAATTCGGTGACCACTGCATTGTTCTGATTGCGCAGACGGTTGATGAGTTCCTTCATCAGCATCCTGTTGATGGAAGGATAGGTCACCAAAAGGCTGTAAAAGTCCTTTTCTCCGATTCGAAGCACGATGGCGTCGGTAGAGGCCGATACAGATGCAGAACGGGGCGAGTTGTCTATCAGTGACGCTTCGCCGAAGTATTCACACACACTAAGTTCAGCGAAGGTGATGGGCCCTTCGTGAACGCGAAGGGTGCCTTCTTCAATGATATACATGCTCTCGCCCGGATCATCTTTTCGAAAAAGGGGTTCTCCTGCCTTCAGGTGGATGCGCTCAATCGCCATTGCCACATGCTTGAGCAGAATCGGCTCGGCATTTTGGAACAGGGAAGTGTTTTCGAGCGTATGGATGATGTTTCGACGTTCGTCAGGTAACGGCTGCGCTTCCGGATGCCTTGTATTGGTCTTGCTGAAAAGTCCACCGGCTTCCTGCAGAAGTGCTTTGATCTCTTCCAGGTTCTCGTGTTTCCCTTTGTTGCGTAAGCGGTAGGCCGAATCGGTATAATAGATATGTCGTTCGAGAAAGTCCTTTTCAATCAGGTGCCATTCAACGAGCTTGATGGATTTCCCATGCTGGAAAAGTTCTTCGCGTAGCCGTTGCGAGATCGAGAAGAAATCGTGTCGGCCGATATAATCCAGATCGGCATCACGCAGGATCTTTTGCAAGAGTCCCTCCGGTTGCTTGGTGATGTCAGTTGCAAGGATAAGCTCAGTGACCACCTTGATCTGTGCCGGACTGTAACCGAATCCTGGTAACCATTTTTCCGCGAATGCCGCTCCGATCGGTTCGTTTCGCTTGTACTGTTCCGCGAAGCCCGTATCATGAATCAAGGCGGCTGTCCTGACTAAAATCGACTGCTCCTCATCCAACTTTTCCAGCTCGCTCAGTCGCATGGCCGCTTCCATTACGTCTCGCGTATGTTCGGCATTGTGGTAATGAAGTTGGGGGGAGAGCTTTGTTTTCAAAAAGTCGAAAACGAACAACTCGGCAGCCTGATAATTCATGGGAAACAGCGTTAATACCTAAGAGTAAAGGTACAGGAAAAAATACG
>JBJOER010000207.1:0-6686 GCA_046049215.1 Bacteroidota bacterium | reverse complement strand
GTAAGTGTCGGCATGCAGCTTCTTCAGTAGCATGCGCATAGCAGGACTCTCCACATAGAAACAGCCCATGCATCGTCCGTTGCGGATCAGCTCCTTGATCTTCTCGTCCTGCTTGAACTCGGCGATGCGGTGAATATCGATGTCGATGCCGCGGTTCTTCTTCACCAGGTCGACCGTATCGCGGATATGCCCCAGACCGCGCTGGCTGAGGATGTCGTACTTGTACAACCCCACATCCTCCGCTTCGAGCATGCTGAACTGCGTGACGGGAAATCCTTTTGGGGGATGGTTGAGTGCAGTGTAAGCCGTAATGGGCTTTTCGCTGATGAGGATGCCCCCCGCGTGGATGCTGAGGTGGTGCGGAAAATCCTGCAACAGCGCCCCGTACTGACGGATGAGCCTGGCCATACCCGGACCCACCGCCTCTCCGTCCTTCATCGCCTGCAAGGCATCGATCTCGGCAGCGGGCAAGCCGAACACCTTGCCCAGCTCGCGGATCACCGAGTTGCTTTGGTAGGTGCTGTAGGTGGCCAGCAAGGCGGTATGTTCGGTACCATGACGGCGGAAAATGTACGACGTCAGTTCGTCGCGGTCGCGCCAGCTGAAATCGAGGTCGAAGTCGGGCGGATTCTTGCGGTAAGGATTGATGAACCGCTCGAAGTAGAGGTCGAGGTCGATGGGATCCACATCGGTGATGCGCAGGCAGTAGGCCACGATGCTGTTGGCACCACTCCCCCGCCCCACGTGGAAGTAGCCGCGGCGCCGGGCGTAGCGGATGATGTCCCAGTTCACCAGGAAATAGGCTGCGAAGCCCAGTTCGCCGATCATCCTCAATTCCTTCTCGATACGCTGCCGAACCACGTCTGAAAACGCAGTCCCGTAACGGTAAGCCGCCCCTTTCCAGGTTTCGCTCTCGAGCAGTTCCTTGTCGACATGGCGGCTGCCACTGAAGCTACGCTTGTTCTTGGGCTCGTGGAAATCGAAGGCGATGTGGCATTCGTCGAGGAGGTTATCGGTGTTGCGGATGAGTTGCGGAAAGGCGTTGTAACGGCTTCGCACATCCGCTTCCGGCACCATGATCTCATCAGGCCGGCAGTTGACACCTTCGGGGACCTTGCTCAGAAGCGTGTTGTGACCGATGGCGCACAGGAGGCGGTGGATGTTGAAGTCGGTCTTGTGCCGGACAGTGACGGGCCAGAGGATCACACAGCGGTGCAGGTGGTCTTTCAATGGCGAGAAGGGAAGACGAGTAAGGTCTTGGGGAGCGATGCCGTAGTATATGTCCTGCCGGTTATCGGTTGTAAGTTGTAAGTTGTAAGTTGTCGGTTGTCGCCTAACCGGTCCCTGAGCGGAGTCGAAGGGTCGGTTGTCGGTTGTCGATTGTCGCCTAACCGGTCCCTGAGCGGATGCCTGTCCGACGTGGCGGATCGAAGGGTCTGTTGTCCGTTGTCCGTTGTAGCCTAACCGATCCCAGCTTGTGCTGAGCGGAGTCGAAGGATCGGTTGTCGGTTGTCGGTTGTCGGTTGTAAATAATTGGTCCCTGAGCGGAGTCGAAGGGTCCGTTGGCGGTTGTCGGTTATCGGTTATCTGTTGTATGTTGTATGTTGTATGTTGTACGTTGACATCGTCTCGATCTAACTGATCTCTGCTTTTGTTTAGCGAGTCCCAGGGTAAATCGGAGGAAGTAATCGCAGCCAGACAACTATCCGACGATGGGGGGGTCGTCCGATAGCTATCGGACAAGCTCACCAACCGGGAAGAATACCGGTTCCTGCCCGTGCTTAGCGGATCCCGATGATTATCGTCCCGATAGCTATCGGGAAAAGAAAACCCCGGCACCACCACCGCTACGTTGTGAAATAAAGGTATCTTTTCCGGTACGATGGCATCGCGGTTACCGGAGCTTTTGCCTTCGCGGGCCCCGGCCAGCAGGCACTCGCTCAGGTAGCGGTTGAGTTCTTCAAAGCCCTCGTTGTTGCGGGCGATGCCGATGAAACGCAGCGCATCGCCTTGCCTGAACTCGATGCCCACCACCGGTTCCACACCGTACTTGGGCGCAAGGCGGATGAAATCCAATACGCCGGAGGTGTTGTTGATGTCGGTAAGGACCAGCTTACGTACGCCGTGGCGCTGGGCCTCCTCCAGCAACTGCTCAATGGAAAGGGTGCCGTAATGGAAACTGAACCAGCTGTGGCAGTTGAGGAACATGGAGATGGATTCCGCGAAGTGGATTTCCGTTTGTTCATGTGGGAAGAGATGAGATGAAAGGAGAATTCATTCGTCCTTGAGTGAGTGGAAAAATGATCTCCGGGGAATCGGGCTCTCCGTTACTTACGAACGGCGAAACTCCTTCAGCTGGATGCGAATCAACAACAACAAGGAGATTCCCATCAGGCCAAGGGGTGTGTAGCGCAGGGTGAGGAGGATCAGATCGAGGGTGTCCATGGCAGAGTGTGTAAGTAGGTTTATGATTGTATTGCAGTCATTTTGAATGATTGCAATATAGCTCAGGAAGAAAATCATCCAAGTGAGGATGGATGGATTTTGATCTAACTAGTTGAAAACGAAAACGAAAAAATAATCGCACTGATCACCATACAATCAAGAACAGGGTTGTATAGCCTGAACGTTGTTTTCTATCTTCACATTCTATTCCGATTTTCCATCCGTTACATGAACAAATCCTACGCTTTCCGCGCGCTCACGTCACTACTGGCCTGGTTTCTCCTGTACCCTGTCAGTCCTGCGTGCGCCCAGCGTAATCAGTGGCAGCCCGATTCGACAGCATACGAGTACCTGAGCAAAGGTGAAAACGCAGCTGCCTTCCGCTCCAATCGCTTGTCGGAGATTGCGGTGGATTCACTGCGCTTCAAGAACAATCCCTACAGCATCCGCTGGACCATCCCTCCGAATTCAGGTACGGCTATCCTCACCTTCAACCTGGGCGACCGCGACCTGCGCGAGCGATCCCTGTATTTCGTCTGTAGCCGCAACAACAATATCAATACGCTCACCTGCTTTGTGAATACGGCATCGGGAGGAAAGTACCGGATCGGTCCGGTTGTAAAGACGAACAATATTGGATTCCACCTGCCGGTCGACGATTGGCACCAGACCGGTCAGTTCATGGCCGGTACGTTCTCCAACCCGGCTACGGTGGCTGATCTCGAACACGCGACTTCGATCACTTTCGAGGCTGGCAACTCTGGAGCCGAGAGTATTCTCTGGATCGACGAGATCCGTATGATCCGCCCACGGGGACCCGTGGCCGCCATCAATTTCAACCGCTACCGCGACCAAGCCGATACATCGCTTACACCCTACCTGCTCCAGAAAGGCATCAAAGCGAACATCGACTTCGTACATTCCTTCGCCCGGGAACAGAAGCTGGAGACCTACAATGCCATACCATTCCGTTCGGTCGGACTCGGACGCATCGATACCCTGGTGAACCAATACGGATGGTCCTGCTCGAGCCACGGCTCGTATTACGACCAGATGACCTATCTATCACCCCAGAGCAGATACGAACTTTTCGCACTCGACTCATTCGTTGCTTCCGGATTCGATGCCCGGTGGTGCTTCGCCATTCCGCAGGACAAAGTGACTCCACCGATCATGAAGGAGATCTGGGGCTACGGTCAATACCGCAGTATCCGCAGGCAGGGGCAGGATATCCAGAACCTGCCGGTAAGTAATCCCCTCGACCTCGGTTTCTTTCGTCCGACTTCCCGCCTGGCCGGGCCTAACCTGAACGGCAATCCCTTGCTGCTGGAGGAGATGAAAATATTCGTCGATAGTTGTGTGCGGCACAAAGGACTGATCCTTCTCGACTTCGGTACGCTTGTGTATTCTCCCTCGCCACTCTACACAGATGTGGAGACCACCCTGATGTCGGATGCAACAGCGCTCATCGAGTATGTCGACTCGCTGGGACTTCCCTTCCTGAGCTTCGAAGACCTTTTCGGGGATGATACGGCTTATGTATCCTCACTCACTACAGGTGATGATTACCTTGTCCTGCAGGGTCTATCTCCCCAAGACCTGCCCATACTTCAGAACGATGTGTGGGGCCCCGGAGCAATCCTCCAAATGCAGTTGCAAACCCTTCCCCAACACGGAACCGTGAGTTTGAACGGCACACAGGTCATCTATACCCCTGACTCGACCTGCTTCGATACCGATACGCTTACATACATCCTGGGCGACGGGGTGCGATCGGACACCGCGTTTGTCCGTATCCTCCGCATGCAGAACCGGTTTGCCGGCGAAAAAACCTTCCACTGCTCTCCTACGCGGTTCGATGTAGAAGCCATTGTGTCGGGAGGGGTTTCTCCATACAGCTATGCCTGGTCGAACGGCAGCACCCTGCAATCCCTAAACCTGCAGGGCGGAGCCACCTACCTGCTCACCGTCACCGACTCGCTGGGCTGCACATTAAACGACTCCATCACCTTAACCAACCGCATCAAACCTGCTCCGGTCACCACCAATTCGCTTCAATGTGGCCCGGGAATTCCCTCCTGTTCTGCATTCGCTCAGGCCGGTACTCTACTTTGGTATGCGGACTCGCTGAGTACGATTCCGCTTCAACAGGGAGGAAACACCTTCGGCGGCATTATCGATTCGACAACCACGCTTTACGTGAGCGTCGATTACGGAACCTGCGCCAGTGTTCTCATACCCGTCACCGTTACCGTAGAAAAGCCAGGTGTATCACTCGTTCTGGAGACCGATACGGTTGGGTGTGGCGATGCCGTTTACATTGTACGTGCGGAAACCGGTCCGGGATTACTCTATCAATGGAAACGAAACGGGAACATCGTACCCAACGCCATCGATTCAAGACTGGTAACCGGTTTGCCGGGGGTATATACTGTAGACGTGATCCGGCCGGAGGATTCATGTGTTACTGTGTCACAGCCTGTCAGGTTCAGAGTGATCAACTCGGCTTCCATTACCGCCAGCGATACCACTCTGTGCATCGGCGACAGCATCCTGCTGTCCACCACCAACAGTACATTCTTCGATTACACCTGGCATCGTAACGGTGTCCCCATCACGAACAGTAACGTTGCAAGTCTTTGGATTTCCACACCCGGCGACTATACGGTCGAGATCGACGGACCAGGCTCCTGCTTGCTGACATCCGCGCTGTTGTCCATCGCAACTTCCGGAACGGCAACGAGCAATACAACATCGGCCTCTTCATGCGACAGTTTCACCTGGCAGGCTAACGGGAACACCTATACCCAGTCTGGAACCTACACCTCAACAGACGGCTGTGATACAGAGATTCTCAACCTGACTGTCACTGCAAGCACCTCCGCCACGGTAGCCGACAGTGCCTGTGATAGCTATACCTGGACCGTGAACGGCAATACCTATACCCAATCAGGCTCTTATACCTCAATCGCAGGATGCCATACCGAAATACTTGATCTGACCGTTACTGCAAGCACCTCCACCACGGTGGCCGACAGTGCCTGCGACAGCTATACGTGGGCGGTTAGCGGAAACACCTATACGCAATCCGGAATCTACACTTCGATAGATGGCTGCGATACAGAAGTTCTCAACCTGACTGTCACTGCAAGTACCTCCGCAACGGTGGCCGATAGTGCCTGCGACAGCTATACGTGGGCGGTTAACGGAAACACCTATACGCAATCCGGAATCTACACCTCAACAAATGGTTGTGATACAGAGATTCTCAACCTGACTGTCACTGCAAGCACCTCCACCTCAGTGACCGACAGTACTTGTGACAGCTTTACGTGGGCGGTTAACGGAAATACCTACACCCAATCAGGTTCCTATACTGCTGTTACCGGATGCGACACGGAGATACTTGATCTGACCGTAACAACGAGCACATTGACTTCAGTAACCGATACCGCGTGCGATAGCTATACCTGGACCGTTAGCGGGAACACCTACACCCAATCGGGGACCTATAGTTCGATTGATGGATGTGCAACTGAAATCCTGATCTTGGACATCATTGCAACCGGCGGAAGCAGCAGCAATGTAACAGCCATCGACAGTTTCTTCTGGAGCATAGACGGAACTACTTATACACAAAGCGGCATCTATATAAACATCGACGGGTGCCAAAACGATACACTGATCCTGACCATCTCTCCATCTACTGGCATCTCTGATATGGATAATGGATTTGGATTTATCCTGAAGCCCAATCCTGCTTCGGAAACCCTTGAATTGTCCTGGCGGCAGGGCATGCCTGCACATCAACTGAAAATAGTTGACGCCTTTGGCAAAACGATTGAAGTTGTCTCTCTGGAAAACACACAGAGCAAACTACGTATTGATGTATCGCATTTGCCTACAGGATTGTATATCGCCATGCTGGAAAACAACGAAAACCGATTCTGTGTTCGTTGGATGAAAGAATGATTCCTTGGAACTGAAACCGCTTCCGGCTTTCCTAATGAGATTGGTTTTTATTGGATCCATGCGTTTTAGTAGATCGGAAAACTCCCCGTTTTGGCTTTTCGAAGTACCTTCATTTCTCGTCGGTGCTCTCTTGGAAAATCGGATATATTAAGCTTGTGGATGATCATTATCCATTGATCAAGTTCGGGATTATTGTACGGAATTTGACATTGATTCAACTCCTCTTTTTATCACAGGAAGCACAATAAAAAAGGGCGTGCCTTTAAGCA
>JBJOER010000206.1:0-28515 GCA_046049215.1 Bacteroidota bacterium | reverse complement strand
TTTTTGATGCGGCAGGCATCGTTGCCGACCATGTTAAAGAACGCCTGATCAAAGAAGGACTCCTGAACAAAGGCAAAACAGGACGACATCAGTTCTTCGTATCCGACTTCACCCGTTCGTTTGAACAAAGCACCAAACTCTTTTTCAAAGGCAAAGTTAAATTGCTTCAAAAGGACCTTTGGAAATCCGATTCCGGTGATTGAATCCACCAGTTCTGATCTCCGCTGCATTTATCGATCCGAACAAGCAATAATGAAGAAAGGCCCTGTTATCACAGAGCCTTTCAACACATTTGATTGGTATGAATCAATAGAACTTCGAGCGATTGTCAATGATGTTTGCCTTTTCACGAAGTGCATTGGAAACTTCATATTGCGTGCGGCCTTGAAGCTGGTTCAGCAGCTGCCGGGCTTCCTGTTTCAAATCGGCGGGATCCTTCACGTCGGCGAAAGAAACCACTTGCACTACATACACCCCGTTAGCACCTTTGATGGGAGCACTCGTGGTTCCGGGTTTCATGGCCTGGATGAATCCGACTACATAGGGCTCCATACCGGAGTTGGGCAGGAAGGGTGAAGCGAAAAGTACGTTTTCAGCGGTCATCACCTGGGCATTGTTGGAAGAGGCGATGGATTCCAATGCGCCGCCTTTCGACAATTTCTCCTTGAGCATTTCCGCTTTCTTGTCGCGGCGGACTTCAACTGTCAACTGATCGCGAACTTGCTCGAGGGTGGCAAGTCCTTTTTCCTTGCGATCAACCAGTTTGGCAATGACAAAGCGGTTTCCGAACTCATACGATTTGGATACTTCGCCGGGTTCAGCATTAAAGGACCAGCGGACGAGCTCTCTTGAATTCTCAAGTGCGCCGATCTGCCTGGTGTATTGCATAATGTTGCTCTCGGTGTTTTTAGTCAGTTTTTGCTCAGTCACCGCAGCATCGAAAGCTTCAGCCGTCGTATTCTTTGATGCGAATTCGTTTGACTTGACATAGACAGACTGGTAGGTCTTGCTGCTGGGTTCGATCTTCTTGTCTACATAAGCCACATTGACCTGACGGCTGGCCTTACCCTGATCGACGATATGGATGATGTGAATTCCAAACTGGGTTTCAACAATCGTGTAGTCACCCTTCTTTCCATCAAAGCAAGCGTTATTGAATTCCGCGACCATCATACCCGGCATGAACCATCCCAAGTCGCCGCCCTTGCTCTTTGCACCTTCGTCTGTAGAATACTGATTGGACAACGCCTGGAAATTCGCACCTCCCTGGAGAGCCTTCTTGATGCTGTCGGCAGTAGCAAGAATAGCATCTTTCTTGGCCGGATCAAGCTTAAGCAGGATATGGGAAGCCTTGACCGAATCGGGGAGGAACTTGACGTTCGAAAGTTTGGCCAGTCGGTATGAACCTGCCTCCTCGTAGGGTCCGTAGACAAAACCGATTTCAGCGTTGAACATGATGCTATCGATGGACGGTGGCAGGGATCCTTTCTTCATGAAGCTGGGGCTGTAAGAAAGGTCGCTGTTGAGTGCCACGAACATTGAATCATTTTGTGCAGTCTTGAATTCTTCAACCAGTTTATTGATTCCAAACAACGCAGCCTGACGGTCCACGTCGGTAGGCATGATTTCAAAGGTCACATAATCGATGGTGGTTGAAGCCTCCTGCTTGTATTTCTTCTGGGTGGCGTTGTATAAGGTTTTCAGGTCGGCGTCAGTCACCTCGATGCTGCTGTCAGAGATGGAAGTATAAGGAAGCGTCACAAACCGGAGGTTGGCCGAACGGGTACGGGCGAGGTAGTCCTGACGAGCCTCGGCACCAGAGATGTAAACACCTTGTTTGAGCAGGTTGTTGTATTTCTGCTGTATGCGCTCTTCACGGATTGCATTTTCGAAAATCAGCCATTGCTGACGGGTCCGACCGGTTTGGTCGTTGTCCATGTTTTTCAGAAAATTCGCAACTGATGCGGGATTGAAGGTTCCCGTGTTTGGATCGGTGAAAGCCTGTTTGATCTGGGGGTGCGGGTTCTTGCCCTGCACCATGTCGACGAGTTCCTTGGCAGAGCAGGTCAGTCCCAGTTTGTCATATTGAGGCTTCATCACCATATCGTTCACCAGGTGGTTCCATGTCTGCTCCCTCAGCTGATCCATGGTGTTCTGGTCGACATTTTCAGTGTTGGATTGCAGCTTGTAATTGTCAACCTGCGTTTGCACCTTGCTCTCGAAATCGAGGATATTGATTTTCTTTCCGGCAATTTCGCCCGCATTGGTTTCGCTACCTGTCAGCAACCCGTTTTGCGTGGAAAAAAAATCACCCAGGATGAAAGCGGCCAGGCTGAACCCGACGATTCCGATCAACAAGCCTGCTTTGCCCCTGATTTTCTCAATGACTGCCATAATGGTCTGATTTTCTGATTTAAGGGTGCGAATATACGAAGCAAATTTCGAACCCGAAAGCCCTTTGGGGGATCGTTTCCGCGGCTCAGAGGATGTCGACCACCAACCGCGGGTCAGCCTTTGCTTTGCCTTTTTTCAGCCCGGATCCTCTGCTTGCGTCTGATGATCCAAAAAACAACAGCCACCGAGGTAAATAAATAAAACCAAAGGGCGGATGCCATGGTTTCAGTGACCAGCTTGAAAGTACCCAATGAAAGTCCCATCAGGACAATCAAAAGCCAAGCGGTTTCCAGTACGCGGAGCATCGGGGTTATTTTTTTATGGTCAGCCGTCCTTTCACATTGAAGATACGGTAATTACTGAAATCCTGGTTGGCTTCGAAGCCCTCACCGAAAATCACCTCGTCGGCGGTGGTAATCCTGACATGCTGATCGCTGGTCAGTCGCTCCTTCCGTTCGTCCCAAACGAGTTTTTCCGTGTTCAGCCGCTCCCCTTTTTGGTTTACGACGACCACGTCTTTCCTGGCTTCCCACACCCGCTCGTTTTCGCGGTAAACTGCCCATTGGGAACGCAATTCGGATTCAACCTGCATATTCTCGTCGAAGAACTCAATGTGTATTCCATCGGGCAATTCGGTAATGACTTGATTCCCGGTGGTCTTTGTGTAGTAAGGAGCCCGAACCCGAACCTTTACCTTACCCGAGTCGCTGTAGAGGGTTTCCAGGTCACGAATCGTCTCAACCGGCCACTCGGGATGTTTGCCGGCTTTGGCGATCTGCTCAGGGCTGTTTTCACAGGAAGCCAACATGCACACCGCTAAAAGTACTAAAAAAGAACCTATGCGCATGCCGGAAATCACCGCTTGCCCGGGTAACGAAATGGTGAGATTGCTCAATCGTAACGCCGTTTCTGAAACCAAAACTCATTGAATGAAAGTCCGACAACGAGTCGCTGATAACGTTCACGCACCAGGTCGTTCTCGAGTGTCCCTCTCTGGCCAAACTCAAATCCAAAGCTGATTTGGGAAAAAAACGCTTTGCGCATGGGCAGACCAAATCCGAAAGAAACCCCTGTTTCCGACAGGTTCTGGCCTCTGATCATCAGGAAGTTATCACCGTGGAAAACACCGGCTCTGTATTGCACCCGCTTCAGGTAGGTGGGCGATTTTGAATCGATCTGATACTGAGCACCGGCAGCGATCCTCCAGCTGTCCTTCAAGTTTCCGGTGCTTTCTCCAAAAGAGGAATAGCTGCTCCACTGCTGGAACCGGAAATCGGCCTGAAGGATCAATTGGTCACCTTTGGAAAATTGTGCTCCCAAGCCGAACTGCAAAGGGAATACCGAATTACCCCTCTCGTCCTCCCTGAGAAGTATGGTGTCTTTGACTACGGGGATACCAAAACCGTTCTTCTTGTAATTTTCCCATACCGCGTTACGAACGCCGTCTATTTTGGATGGTATGCCGAACGTAGCACCAAGACTAAACTTGTTGGCAGCAGTTTTAACCGGTAATTTCCAGAGGACTCCCGCTTCGAAGGTAAAATCGCTGAGGGTGGTCGTCTCCTTCAGACGCGTGTCGAAAAAAACGTCGGAGGAGAAGTCCACCGACCGGCTTTGGTCGGATGAACCATAGAGGTACCCTGCATTGAGTCCGATCGTGAGTGATGGAAGTACGCGTAGTCCTGTGCTGATGAAATACCTGTTCACTCCTCCGGTCCCGGAGTAGGTCGTTGTCATTGAATTGGCACTGTCCAAGACTGTAGACGTATTGACATCATAGCCTGTGCCGGAGTAGGGCAGGAATCCGATGGCAAGCCCCATTCGATTTCTGACAATCGGAAAAGCGAGTGAGAAATAGTCGAGCCGGGCGTTGAGTCCTGTGGATTGTATTTCGGCTTGAGACTTTGTCAGACGCTCTCCGTAAAGACCGAATTCAAAATCCATAAGGGTATCCCCGGCATAAGCTGCCGGATTCAGGTAATTGAATTTGCCATAGGGCGAAGCAGCAATTCCGGTGCTTCCCATGGCACGCTGCCATGAGAATCCACTAAAGAGCAAGTCGCCCGGACCGAATCTGGAATAGGGGGAAACAGTACTATTTTGAGAGAGCACCGCCGAAAAAGCGAAAAGCAGAGGGAGAAAGAGATAGCGTCTACTTTTCATGGATGAATTGATGTTCGAGTATAGCATGCAGACCGATCAAGGTCAGAGAAGGGACGGCAAAGATGCTGCTTTTGAATCTTTTTATGAAAAACCCCGCATCACCACCGGTAACAAGCACCTTGAGGTCATGTACCAGGGACCTGTATTCACCAATCAACCCCTCCATTTCACAAATCATCCCATTTTGAACCCCGGATACAATTGACCCTTCCGTCGTATTACCGATCAAAGCCACTTCCTCCCTCGGATCAAGCAAGGGTAGGCGCGCAGTGAAAGTTTGCAGCGCCCGGTATCGCATTCTTAATCCGGGGGCGATACTCCCCCCCCGGTAAACACCTGCTCGGTCGACATAATCGAACTTAAGACAGGTCCCCAAGTCGACTACAAGAACAGGATCTCCGGGATAGAGTGAGTACGCACCGCAAGCGTTGGCCAAGCGGTCATGGCCCAAGGTAGAAGGACTTGCATAAGCGTTGGTTACCGGTACCGGAAGATGAGGACCCATCCAAAAAACGGATGGCAGTCCGGAAAGGAGCTTACCAATACACTCAGGAACCTCGGCAACGGATGAGCAGATGGTTCTTTGAATTGTGAACCTCTCTATCCGGTTCAGCATTCCTATTTCATCATCCGGACTGAATGTACAGGTCTCAACCGGTGTTTTTGCATGAAAAACACCGATTTTGACGGCTGTATTCCCGATGTCAATCACCAATTCCATAGAGCAATAATACGTTGATTGATTTGAACATACTTTAATATTCGACCCAAGAAATTTTACAGGTGTTTACCGGAATTCTTGCAATTCGTGAAAATTGGTTACTTTTGCGCCCTGTTAGTACGGTGATGTAGCTCAGTTGGTAGAGCAAAGGACTGAAAATCCTTGTGTCGACGGTTCGATTCCGCCCATCACCACCAAACAATTTTTTTGAGGACACCCCTCTGATGAAACCCAACCGTTTCCGAAAAGTCCTGCTCATCGATGACAATGAGATTGACAATTTCATCAACGAACGGATGATCAGTTCAAGTCATTTCTCGGAAGAAGTCATCGTTAAAACCTCGACCGACGAAGCCATAGCCTACCTGAGAAGTCTTACAGCACCTGACGATTTCCCCCGCATCATTTTTCTTGACCTCAACATGCCCGGCCGTGACGGATTTGAATTCCTGAAGGATTTTGAAAGCCTTGACCCTTCACTGAAGGATACTGCCAGAATAGTGGTGCTCTCGTCTTCAATCTCCCCAGAGGATATCGACAAGGCCTCCACCAATCCCCACGTTTTCAAGTACGTGAACAAGCCTTTGAGCGAAAAGTATCTGGACGCCATTGAATTGAATTGAAAAGCCGGGCACAAAGTCCCGGCTCTCCCTCGTCTCTTTATTGCCTTTCAGAATTACATATCCGATTTAATTGGATTGCTCATCTTCCGGATGACCGCTTCGTCAACACGCAGCTGGCCCAGAACGTCGAAAGCCGCGTTATATTCGAATTGGTAGTCGTTCCACATTTCTGCGATACGCTTGACCTTCTTTCGGTAATCAGCGGGCTTCAAAGCCGTTTTAATCAGCTTCATTGCCGGACGAATCGATGCGAATTCCTCTTCACGGTCTTTGATCTGTCTTTTGATACTTGACAACACCTGTTGACACAATCCATCGTCGCCGAGTATGCAATACTGCAATGCCTGGAATGTCTTTGAATCCAGATCGGCAAAGAGGAACTGCTTCAAAGGGAGTTTATTCCTTAGCTCATTGATCTTTCGTGCGGCACCGGAATAATCACCCCGATAGAAGCGAACCAAAGCCAGGTAACGGGCAACGGCTACCACATGCGCAGACTCGCATGAATCGGGATCAAGCTGGGTTGAATACATTTCGACGCCCCAGGCCAGGTCGTTCAGCACACCGTCTTGGCGATACTTCATCATCTTGCCACGAAGGAATTGCACCACGAAGAAATTCAGGATATGTTTATCCAATAGCACAGGTAACATGTGATGAATTCGTTGCATGGATTGCTCTGCACGTGCAAGCTGACCCGTACGCACATGGTACTCAAAGTGCAGGATGTCAGCTGCACACTTCAGGTTTTGATAAAAAGTATCCAATGGATATTTCTCGAAGATCGCATTCATCCGCATCAGCACATTGTCTACCTCGACAGCCTTGGCCAGTAGTCCGTCGCCGGCACCGGAAGCATTAAACATCGAATAAAGTCCGACGATGTTACGGATGACATATAAGCGGTGGGAATCATACAACTCCGAAATGTTCTCGAGTTCCTGCTCCATGACCGTAAGGCGCAACCAAGCCTCATTTTCACCGGTAAGCTGATATGCGCCAAGGTCTTTGAGATAATTGAAAAAAATCGCCTCGGCCTTCGTAACCGCCAAGGAATAGGCTACATGTCTTTGGTATTTCTTATTGTAGAATTCATAATCCTCCGTATGCAGATTAAGTTGTGCAAGGGTCTTATAGACAAGAATCAGTTCGGAATTCAAATCATATTCGACCAGTTGCTTTTCAAGTTCACGCAAGGCACGTATGGAGAAATCACGGTTACCACCAAACAGATGAGCCGGTACCCTGCTCACCTCATTCAACAGACCCTGGATCGGATTCTCCACCTTTTTACTGAGAATGCCGGCGATCTTGGAATTCAGTCTTGATTTGAGTGTATAGTATGCATTGGGGTTGACTTGAAGGATGTCCATCATTTCGGAATCGTCCACATCCCTGTGACGCGTGGTTTCCAGAACAATGAAAGGCTTATTCTTCCGGTTGCCGGAAACCTCGGCAACGAGTTGCTGATACTCATCATCGCTGAGTTTCTTGATGGTCTTGTTCAATGTGTCCATGTGCGGTATTGCTTTAAAGGTGAATGATGGTTTTTGGGGCTTAGTACGCATGTGTAAGAAAAAGGTTCGATTCGTCAACTTTTCAAAGCTGGACCGATAACCCTGGGATTTCCCGATCGTACAAAAGCCGAAGACGGAAAGTCAAATGCAGGAAAACCGGCGACAATTCAGGAAACTATCAAAAGAATGTAACCCTGGATCATTGCCTGCGTAGAAAGCGCTAAACACGGACACAAACATCCATAGATAACACATCATGAAAAACAATCACTCATTGATTCGCTCCGCTTTGGCAGTGTTCGCATTGCTAATCGTCCAAACCGCATCCGCACAGGAGGCTCCCGTTCGCACACAGAACATTCCCGGCGCCGACAACATGCCGAAAATGAACATCTACAATTACAATACGGCTTACAACAGCGGTAAAGTATTCGTCAGCTGGACATCTAAAAATGAAACAGCAGACTGCCTTTATATCGTTGAGCGTTCCTCAGACGGTGCAGCATTTGAATCGGTGGGCATTAAAGAAGGTGTAGGCTCCGAACTCGAACTCTATTACTCATGGATCGATAAGAACCCACCTGCCGGATTCGCCTATTACCGTGTGAAAAAGATCACCCGCGACGGATTGCAGCTGTACAGCTCGGTCAATGCAGTGATCAACCAGTCAACCAATTTCGAAAACTACGCGCTGGAAGTCGAAGGAGCGAAATAAAAGCACTCCCGACCCCGAACCAACCAGCCAAACCACATGCAGAAGCTTCCGCTTGGAAAAAGCAGATGGATGATGATCATCCATCTGCTTTTCTGCTTTGCTGCAAATAAGGCCAGCGGCCAGATCGCATCATTCAACCCGGATACGAACAGCGGTTGTGCGCCGCTGCAAGTCAACCTTACAAATCACACCATTGGAGCAATAGCCTTTCAATGGAATCTTGGAAACGGGAACACTCCTACGGCTGCGAATCCCTCCGCCAACTACAGTGCTCCGGGAACCTACATCATCACATTGACGGCCACATTTCCCGGTGGAATTGTGTCAACTGCAATTGATACCATCACGGTACATCCGAACCCGGTTGCGGATTTCATCACCGATTCGCTCTTCGGCTGCGAAGACGATCGCATATTCACCTTTACGAATGGATCTTCTGGTGCGACAAGTTACATCTGGGATTTCGGCGACGGACAATCCTCCACCAGTGCAAACCCTCAACACTCTTATTCTTCGCCAGGCACCTTCTGTGTGAAATTGATAGCAGTCAACGCATCGGGATGCCGGCAGATAAAAACCCAGAGCAATTGCATCACTGTCCATCCCGCACCGCAGGCAAGCATCACGGCCAGTCAAACGAGCACTTGTGATTCCAACACTGTTTTCCAGTTCAACGGTCAAGGAACAGCTATAACGGAATGGCTATGGGATTTTGGTGACGGAGACAGTTCGAACCTGCCATCCCCGACGCATCAATACGGCTCGACGGGGCAATTCCAGGTCAACCTGATTGTGGAAAACGGTTTCGGTTGTGTGGACACGACTCATTTCCAAAGCTTGGTATCGATCGGTCCGACCCTTGTCCCTTCATTCACCATCGATGACAGTAGCGGATGCATACCTTTGAACGTCCAGTTTACCAGTACGGTGCCCGGTGCTACCTCCTGGACTTGGGATTTCGGCGACGGAAACAGCTCCAACACCGGCCAACCTTTACACAGCTATAACCAATCGGGATCATTTTCAATTACCCTAACCGTCACCACGCAATCAGGATGCAACGGAAGTATCACACTGAATAACCTGATCAAAGCTGATCCGATTCCTGTGGTCGATTTTTCTGTTGATCAGGACACAGGATGCGCTCCGTTTACAACCACTTTCCATCAAGGCTGTCAGGGTGCTGTTTTATTCGACTGGGAATTCGGAAACGGTCAGACCGGAACCGGGACTGACCCGTCAACGACTTACCCGCAAGGTGGCAGCTATCCGGTTACTCTGACGGCAACCACATCAAACGGATGTTCAGCCTCGGTAACCAAGCCTCAACATATCCGCGTAATTTCACCAAGAGCCACCTTTACCGGGAATCCGCTCACAGGATGTCCGGGGATGACAGTGAATTTCCAGCATACTGCCGCAGCCGGTCAATTGGTGAATTACGAATGGGATTTCGGAGATGGAACAACCGGTAGCGGACCCACTCCCAGCCATACGTATTCTTCGACCGGCAGCTATACTGTCCGGTTGATCGTGACCCATGCTTTCGGTTGCAAAGACACGGTGATCCGAAGCGGTTTTGTGAACGTAGTGGTGCCTGCGGGCAATAACACCTATGGAGATACAACCATGCTGTGCCAGAACATGCCCATGGTTTTTGTCGATCCCACCAATGGCAGTACATCCTGGATCTGGGATCTGGGCGACGGAACGACCTCTACATCCCAGAATCCCGCAGTTATGTATCCGGGGCCTGGATTCTATACAGTCACACTCCAAACCACTATGCCCGGTGGTTGCAACACCGTATTCAATCCCCTGACAGTCGTTCAGGTCATCGAATATGATCCGAAACCCATCGACCTCAATTTCTCCAGCCCTTGCAAGCCTTACACGGTTTCCTTCAGCAACAACACGCCGAACGTCAATGCTTACCTATGGGACTTCGGTGATGGACAGACCTCTACCCAGGCCGCACCCGTTCACACCTATCAGCAGGCAGGAACCTATCAGGTCAGCCTGAGTGTCATGGTAGGAGCCGGCTGCTATGGCACCATCACCACAACGATCGTGGTGGGTCATACCAACCCCATTCAAATCTCCGACGCCGACATCTGCCTTGGTGATCCCATTCTATTCACCCTGAATACTCCACTGGCCTTCACCTCGGCAAGCTGGGATTTTGGCAACGGACTCGGGTCGACAGCTCTTCAACCCTCGTATACCTATCCGTCGGGCGGTCAATACAGCGTGCGGGTGATCACCACAGATACGGACGGATGCATTGACACCTTTCTATTCGATCCTGTGACAGTCAACGACCCGATTCCCGGATATACAGGACCTGCACATGCCTGCGTCAACAGTCCTGTCAACCTGACCAGTACCGCTTTGAATGCCGACAGCATCCGATGGGATTTCGGAGATGGGAATTCAGCACAATCCCTGAATCCTGTGCATGCATACAGCCAACCGGGACTTTACACCCTCACCCAGACACTTTACAAAAACTCCTGTGTGAAATCACATTCGTGGCCGGGGGCTATACGTATAACACAACCTGAAAGCCGGTTCAGCTATACGACCAGTGGCACATGCCTTCCGGTGACACTGCAATTCACAGACCAATCCACCTCTGCCGTATCCTGGAGTTGGGATCTTGGGGACGGACAAACTTCAAACAGCAGCAATCCCGTCCACACCTACACCAGTGCAGTAAATGACTCCATTATACTAACGGTGACGGACAGGTATGGATGCACTGACCAATCGGCTCAGGCACCGTTCCCACACTTTGCTGCCACGGCGAATGCCGACCGCTCCCAAGGTTGTAGTCCGCTCACGGTTCAGTTCTCCGATGCATCCAACGGCGCGATATCGTGGACCTGGCTGTTCGGCGACGGGAATACTTCCGCTGTTAAAAACCCTCAACATACCTACCAGGGTAACGGCATTTATACGGTCACACTCATCGCAGCATTCCCGGGGGGATGTATCGACACCATTGTGTATTACGATATGATTTCGGTGAACTCCCCGCAGGCCGACTTCTACTCTCCGACCCTCGCCGGTTGTTCACCGACCCAGATCTCCTTTGTCAACACCACTTCAGACGCGGACACTTTCCGATGGTATTTCGGTGATGGAGCCATGTCGAACGGTGTCAATCCACAAAACATCTATTACATTCCCGGAACCTATACTGTGACCCTGGTGGCCATCAACAGTTTCGGCTGTAAGGACTCCATCGTCAAGCAGGATTATATCACCATTCCGGGTACTGTGACCAATTTCGGAATATCCACTACTAACGGTTGCCAGGGCGCACCGATCCAATTCACGGATTCGTCATTCAATGCCGCGACCTGGAGCTGGGACCTTGGTGACGGACCATTGCAGTCCACTGAGCACCCTTCGCACGTTTACGACATGCCGGGAACATACACCGTGACACTGATCACCTGGGACTCCACCGGCTGCAGTTCAGCATTCACCTATCCGACACCGTTAGTTATCCACCCTAAACCCGAGGCAGCCGCAGCAGCCGCAGACAGCACATTGTGCAGTTATGAACCGCTGCAACTGAACAACCTGTCTCAAGGCGCCGTCAGCTTTGAATGGCATTTCGGAGACGGGCAGACCGATACAACGACGAATCCCAACCATTTTTATCAGTCTCCAGGAACCTTCCATCCCTGGCTGGTAGCGACAAATCAAATGGGCTGCAGGGATACTTTCGGGTTCACGCGTCCAATCGAAGGACTTATCACACCGGAGGCGGATTTCATGACGAACGAACGCAATTCCTGTTTCGGCTCCACCATCAGGCTTATCAACACCAGCACAGGAATCGAACAGGCCAGCTATGCCTGGGATTTCGGATTCGGCACCAGCACCCAGGAGAATCCGGCTATTTCATCGACCATGTCAGGAAACTTCGATGTCAGCTTGATTGTGGTGAACAACAACGGATGCAGCGACACAACTACCCAACCGGCCTACTTGCTGGTTTACGACACCCTGCCTCCGCCAGCAGATCCCATCGCCTCTGCCAGCGTTTCAGGCGACCATATCGTTGAACTCACCTGGTTCAGCAGCAGCGACCCTGAGGTAAGCCAGTACAGGATCCACCGGTACAATACCGGGACACAGGCCTGGAACCTGGTCTATATCGATTCCATCGGTGTTCAAAACTCCGGAGCCATCACTCGAACGTACAGGGATACCGTCAACAATACACGCTGGGAAAGCCACTCATACAAAGTACAGACGGTGGATATCTGCGGCAACGCCATGGCCTTGGAAAACCTCTCTCCGCACACCACCATCAACATCAGCACCCAGGTCAACAGCCTGCAGGTTGGAGTAAGCTGGACTCCCTACCAAGGATGTACATTCGATTTCTATCGGCTATACCGTACCGAAAACAACTCCGCTGCACCCCTCCTTCTCGCAACCTTACCTTCCACCCAACTCACCTTCACCGATACGACGCTAATTTGCCCTTACCCTGTTGAATACCGTGTGGAAGCCATCGACCTGTGTGGAAAACCCTTCAATGCCTGGAGCGACACCAGTGTGGCCATTCCCGTCAACCCGATGGAAATGCAACAATCCGAACTGGTGAGGACGACAGTGGTGGACAACAGGCATGTGCTCACGGAGTGGCTCCCACCGGCCTTACAACCTGAGCGTGTACTCGAGTACCACATCATGCGCGCCACGGATGGAGTTCATTATATGCATCTGGCCACCGTACCGGCGACCAACACGAGCTACCTCGACCAGGATACCGATCCAACGGAGATGTCATACTCCTACCGTATCCTGGTGGTCAACGACTGTTTACTGTCCGGAAAAGAGAGTAACCGAGGTACAAGTATCTTATTGCAGGGCAACTGGCAGGATTACAAAACGCGACTGACCTGGACTCCTTACGGAGAGTGGGATACCGGCGTACAGCTGTATATCCTTGAAGTACAAGATGCTCAGGGCAATTGGATCCCCCTGCATCAGACCAGTGGCCAGGATACAGTAATTGAGTTCATGGAATAAGCCGGTACCCGCTCAACTTGAAAATACAGGAGAGCTATTTTATCATCAGACAGAATCAAGCTGAAATCGATGTTGGGAACCCGCCGCATGCAGCCGGGATGCTTTATTTTTGAAGATTCAACCCTTGGTTATGTCGAGGCCCCTTCTTTTGTTTTACATTCTCGTGGTGTATGTCATCCTCCAATTTTCATGGTGGGCCTATCTGATCATCGACCTCAACCACCAAATTCTGGAAAACCGGATTGCAATCACAGAACTGGTGAACCATCAATCGGGGAGCTTGGCCTCGGAAAAAATCGCCATGAACCAGGAACTCCAGCAAAAGATCCGCATGGTTTATGGAGAAGGCTTCGTCTTTCTCTTACTGCTGGTTTTCGGCATGTACAAGATCAGGAGAGCGTTTTACACTGAATTCGCACTCGCCCGACAGCAAAAAAACTTCCTGCTCTCCATCACGCACGAATTCAAATCACCGCTTGCCGCCATCAAACTCAACCTGCAAACCCTTCAGAAAAGAGGGGGAAATCTGAATACCGGACAAACGGAAGAAATCCTTCACCGTTCGTTGATTGAAACCGACCGCATTCACGAATTGGTTGAAAATGTCTTGCTTGCCGCCAGGCTGGAGAACCAGGGCTACGAAATCATACCCGAAGAAATACAGCTGAGTGATTTTCTCCGAGACCTTATCGATCACCACCAAAAAAGACAAAACCGATATCACAATTTCAATACACAGCTCGTAAAGGACATTGTTGTTTCAGGCGACCGACTTGCTCTTAGCTCCCTGTTCAACAACCTCATTGAAAATGCGGAGAAATACGCACCTGAAGGCACTGTTATCAGCATCACACTTACGACCGGTCAAGGCGAAGCGGTAGTGGTGGTTGAAGACCAGGGTCCAGGGATCCCTGAGCGCGAAAGAAGCCAGATTTTCAAAAAATTCTACCGCATCGGAAACGAGGACACGAGGAAGACAAAAGGCACCGGCCTGGGCTTGTATATCGCACAACATATCGTTTCCCTTCATGGTGGAAAAATCGCCGTGAAATCCGGAGCACCAACCGGTGCCCAGTTCGAAATCAGATTACCACTGAAGAGGGGTTAAAATGCCCCACTTACCGGCCCTTCAAAATGACTTCCCGGGTCCTATTTTAACGAGCCACCGGCCACTATTCTGCCTGGAAACGCAAGTCATGGGCCTTTAAAAACCCGTAACTTTGTACCACTTTTCCACCTCCTTGTGACAGTGAATCCGAATACACGAAAATCCATGCTGGTCATCCTTGACGGGTGGGGCATTGGCCCCCCGGATTACCGGAACGCCATTGCCAACGCAAACACACCCTGCATGAATCGCATTCTCCGTGAATATCCCAATGCCACATTGGCGACCTCCGGAGAAGATGTTGGACTTCCGGAGGGCCAGATGGGGAATTCAGAAGTCGGACACATCAACCTCGGCGCGGGACGAATTGTTTGGCAAGACCTGGCGCGAATCAACAAATCCATCCGGATAGGCGCTTTCCGCCATGAACCGGTACTGATTGAAGCGTTACGAACGGCCCGGGATCAGCAGAAGCCTTTGCACCTCATCGGACTTGTATCTGACGGCGGTGTACATTCACACATCGACCACCTGGAAGAAATTCTTCGCTTCGCTCATGACGAAGGCCTACGAAACATCCAGGTTCATGCCTTCACTGATGGACGTGATACTGACCCAATGAGCGGCATCTCCTACCTCGAACGGCTGGACAAAGTCTTATCTGAAACCGGAGGAAAGCTTGCCACGATCGTGGGACGATACTTTGCAATGGATCGCGACAAACGCTGGGATAGAATCAAAATAGCCTACGACGCCTTGGTTCACCGCATTGGTGACCTGACCGGTGACTGGAGGGAGACCGTTCGAAATTCGTATGCAAAAGGCACAACTGACGAATTCCTTCAGCCGGTGATCATTGCCGAAGAAAACGGAAAACCGTTGCCTGGGATCGGTGAGGGAGATGTTGTCATCTGCTTCAACTTCCGAACTGACAGATGCAGGGAAATCACAGAGGTGCTGGTTGAACGAGAGAAGCCGGAGCAGGGAATGAAACACTTTCCTCTCCACTACGTCACCCTTACAAGGTACGACGACACTTACAGAAATGTGAGGGTTGTTTTTGAAAAAGACAATCTGGCCATGACCATCGGTGAAGTCCTTGAACAGAATGGCAAAACCCAGCTTCGTATTGCAGAGACTGAAAAATACCCACATGTCACCTATTTCTTCAGTGGTGGCAGGGAAAGGCCATTTCAGGGTGAAAGTCGCTCCATGATCCCTTCACCCAAAGTCGCGACCTACGACCTCCAGCCGGAAATGAGCGCATTTGAAGTCAAAGACTCGGTAATCAATTCGATTGAACAACACGCTCCGGATTTCATCTGTTTGAATTTCGCGAATGCAGACATGGTGGGTCACACCGGAAATTTCCAGGC
Source organism: Bacteroidota bacterium (assembly GCA_046049215.1). Classification (GTDB taxonomy): domain Bacteria; phylum Bacteroidota; class Bacteroidia; order AKYH767-A; family OLB10; genus JAJTFW01. Next base: position 12,843 of record JBJOER010000206.1, on the reverse strand, counting down.
AGCAGTCAAAGCCATAGAAACCGTGGACAGCTGCCTAGAGCAAGTCATAGAAGCGGGCTGCAGAGCCGGATACGGAATACTGGTGATTGCGGATCACGGAAACGCCGATATGATGATCAACCCCGATGGATCTCCAAATACGGCACATACTACCCACCCTGTACCTTGTGTTTTCATCAGCGAAGCAACTGATAAAAAAATCAAGAGTGGACGACTTGCCGATGTGGCCCCGACTTTACTGAATTGGATGAATCTTCCGGTGCCACTAGAAATGACCGGCCGAGTCCTTTTCATCAACCAGCACCAACATGAAACCGCATAAACTAAAGCGTATATCTGCCCTGCTTTTCCTGCTCTTACTCATCCAGAACCATTCCCTGCATGCACAAAGGCGGCTTGGGATTTTCGCCGGCGGAGGATTCACCTGGTACAATGGCGATATGAACGACCGGCTCATCGCACACCCCAGTACAATCGATAATTACTGGACTGCGGGTCTGTTGTACAGAGCGACCCCTCGTTTTCATTTCAGCCTCTCCTATGCATCGGGGGAAGTGACGAGTGCTGACTCTGTGGCCGTTCAGGATTTTCAGCGGCGACGTGACCTTCATTTCCGGACAGACATCGACCAATTCTCCCTGCATGTCAACTACAGGTTATTGGGTTACCGGGGACGAGAAACGAGGAGAGTGACCCCCTATATCATCGGAGGTTTGACTTATTTCTCCTACAATCCATACGCTCTGGTCAACGGCCAGCGGATCGAGCTTCAACCGCTTGGAACTGAGGGCCAATACATCGAGAATAGCAATAACCCTGAGCCTTACGAACTCAACCGCCTCGCGATGCCGCTGGGACTTGGTGTCGAATTCAAAATCAGCCGATCATTCGCCGCGCGGGTAGAGCTCGTCAATCATTTCACTTTCTTCGACTATTTCGACGATGTCAGTACCGACTATGCCGATTCCGCACTCCTGGCAGCCACGCCCAACGGAGCACTGGCAGTCGCCATGGCGTCCAACCTCGCTAACGGATACCCACGCACAGGATTCAACCGCGGCAACGAAAACAACAACGACACCTACATGTTCCTGGGAGCAACCTTACTTTATACCCCAGGCTGGGGTGAGTCGGGCGGAGGAGGACGGGGACCGAATGGTCCGGCCAGACTCAGAGGAAAAAAACGGAAATCAAACTGCCCGGCATACCATTGATCGGAAACAGAAGGTGAGTTCCCTACTTTTGCGCCACTTCAAAGCGCTGAGTGGATAACAACGGGATTCTTGACATATACCAGAAGCAGGCAGAAGCGGATGCTTTGCTTGCTGCGCTAAAGCCCGGCGCTGCACAACGCACTTTCCTCAGCGGCCTTTCCGGCTCAGCGACCGCGGTGTTTCTATCCGCTTTTTACAAACGACACCCACACTGTGCGTTGGTGGTTTTGGGTGACCGTGAGGAGGCGGCTTACTTCCAGAACGACTTGGAGAATCTGCTGGGGCTCGAAAAAGCACTGCTCTACCCGGGCTCCTACCGAAAGCCATACCACCTGGAGCAACCGGACAAGAATCAGGTTCTACAACGTACCGAAGTGCTTTCCAGAATCAGCAAACAAACCGGACGATTCCTTGTCATCACTTACCCCGAAGCGGTACACGAACGTGTCATCACACGCCGATCGCTTGAAAGAAACACGATAGAGGTGCGTGCAGGCGAGCGCCTCGATTTGGATTTTCTCATGGAATTTCTTCAGGAAAACGCCTTTGAACGCTGTGACTTTGTTTATGAGCCGGGACAATTCGCCATTCGAGGAGGAATCATCGACTTGTACTCCTATGCCAACGACCTTCCTTTTCGGATCGAATTATCGACCGATACGGTTGCATCCATCCGAACATTCGACCCGGGGAGTCAGCTGAGTGAGGAAAACAGAGCATTCGTGACCATCATACCTGACATCAGGAGCGGAACGATACAGGAGAACCACGAAAGCCTTTTCGATTTCATTCCTCAGGAGACCGTGGTCTATGCCAAAGACCTGACCTACACGCTGGATGCCATCAAGAGCGCTTTGAAAGGAATGCAGGAACGGTACGGGGACGAGATTCACATAGCGGAAGAACAACTCGTCCGAAAAACGCAGGAGTTGTTCGATTCGGCAGAAACCTGGAAGGAACAACTAGAGCGACACCGATTGGTCGAATTCGGTACGAAACCTTTGTTCGACCCTCATTGCACGATCGGGTTCAAGACACGACCACAGCCACACTTCAACAAGAACTTCGAACTACTGATCACCGACCTATACGGCAACCAGGAAAAACACTACACCAATCTGCTTTTCTCTGATTCGGCCAAACAATCAGAAAGGCTGTACTCCATTTTAGAGGACATGCCAAGGCCTGCCCAATACGCCGGCAAGGAGCTGAAATTCCAGACCCTGAACACTGCACTGCATGCAGGCTTCATCGACGACAGCTTGAAGCTCGCCTGCTACACCGATCATCAGATTTTCGACCGGTATCACCGTTTCCGCCTCAAAAAGAACTACAGCAAGAGCGAATCCATCACTCTGAAGGAGCTCTACAGCCTGAAACCCGGTGACTTCATCACCCATATCGACCATGGTGTCGGCAAATTCGCCGGCCTGGAGACGCTGGATGTGAATGGACGCAAACAGGAGGCCATCCGGCTTGTCTACAAGGACAACGACATCCTGTATATCAGCATCCATTCCCTGCACCGCATCGCCCGTTTCACCGGCAAGGACGGAACTACACCCAGCCTGAACAAACTCGGCAGCAGTGCCTGGTCGAATCTGAAGCAGAAAACCAAGAAAAGGGTCAAGGATATTGCCAAGGACCTCATCAGCCTTTATGCGAAGCGCCGTGCGCAGAAAGGATTCGCATTCAGCAGGGACACTTACCTTCAGAACGAACTCGAAGCCTCGTTCATGTACGAAGACACCCCCGACCAGTTGAAATCGACCCGGGATGTGAAACGCGACATGGAGAAAGACTATCCCATGGACCGCCTGATCTGCGGTGATGTGGGTTTTGGAAAAACAGAGATCGCTGTACGGGCGGCATTCAAGGCTGTCACCGACGGGAAACAGGTGGCGGTACTGGTACCGACCACCATCCTGGCGCTTCAGCATTTCAGGACCTTCAGCGAACGTCTCAAGGAGTTTCCGTGCAACATAGATTACATCAACCGCTTCAAAAGCACGGCAGAACAGCAGGACACCCTCCGAAAGCTTGAGTCAGGAAAGATCGACATCATCATCGGCACTCACCGCTTGCTCAGCAAAGACATCAAGTTCAAGGACCTCGGGTTGATGATCATCGATGAAGAACAGAAATTCGGTGTCGCTTCCAAAGAGAAACTCAAAACGATAAGGGTCAATGTCGACACCCTGACGCTAACAGCAACACCCATCCCCCGAACGCTTCAGTTCTCGCTGATGGGTGCCCGGGACCTCAGCATCATCAACACCCCGCCCCCAAACCGGTATCCGGTCACCACCGAACTTCACGTATTCAACGACCGTCTGATCAAAGATGCTATCGACTACGAAACTTCACGGGGAGGGCAGGTGTTTTTCATTCACAACCGGGTCCAGGACATCCACGAAATCGCCGGCTTGATCAGCAAGCTATGTCCAAACGTAACGGTAGGCGTCGGGCACGGGCAGATGGACGGAGATAAACTGGAGGGCATACTTGTTCGCTTCATCGAGGGCGAAATCGATGTCCTGGTCGCCACCACCATCATCGAATCCGGACTCGACATCAGCAACGCGAACACCATCATCATCAACAACGCCCATTACTTCGGACTCAGCGACCTGCATCAGATGCGGGGTCGTGTAGGACGTTCAAACCGGAAGGCCTTTTGCTATTTACTTTCTCCCCCACTGACGGTACTGACCCCGGAGGCAAGACAACGGCTGAAGGCGATTGAAGAACACACCGAGCTCGGAAGTGGATTCCAAGTCGCAATGCGTGATTTGGATATTCGTGGCGCGGGAAATCTTCTTGGAGGGGAGCAAAGCGGATTCATTTCGGAAGTCGGTTTCGAAATGTACCATAAGATCCTGGACGAGGCCATTCAGGAATTGAAAGAAAGCGATTTCAGGGACGTATTCCCGGACGAAAACGACAGCGGCGATGTCGTTCGCGATTGTCAAATCGACACTGACCTTGAAATGCGCATTCCCGATCGGTATGTCAGCAACGTGGCCGAACGACTTTCCCTATACAAGGAACTTGACGACATCGCCAGTGAAGAGGGACTAACCCGCTTTGCCGAGCACCTACAAGACCGTTTCGGACCCGTTCCAGATCAAGTCAACGAACTGCTGGACACCATCCGACTGCGCTGGAAAGCAAAAAGGCTCGGCTTTGAGAAGATCGTACTTAAAAACAGATCCCTCCGGGCAACATTCATCACCAATCAGGATTCCACCTATTTCCAGAGCCCTGTGTTTTCTGCCATTCTTCAATTTGTTCAGGCAAATCCGAGAGGGTGCAAACTGAAAGAAGAAAAAGGCCGCCTCAGTCTGACATTAGCCCCTGTGGACAGTATACACGAAGCCGACAGGCAACTTTCCCGAATCGCCTTGCCGTGAGACCAATGAAATCCGAAACCTGCTTTCCATCCTCGCCCTGCCGGCGTTGACCTCCAAAGGTGTCCAATTGGCCAAAAGAAAAGCAGCCTGGTCTCGAAACTGACGGAACTTTTCACGAAACAAAGGGAATCGCATGGAAACAGTTTCTACACTCATCATCATCAGCGGCATCGTGGTCATTGTCTGGCAACAATACCTGGAAATGAAACCCAGGAACAGCAAATCGTAAATCCTCCGGGTACCGCTTCCGTCGTAAAATGACCCGTTACGGGGCTACTGCACCCAGATGCAGTATTTCAGGTCGTTTCTTGCGCCTATCTTTGCGCGCCCATGAAGAAACAGCCTCTTGCAAAAAGTCCAGGAACGGACTGGTCGGATTCCGTTAGCGTCAAAACAAGCCAGATACCGAAGTCCGGAAACGGTTTATTCTCAAAGCAGACCTTCCGCCGGGGAGATGTCATCTGTGAATACGAAGGTGAAATCATTACCTGGTCGGAATGCGAGAAACGTTCGAACGAAGGCCACGAAGGCTACGCCGTTTTCATCACCAAAAACCGTTGCATCGATGCCTTTTTCACGCCTTGGGCCAAAGGACGCTATGCCAACGACGCCAGGGGTATTGGACGGGTCAGCGGACTCACCAACAACGCCCACTACGAGATCCAGACCCGAAAAGGCGAGAAACGCGTATTCATCGTCGCCACCCGCACCATCCATCCCGGACAGGAGATCTTCGTGCATTATGGCGATGACTACTGGCGATACCTGAATGCCACCCGTGAGCTCTTCCTTGCCAGGGAGCGCGAGAAAAGAAAAAAAGCCAAAGCGGCGAAAGGGGCAAAGGGCAAAGCCCCGGGGAGGAAAAAATGAGAGACGGACAGGGATAGTCCACTTCCCACCTTCATTTTATCAACCGTCAACCTGTTGAAATTCATCATGAGGAATTAACATGTTCTTCATAAGGCGTGCTGAACTTTGCAAAAATCGCAGCACGAATGTTCACTGTTTCCATCGCCATCGTCACCATTACTTTCGCCTTGATCCTTTTCGGTCAGATCTCCGACCTCCTGAATGCACGGAGAAAATAGCCTCCACCCGGAGCCTTAAATCCCCTTTTCGGGGGGATTTACCGTTAGACCCGTAATCCGGCACAAGGCTTGCTCTTCCCTTTCCGTACTCAAAAAAAACAGGAGGACAAGCCATGAAAAACTTCTTCATTCCCATTGCCATCGGCATTCTGATCCATGTGAGCAGCCATGCCGACCCCCGTTTCTCCCGAATCAAGATCCGGGAGATCGACCACCGTATCATCCGGGTTCAGGTCAACCAGGGACCGACCAGTCAGCCCGCAGATGCTATTCACTACGACCGCATCGCCCCCGGTACACACCACGTGCGGGTATGGGTGAAGAGCGGACACCGCAGAAGAGACGGATTTGTGTTGGCCTATAACGGCCCGTTGCACGTGCCCGCAAATTCCGATATCAGAACCATCCTTCACCGGAACGGACAACTCAAAGTTTTCGAGGTGTTCCCACTCTTTCCCGGACCTGTGGTTTCGCATCAACCCAACCCATCAGGACATTGCGGAACACCTGTTCAGTTCGGTATGGATGAAGGAGCATTCCATCACCTCTTTACCGCGATGAACCACTCACCTTTCGACCAGACCAGGCTTCAGATCGCACGACAGGCCATTGCAACCCACGGTAGCATACGTACCGACCAGGTAGAAGTATTGTTGAGCCGGTTGAGCTTCGAGTCCAGCATGCTCGCCCTTGCCAAACACGCCTATTTCTATACCGTTGACCCCGGCAACTACCACCGGTTGTTCCCCTTGTTCCGGTTCGATTCCAGCGTGTATGAGCTTAGCTCCTTCATTGGCGGGACCGGCGTCTGAACCCTAAAAACCTGACCCTGAATGACCAGAAACCGGCCCCGTAAGGCCGGTTTTTTTTCGATCAAATCCATAAAAAGACCTCCCGGAATACGATCGGACGCAAACGAAACGGACTTGAGTTTGTTCATCTTATCCGACCGGGACTTCAACCAAAAAAAACAGCACTATCACCCGCCCTAAACCCGGTCAAAACCGCTATTTTTGCACCTTCAAAAAGAGAATACACTGTTTTAGCCATGGCTGATCAAGAACAGGTCCTCGAAAGAGTGATCATCAAATTCGCTGGAGACTCCGGAGACGGAATGCAGTTAACCGGCACCCAGTTCACCAATACCGCAGCACTGCTCGGAAACGACCTGAGCACGTTCCCCGACTTTCCGGCGGAAATCCGTGCCCCGCAAGGAACAATTCCCGGTGTTTCGGGATATCAATTGCACTTCGGTTCGGTCAACATTTTCACCCCCGGCGACTCCTGCGACGTACTGGTGGTGATGAATGCAGCTGCGCTGAAAGCCAACCTGCGAAACATTCACAAAGGCGGAACCATCATCGCCAATACCGACGGTTTCGACCCGAAGAACCTCCGGCTGGCAAACTATCCCGACGGCGTGAATCCCCTCCAGGACGGATCCCTTGAAAATTTCAGGGTGATCACCATGGATGTGACCAAGATGACGCGTGCCGCTTTGACGGAAAGCGGGCTAGGCGTGAAGGAAATCGACAGGGCGAAGAATATGTTCGTCCTCGGTTTTCTTTACTGGATGTACAACCGCGACATGTCGCATACCGAGCAATTCCTCCGCGAGAAGTTTTCCAAAAAGCCGGAGATCCTCGAGGCTAACCTCAAGGTACTGAAGGCAGGTTACAATTTCGGTGACACGAGCGAAACCATTGGAGTGCGTTACAAGGTTCTTCCGGCTCCCATGCCTCCCGGAACCTACCGGAATATCATGGGTAACCAGGCCACGGCCATCGGGTTGATCGCTGCATCGCAGAAGTCAGGCCTCGGTCTTTTCCTGGGCTCCTACCCCATCACGCCGGCGTCCGATATCCTTCACGAGCTTTCACGCCACAAGAATTTTGGTGTTGCCACCTACCAGGCAGAAGATGAGATCGCTGCGATTTGCGCTGTGATCGGTGCCGCCTTCGGTGGAAAGCTGGCGGTGACCACTTCGTCCGGCCCGGGCATTGCACTGAAAGGTGAAGCGATGGGGCTGGGCATCATGCTCGAGCTGCCCATGGTCATCATCAACGTACAGCGCGGCGGACCTTCAACAGGTCTTCCCACCAAGACCGAGCAAAGCGATCTTTTCCAGGCGATGTACGGCCGTAACGGTGAAGCCCCGCTTCCCGTCATTGCCGCAAAATCCCCCGCGGACTGTTTCGAGGCCGCATATGAAGCCTGCCGCATCGCCGTTGAATTCATGACTCCGGTTGTATTCCTGAGCGACGGCTACATCGCCAACGGATCCGAACCCTGGCGTTTCCCCCAGTCGGCCGACTTGAAAGACTTCAAAGGAAACTTCATCACCGAGAGCAACAACGCCGAAAAATACCTCCCTTACAAGCGAGACGAAAAGCTTTCACGCCCCTGGGCGATTCCCGGAACAAAGGGCCTGGAGCACCGAATCGGTGGACTTGAAAAGCAGCATGAAACCGGAAACATCAGCTACGATCCGGAAAACCACGAATTCATGGTTCACCTGCGTGCAGCCAAAGTGGCCAAAGTCGCTGAGTATATTCCTCTTCAAACCATCGATAACGGATCTGACAAAGGCAAATTGCTGGTATTGGGGTGGGGCTCTACTTACGGCGCAATCAAAGCGGCAGTAAAGGATGCTCGCGCCAAAGGATACGATGTCAGCCATGCACAACTTCGCCATTTGAATCCTTTCCCGAAAAATCTCGGAGAAATTCTCTACAACTTCGATCAGGTACTGATTCCGGAAATGAACATGGGGCAATTGAATTCCATCATCCGTGACAAGTTCATGATTCCTTCCATCGGACTGAACAAAGTCAAAGGTCTTCCTTTCTCCACATCAGAAATCGTTGAAAAGATTGAATCCCTGCTTAGCGGCAAGTAATACCAGAAACACTAACATTTCCACACTCCATAACGACCCTGTCACATGTCAGCCGTCACACAAGAAACAGAATCACCAAAATACACCAGCAAAGACCTCGTTACCGACCAGGAAGTACGTTGGTGTCCCGGGTGTGGTGACTACTCCATTTTGAAACAGGTCCAAACGGTGATTCCCGAACTGGGCATACCCCGCGAGGACATCGTATTCATCTCGGGCATCGGATGTTCATCCCGCTTCCCCTACTACATGGAAACCTATGGCATGCACAGTATCCACGGCCGTGCTACCGCTATTGTTTCCGGATTGAAGAGTGTACGTCCTGAACTCAGTGTGTGGGTGGTGACCGGCGACGGAGACGCCCTCTCGATCGGCGGGAACCATTTCATCCACCTGCTTCGTCGTAATTTCAACGTGAACGTACTGCTGTTCAACAACGAGATCTACGGACTCACGAAAGGACAGTACTCGCCGACATCCGAAGAAGGAAAGATCACCAAATCAACTCCTATGGGTTCTGTCGATCACCCCTTCAATCCTATCGCGCTTGCCCTGGGAGCTGACGGAACATTCGCCGCCCGTTCAATGGACCGCGACCCCGTACACCTGAAGGAGATGCTTCGTCGTTCGAATTCACACAAGGGGACATCCTTCCTCGAGATCTACCAGAACTGCAACGTATTCAACGACGGCGCATTCGAAATATTCACTGAAAAATCGTCGAAGAAAGAAGAGACCATTTTCGTAGAACATGGAAAACCGCTTGTTTTTGGACACAACATGGAGAAGGGCATCAAACTCGACGGATTCAAGCCGGTGATTGTCGATGTCGCAGGCGGAGAGGCCAGCACGAACGATTTATGGATCCACGACGAGCACGACCGGGTGAAAGCCGGTATTCTCGCCCGTTTCTTCGACCGTCACGAGGCCGGCAAACCTCATTTCCCACGACCATTCGGTGTATTCTATTCCGAAGAGCGTGGGTGTTACGAAGACGGACTGAATGCACAGATCGATCAAGCCAAAAGCAAGAAAGCTGCGGACCTGGACTCTCTTTTGAAAGGTCGGGAAACCTGGGTGATCGGTTGATTCGCCTGAAGAATACAGAAACCGATAGATATCAAACGCCGGATGCATCATGCTCCGGCGGTTTTCTTAAGAGTGGGCAGACTAAAACCGCTAGGAACCGTAGCGTGCGACCAAGGGCATTCGCCTTCCCCTGCCGAATGCCTTTCCGGAAACCCGAAGTATGGGGGCGAACTGATGACGTTTCCATTCGTTGGCGTTAACCATTCGAAGAATACGCTGAACCAACAGCCCGTCGAAACCCTTTTCAATGATCTCATCGGGAGACTGCCTGCATTCGATATAATGATAGAGAATGGAGTCCAGGATTTCGTAGGGTGGCAATGAATCGGTGTCGAACTGACCGGGTCTTAGCTCGGCAGACGGCGGTTTGGAGATAATACTCCCTGGAATGATGGATGATCTGTAATTGATCGCATTCGCAAGCGAATACACTTCCGTTTTGTAGCAATCTCCGATCACTGAGAGTCCACCGCACATATCACCATACAGGGTGCCGTAACCTACAGCCAGCTCACTTTTATTGGACGTATTCAGAAGGATATGCCCGTGCTTGTTGCTGATGGCCATAAGAAGGGTACCACGGATACGGGCCTGAATATTCTCCTCGGCCACTCCGGGAACTGTTCCGGCAAATCCGGCCTTCAAAGCGTGATCAAAAGAGCCCATGCAGTCCCCGATGGGGATCAGCTCATGAGAGCATCCCAGGATCGAGACGAGTTCGAGGGAATCACTTACCGAATGTTCACTTGAATAGGGTGACGGCATCAGCACGGCATGCACATGGTCTGGTCCCAGCGCCTCCGCCGCAAGAGCGAGAACGACTGCGGAATCGATACCACCTGAAAGGCCAAGCAAGGCCTTGCTGAAGCCCATCTTTCTGAAATAATCCCGTATTCCCAGTACCAGAGCGGACTTCATTTCATTGGGTACAGAGTAATCATCTGAAGAAACAGACACGGAAACCGCATCGCCGGCTGGTGATCCAGGATCACCTGAACGGGTGATCCCGGTCGCGGCATCGAGATCAAAAACCTCCAGGTCCTCACGGAATGAAGCCATTTCATGGACGATGTTCGCCGATCCGTCAAACACCAATGAACCTCCATCGAAAACAAGGTCAGCATGCCCGCCCACCTGATTCACATAAAACAGGGGAAGGTTGTACTCTTTTACATTCTTGGCGAGGATCCGCTTACGCTCCGCAGCATGGCCGACAGCGAATGGTGAAGCGGCGATATTGATCATCAGGTCCGGTTTCTGAAGAACGAGTTCCTTCATCGGCCAAAAAGTATACAAGGGATCCTCCTCCATATTCCACAGGTCCTCGCAAACGGTCAAGGCTATACGAAAACCTTTAAGATCGATACAGGAGAACCGACGATTCGGTTCGAACCAACGGTATTCGTCAAAGACGTCATAAGTCGGAAGGAGTGTCTTCGAAACGTGGGTGACGATCCGTCCCTCAGACAACAGGACTGCCGCATTGAACAGGTTTTTCCCCTCGGGATCCGGATTACTCACCGGAGCACCGATGATCACGGCCATGTCCGCGCATTGCCGGGCGATGGACTCGAGGGTTTCTGTGCACTGGCGGACGAAATGAGGGTAATCAAGCAGGTCGAGCGGTGGATAACCGCAAACGGCGAGCTCGGCACACACAAGCAGATCGGCACCCTTTTCGCGGGCATTTTCGACAGCAGAAAGGATAGAAGCGGAATTGGCGCTGAAATCACCAATTCGGTAATTGAGCTGGGCCAGTGCTATTCTTAAGTTTCGACCCATCCGGGAAATAAGTTAGCAGGGCATTGAGACTTACTCAATCCGGCCTCATCCACGTTTCAGAAGAGGATTCCGGTGCTTAGTCCGAAGTAATTGGTCACCCCCTTCAATTTCACATCAGGCGACCACGGAAGATTTGCGGTCTCCTTATCAAAAACATTGAGAAAACCATTGTTGAACTCGAGCCCGGCGAACAATACCGTAGAACCACTGATCGTGTAGTGTACGCCAGCCCCGACGATCATATTCAGGTTCATCATATTGGTGTAATCCATGAAATCATCATCGTCCGGCATGGCTTCAGGATCCGACTTGGCACGGATAGCGATTCCCGGGGAGAATCCGAATTGACCATAATACCTGATCTTATTGAATTCGTTGGTCATCATCTTCAATGTGAAGGGGACTTCAACATACTGCAGATTGTAATCGACAGTGGTGACGGCTTCAGGAACCGTACCGTTGGCCGGGATGGTGTGTTTCAGCGACCCGCCCCTGTAATTCACCTGCACACCGGTAGAAATGGCATAATTCTCCTGAATTTTGAATTCGGTTTGTACGCCGTATCCGAATCCGATCGAACGGCCATCCCTCTCGGCACTCTTCGTATCTGACTTTATCCAGGCCATGCTTGGGATCACTTTCAAACCGAAATGGAAACGCTGCTCCTGTGCGGATGACAACTGATAACTCATGACGAGGACAATCAGAATGGATAATCTGTTCATGTTCGTATTTTTACAACGCAATGATACTAAAATTCCGTCACTCACTCGTCGTCCTGGTCCTTGTCGTGATCGCAGGGTGTGCTGATAAAAAAACCTCCCCGGATGCACCGGAACCCATCGAAATCAGCGAAGACATACCGCCGATCCGGTTCGACCGTTTCGATCTCCGAATCAATGGCCTGTCTGTGCCCGTTTCGGCGGACGAAGCAGGAAAGTTAAGGAAGGAATACGGCCGGTTCTTCGAACTCTGGTGCACCCAGCTGGCTGGCATCCTGCCGCCGGGAGATACCGCTCCTTCCAACCAGAGGATCGCCTACAACTTGAGTCAGTACCTGGGCGACAAGTACATACGCGAGGTGCTTACAGAATGCGGTAAGGATTTCAATGACCTGGAGGACCTCGAGGCTGAATTGTCGGGTGTAATGAGGCGATATGAAATCTCTTTCCCTGGAAAGAAGGCACCCGGCCTGTTGTGTTATACCTCCCCTTTCTCGAGCAACGTAATGGCTATGGACAGCATGCTTGGACTCGGTCTTCACTTCTACCTCGGCCAGGACTACAAATACTATCCTTCGCTGGAACTGCCGCTTTACATGGTCAGGAAATTCAGACGGGAGTACATTGTCAACGACC
>JBJOER010000205.1:0-3820 GCA_046049215.1 Bacteroidota bacterium | reverse complement strand
GACCACCAGGTTGCCGGCGCCCCCTTGCGTTCCGGTTGAAATCACCTGTATGACTTTGCATTCGAACTGGGCAGGTGACTCGCGTACCCGCGGAGGTCTGACCTTCACCGAATCTTCCATGGAAAAGCCGGCTTTGATGAATTCATTGACTCCTTTGGGGTACTCCGTACTGGCTAACGACATCTGGTGAACCATGTCGTACGATACGATGTTTACCACTGCCTCACCCACTTCACGAATGTTGTCCAGAGTGTGTTTTGTTTTTCCATCCCTTCCGCGCAAAGCCGGACTGAATACTAACGTAGGAGGGTTCGCTCCAAAGGCGTTGAAAAAACTGTAAGGGCTCAGGTTCACTTGTCCGTCTTTGTCCACGGTGCTGACAAATGCAATCGGGCGCGGGGCGATGGCGCCCAACATGGCGGCATGGACGTCCGAGGTCTTCATGTCACTGGGGAAGAGGCTTTTGAATGGCATAATTCGGTTTTGGGTCGACTATAAGGTTTAGAACTGATGCGAAATTGGCAAACTATGCCTAACCTGTGGCTGAGGCGTGCCGAAAAGATTGCTATTTTTGCCGCACTTCCCAAGAAGTGCAGCTTCGAATGTTCCAAACGGCTGGCTTCAAAGGTTCGTCTGCTACAAAAAAGCGCATGTGGCGTAATTGGTAGCCGCGCCAGACTTAGGATCTGGTGCCGAGAGGCGTGGGGGTTCGAGTCCCTCCATGCGCACTCAAAGGCAGACGGATCGCCGGGAGTCTAAGCCGGGTGAGCCGGCATTCAGCGGCAAGGATTCTCTCACGAATCCATGTCTTTTGCCGAATACAGTATGAGTTTGAAATTAATGCTATGAACATTACACAAGAGAATATCGATAACCTGAACGCCGTGCTCAGGGTTCAACTCAGCCCGGACGATTACAAGCCTCGTGTCGATGAGGCCATCAAGAAATACAAGAAGAAAGTGAACATGCCGGGATTCCGTCCCGGTCATGTCCCGGAGTCGCTCGTTCGGAAAATGTACGGCAAGTCGGTGCTGGTCGAAGAACTCAATCGCCTGGTCTCAGATTCTGTCGATAAGTTCATCACCGACAACAACCTCAAGGTGCTGGGCAATCCTTTACCGAAGGCGGAGACGGAGCTCTCCAACGACTGGGAGGCACCGAAGGATTTTGAATTCGCTTTCGACATGGCGCTGGCTCCCCAGGTGCAATTGAACTTACCACCTTCCCACACTTTTCTGTCCTACGATATAAAGGTGGAGGATTCAGCCATAGATGAGGAGGTGGACAAGTTGGCTCGCCGTTACGGCAACTACACCAGCCCCGATACCACCGACGGCGATTGCTCGGTATATGGCAGTTTTGAGCAGCTTGGATCGGACGGCAACCCGATAGAGGGAGGTCTGAATAACCGTGCGTTCATGATGCTAACAAAGATCCGCGACGAGTACGTTCGTCAACGATTCGTCGGGGCTTCCGTAGGTGCGCAAATCGTCTTCAATCCGATGGCTTCCATTGGTTCCGACGAGGAGGTGCGCTATCTGTTGGGTATACGTTCAGGAGGATTGGAATCGGCAGATGCTGATTTCCGTTTCACGCTCGAGCGGATCAACAAGGTGGAAAAAGCGGCCATCGACCAGGGTCTCTTCGACCAGGTTTACGGTGAGGGGAATGTGACCGATGAAGCCGGCTTCCGTCAACGCATCCACGATGAGATCGCCCAAGGCTACAGATATGAGTCGGAGAATGCACTTCAGCATGAAATCGAGGACGTACTGCTGAACGAAGCCGCGCTGAGCCTGCCTGATGAATTTCTTCGCCGTTGGTTGAAGCATAGCAACGAAAAGATCACGGACGAGCAACTCGATAAGGAGTACCACCAGTACGCCCGCGACCTGAAATGGAGGTTGATTGAAAACACCATCTATGCCGAGCAGAACATGGAGATTTCAAAGGAGGAGATCGAGTCCTACGCTCGGAACATGATTATCGATCAGTATCTGCGCTACGGACAGGCTCATATGCTGACCGAAGACAAAGTTGTGGAACTGGTACAGCGCTACCTCGCCAACCAGGAGTCGGTGCAGCGGGTGGTCGAGAACCTCAGCCGGCGTAAGGTGTTTGAATACATGAACGGCATAGTTAAAAAAGATGTCAAGTCGGTTACCCATACCGAGTTCACCGATCTGATGAGCAGGCATCACCATCATCACTGAAACCAAACCAACACACACTGAAATAACCTATGGACTTTCGTAAAGAATTCACAAAATATGCCGTCAAGCACCGCGGCTTGAGCAGCCTTGGTGTGGACCAGTACATCGGTTCAGTACACGCCGATTACATCTCGCCAACCATCATCGAGGAGCGTCAGTTGAACGTGGCCCAGATGGATGTGTTCTCCCGCCTGATGATGGATCGCATCATCTTCTTGGGAGTGCCCATCAATGATTACGTGGCCAACATCATCCAGGCCCAGTTGCTTTTCCTGGAGTCTTCCGACGCCAAGCGCGATATCACGATCTACATCAATAGCCCCGGTGGATCCGTGTATGCGGGTCTGGGTATCTACGATACCATGCAGTGGATCCAGCCCGATGTGGGCATTGTTTGCACCGGCATGGCCGCCTCCATGGCTGCAGTACTCCTCTGTGCAGGAACACGTGGAAAGCGCAGCGCTTTGCGCCACAGCCGTGTGATGATCCACCAGCCCATGGGCGGTGCCGAGGGTCAGGCTTCCGATATTGAAATCACAGCGCGCGAGATCCAGAAGCTGAAGAAAGAATTGTATGAAATCATTTCACAACACAGCGGCAAGGATTACGAGCAGGTATGGAAGGACTCCGACAGGGACTACTGGATGACAGCCCAGGAGGCCAAGGATTATGGTATGATCGACGAGGTGCTGTTCAAGACTAAAAATCCGAAGTAAACAGTGGAGAAACCGGAGCCCGTTCGGAGGAACGGGCTCTTTTTGATAAATACAGGAATTGAAAAACAAGCAGGAAATAGTCTGTTCTTTTTGTGGCCGGGACAAGAGCCAGGCCAATGTGCTTATTGCGGGCATCAGCGGTCATATTTGTGACCAGTGTGTGTCCCAGGCGCAGGGAATCATCAGCGAGGAACAGGACCAGAAGCTGAAGTCAAGTATCGGTACTCCTTTGACATTGCCCAAGCCTGCCGAAATCAAGAAGTTCCTCGATGAGTACATCATCGGTCAGGAACATGCTAAAAAGGTGCTGGCTGTTGCGGTTTACAATCACTACAAGCGGCTCATCCATAAAACCAAGCCGGGCAAAGACGATGTGGAACTCGACAAGTCGAACATCATCATGGTCGGCGAGACGGGAACGGGTAAGACCCTTTTGGCACGTACGATTGCCAAGCTATTGAAGGTTCCTTTCTGCATTGCCGATGCTACGGTTCTTACCGAGGCCGGTTATGTAGGTGAGGATGTGGAGCATGTCCTTTCCCGTCTGCTTCAGAGCGCCGATTATGATGTTGCTGCTGCCGAGCGCGGTATTGTGTTCATTGATGAGATCGACAAAATATCACGCAAGGGGGACAACCCCTCCATCACACGTGATGTTTCCGGCGAGGGTGTGCAGCAAGGGCTTTTGAAGATGCTGGAGAGTTCCGTCGTCAACGTTCCACCCCAGGGCGGTCGTAAACATCCCGAGCAGAAGCTCATTCCGGTCAATACGCAGAACATACTTTTTATCTGTGGGGGAGCATTCGACGGTATTGATAAGATCATCCGCCGCCGTTTACAAGCCAACGCCATCGGCTATGGTCAAAAAGCCGGTGCGGAAATAGATCAGGA
>JBJOER010000204.1:0-7464 GCA_046049215.1 Bacteroidota bacterium | reverse complement strand
AACCATTGGCATCGGTTACAGTAACTGTATAGGTACCTGCCGTCAGTCCGTTGGCAGTAGAACCGGTTCCTCCGGTCGGACTCCACTGGTAGGCATATGGCCCGGTTCCGCTTGTCGCAGTTACTGACGCTGTACCATCGTTGCCGGTAAAACAGGATACCGGAGTTGAAGTTGGTGTATTGGTGACCAGAGGGGCCGGAATCGTGATGTTTTGAAAAAGGGTATCAGTGTAAGTGCCTCCCAGGCAATATCCTGTAGTGGTCAGGTTGACTATCAGTTGTACTGTATATGTCCCCGGAGTGGAATAGATGTGAGACGGATCCGGACCCGATGCAGTGTTGGCCGCTCCCGATGCCGGGTCTCCGAAATTCCATTCGTAGGTCCACGTACCCGTAGGTCCGGAAGTGGAGTCCTGGAAGTTCACCGTCACCGGCTGGCAACCGGACAGGCTGAATTGAAATAGGGCTTGGGGCTCAAAACAAGGGAAATTGGCCATGTCGCCACCGCCTGTTTGGGGTGATCCGGGATTGATGTTCATCACCTGGCTGGTGACCCCGGTATTCGGATTGATACTGACAAGTGTGGAAGTATTGCTGAAAAAACCCGGTGCACTTATAGCGTACAGGTTTCCGTCGGAGCCTACCGCTGCACCCACGAAACTGTTGGTGGGGGGACCTGTATAGGTCGGATCTACTGTTCCGGTGGTATCGAAGCGCTGGTCTCCGATATACATGTAGCAGTCATACGGGTTGAATGCCAGGTCAACAATCCCCGTCGGACTAACCGGATAAGGACCTTTTACAACAGAACAGGTGTTGATATCGATAGCGACCAAATTGGTTCCGTCGAGTGTCCAATAGCGCCCCAAAGGGTCGAACCCGCCGACATTGGTGGCAAAAGGAAGGGTGCAGACCGGTGTTACCGTGCAGCTGGCCGAAAGACGCAAAAGCACGTTGTTGCTCATGTAATACAAATAGCCATCCAAAGGGTTTCCGGCTAGACCGTTATGATTCGGAGTAGGGATATTGCAGAGGTTGACTACACTCGGATTGGTGGTGTAATTCTGGACATACGACAAGGTGCCATTACCTCCGTTATTTCGGAAAAAGTATAACCGCTGCCCATTGTCACAGGGGAAAGGTTGGGCGAAGGTGTTCTGCTGAAAAGACGGGTGCAGGATCAGCAGAAAAAGAAAGAGGGAATAGGCTGACCTGGTCATGCTTGTACTAAAGGGTGCCGGGGGATTTGGGAGATTGAAGGTAATAGAAAATACAACACCGGGTGAGTTGGATTGTTTCCGGTGAAGGCTGCACTAAATTCACTCCTCGCCCCCCGGGTAAAGGGAGCTGTAGTAGATAACCGGTGTTTCACGGTCGATTTTATGGCTGATGCGAACGAAGAATTGGTCAACAATTGCGTTTTCAGCAGGAAGAACGAACAGGTCAGCCTTGGCCAATTTTCTCTGCACCTTCACCATATGTGCAGAAAAATTCCCGGTGTTCCTTCGACGGTAACACGAATTCAGAAAAAAGCAAGGGCTACACATTTTGCAATTTGATTTCAAGAAAGCCATGGGAAAAAGGGGAGGCTCTCCGTACTTTTGAGATGAACACCCCCGGCTTACAGGGACTTTTTCCCGGTCGGCATAACAAGTCCTTACATGCCCGTTCGTCTCGGTTTATTCACGATCCTACTCCTTGCAATCCCCTCCATCCTGTCCACCAACCCTGCTGAAGCGTTACTCAATCTTGATACCGCAGAGGAATTCATGCTTGCCTCTTACGCGGAGAGCGCCTTGAGCAGCTGTTTGCCATTTGAGCTTTGGGAACAGCTGGTTGTGGGTCATCTCGCCTACGGCGCATTGGATGCGCCTATGGCCGTTGCCGATCTCAGCCAACCTTCCGATATGCCCAGGTTTTATGTGATTGACCTGGTTTCCGGACAGGTCCTTTTACAAACCTGGGTTGCGCATGGCAAAAATTCCGGCGACCGGGAAACGGTTCGTTTTTCCAACGAACTATCGTCGCTTCAAAGTAGTTTGGGGTTCTTCCGCATCGGTCAACGGTTTGACTCGCCCAAACATGGTCCCGCATTGCTTCTGGAGGGTCTGCAGCCCGGACTCAACGACTTGGCCAGGGAGCGGGAGATCATCCTGCACGGTGCCGATTACGTCAGCGAGGATTTTATCGAAAAGCACGGTCGCTGTGGTCGTAGTCACGGTTGTCCGGCATTGCCTCGTGAGCAAATGAAGGAAGCGATGGAATTGCTTCCCGAGGGCAGCTTGCTTTTTGTTTACGGCCGGAATGGGTAAGCCTCAGGAAGGAGAGAATATTGTCAATAAGACAAGTGGCTCACTTCTCTCCGAACGCTTTTTTTAGAGTGTCGATGAACACCTGTGGATCTTGTGCGCCGCTCACAGCGTATTTTCGGTCGATCAAAAAATAGGGAACCCCCCGGATATTTAACCGTTCTGCTTCAGCGATGTCATTTCGGATATCCGTATCGAAAGCACCGGACGTCAGGCTTTTTTCAAGGCCGGTGATGTCCAGTCCGGATGCTTCAGCCACCTTCAAAAGCGATTGAATATCATCCACATTCACCCCTTCGGTAAAGTAGGCCCGGAAAAGCCGATCACCGGTTTTCGGTTGTTTTCCCTGCTTGCTTGCAAAATGCAACAGGGCATGGGCACGAAGCGTGTTGGCCACAACTACCTGGTCGAACCGGTATTCTATACCTGCAGACTTCCCTGCCTGGTTCAGGCGGTTTTCCGTGGCTAGCACATCAGACTTCTCCCAACCCTTTTCGCGTTTCAGGAAATCGTAAAGCGAAAGTCTGGGTTCGGTACGCATGCCCGGATTCAGCTGGTAGCTTCTCCAGGTGACGAGTACACTGTCCCGGTATCCCGACTCGGTCAGTGCTTTCTCAAAATTGGTTTTGCCGAGATAACAGAAGGGGCAACTGATGTCGCTCCAGACTTCGATATGCATGCGAGAGGCGTTGGAAGGATTGTCCATTGATTCCGTTGTGGCTTCAAAGGTGTCTTGTGCTATCCCGCTAATGTACAGGAACATCGATAGGATGAAGACCCGGAGGTTCATGCCGGCGAGTGGGTTGGAAAAAAGACCTCTGAGACGGATCAAACCAGCGTGATGTCGAACTGAACGAGGTCGACAAACTGCTGCACACGCTCATCCACCTGTGCCTCCGAAAGCTCTAGTACACGCTCCAGGCCGAATTTTTCGACGCAGAAGGAGGCCATGGCAGAGCCATAGATCACCCCGCGCTTCATAGCATGGAATGAAATGTCGTCCACACTGGCCAGATAGCCGATGAAGCCTCCCGCGAAGGTATCGCCGGCACCGGTAGGATCGAAAACATCTTCTAACGGCAAGGCGGGTGCGAAGAATACCTGGTCGTCGTGGAAGAGCAGGGCGCCGTGCTCCCCTTTCTTGATGATGAGGTAGCGGGGACCCATGGCAAGCACCTTGCGGGCCGCTTTCACAAGCGAGTATTCACCGGTCAGCTGGCGCGCCTCGGCATCGTTGATGGTGAGCACGTCCACCATTCCGATCATCTGACGCAGGTCGTCCATGGCTACTTCCATCCAGAAATTCATGGTGTCCATCACCACCAGTTTCGGGCGCTTGTTTAAACGCTGAAGCACCTTCATCTGGATGCTTGGCATCAGGTTGCCCAGCATCAGGTACTCGCAATCTTGGTAGGAATCCGGAATCACCGGATCAAAGGTGCTCAACACGTTCAACTGGGTGTCCAGCGTATCGCGCGAGTTCATGTCCTCGTGGTACTTTCCGGCCCAGAAAAACGTCTTCTCCCCCTTCTTTATCTGCAGTCCGTCGGTATTGATGCCCCGGTTTTGCATCATTTCGATGCCTTCTGCCGGAAAATCCTCACCCACAACCGAGACCAGGTTGATCCCTTTTTTGAAGAAGGAGGCAGACATGCCCGCATAGGTGGCTGCGCCGCCGATGATTTTGTCGGTTTTACCGAATGGGGTCTCGATGGCGTCGAACGCGACCGTGCCGATGACAAGTAAACTCATGATTTTGGGAGAAGAAGGGGTTGATTTGTGGCCACGAAGATAGAAATTGGACCGCGACAAGGGTATCCTTAAAGCGAATCTTGAAAGTCAAGGGCTCTTAAATATGCTGACTCTGCGCACTTTGCTCTCCCTTTGCGACCCGATGAAATCGGGATTGCGGTTATATGTAACGATTTTCAATGCAGGCGCAATTAATTTCATTTCCGCCATATATCCTACAGGAACTTACAACCCTACAACCTATAACGTACAACAACCGCTTTTTTCGCAATTTTGCCCCATGCAACGACCCATCCGCGTACTCATCGCCAAGGTCGGCCTCGATGGCCACGATCGTGGGGCGAAAGTCATCGCCTCTTTCCTTCGCGACGCCGGCATGGAAGTCATTTATACCGGTCTTCGCCAGACCCCCGAGATGGTGGTGAATGCCGCCCTGCAGGAGGACGTCGACGCCATCGGCGTAAGCATCCTCAGCGGTGCCCACATGACCGTATTTCCCCGTATCCTCCAGCTGATGAAAGAGAAACAGCTCGACGATATTTTACTCACCGGAGGAGGTATAATCCCCGACGATGACATGAAAAAACTGGAAGCCATTGGTTGCGGCAGACTCTTCCCCCCCGGAACCGAAACAGCCGCCATTATCGGATACATTACCGGGGAAGTGGAGAAACGGAGGGGGTAGTCGGTTGTCAGTTGTCGGTTGTCGGTTGCGAATAACGAGTCCCTGAGCTAGTCCGATAGCTATCGGACGAAGGGTGGTTACTAGTTGTAGGTTGTAGGTTCAAAATAGGCGACAAGTTAATCTTACATTTTATACCTAATCATCAAATCACCACTTCATTAAATTCTCAAGTAATAATCAGCTATTGCGTCCATTGCTCTCCTTTGCGGGCATTGTGGTTAAAAACGCAATCAAAAACAAGTCCTAAAGTTACTTCTGCCACCAAATCATCAACTCTTTTATCCTAATCATCAAATCACCAAATCAATAATCCCCTTCATCGCAACTAACACATTTTCAAATTATCAAATTCAAAATGACCTACTCCAACATCCTCTCCACCAGCGACGACGGCATCTGTACCATCACCGTCAATCGTCCCGATAAGCTCAACGCCCTCAACAAGGACACCATCGCCGAGATCGGTGCTGCAGTGTACGCAGCGGCTCACGATCCGGAGGTGTACGGCATCATCATTACGGGGTCCGGCGCCAAGGCTTTCGTGGCCGGAGCAGATATCAGTGAATTTGCCTCCTACTCATTGGAACAGGGAATGGAACTGAGCGCACATGGACATCGCGTATTCGATAGCATCGAGCAGTGCGGCAAGCCGGTGATCGCCGCGGTGAATGGTTTCGCGCTCGGTGGAGGATGTGAACTGGCCATGGCCTGCCATATGCGTGTGGCCTCCGAAAATGCAAAATTCGGACAGCCCGAAGTCAAGCTGGGCTTGATCCCGGGTTATGGTGGAACACAACGACTCCCGCAGCTGATCGGCAAAGGAAGGGCCATGGAACTACTGATGACCGCTGATATGATCGATGCGAGAGAAGCGTGGAGGATGGGACTGGTGAACCACGTTGTTCCGGCCGAGGAGCTGATGACCGTTACCAAAGGCATTTTGGCGAAGATCAGGGTTCAGGCTCCGGTCGCGATCGCCGAGATCGTGCGTACGGTCAACGCCAGCGACGACAAGCAAACCGATGGGTACCGCGAAGAGATAGAACGCTTTGGAGCGTGCTTCACTACTGACGATTTCAAAGAAGGGACCGATGCCTTCCTCAACAAGCGCAAAGCCGATTTCAAAGGCAGGTGATTGAAAGGATTTTCAATCATCGCATACCGCCTACGCTCGGTAGTTGTGTAAGAAAATACTAGGCCGGTCAGACCGAAAGGTATTTCACCAGATAGCGTTTCGCCATGGGAAGCAGCGTGTCCTCTAACGGCAATGTCAGCCCGGATTCGATCACATAGGTGGCCGGGTTGGGCAGATGGCTGTTGTAACGAAGCAGGTCCTGTTTGATGTTTTCGTAAGCGTTCCGCAAGGTCTTTTCGTAGGCGGCCACGTATTGCAGACTGATTGCCCTGTAACGCTCGTCCGGTTGGTCGAAAATAGTGATCTGGTATTCGAATACGGTTGTTTCTTTTTGCGTACCGTTGGCCAGGAACAGATATCCGGCATCCGTATGCAAGGGAACGATGCCGACAGGTTGGATCCGCAATTTCGACTCGAGCAGATCATAGATTTTCTTACCCTCGGACAGCTGCTGTTCGAAACGGGGGATACTGAACTGGATGATCTGCTCCAGCTCCTGCATCAGTTGGTCGTCGCCCGTCAGTTTGTCGTAAACGAGTTTGAATTGCTGCAGGTCGGCCTGCGATAGCTTTTCGGGGAAAGCGCCGTACAATTGCTTTTTCTGATCACGCAACGATACCAGGTTGCGGTAATGTTTTACCAACTCGCTCAGCGCCGGGTACAGGCGGGTCTCTTCGAAACGATCGCTCACATGCTGCAGCCAGGCCAGCAGCACGTATTTTTTGTACTCGAAGTCGATGTGTTTTTCAGTCAGCCAGTTGTCACTCAGTATTTTTTCCATGGTTTTCTTTCAACAGGTATATCTAAGTTACGAATACTTCATGCCCGGAACTTACGCTAAATAACTCCGGAAATGTTGACAGAATTGTGTGAAACATTACAAAGTAGGGCGGTAGTCATGGCCTACCCGCATTAATTTAGACCTTTAACCGAATCGACCATGTTCAACCGCTTTCATCCCTTCCTGATGCTGATCCTGCTGGGGGTTTCGTGCGTGCCTGCGCGGCTGCACAACGAATTGAAATCCAAGCAGGAAAGCTGTGAAAAAGAGAACGAGAATCTCAAAGCCGTAAACCTCCGCCTCGAGACCCGTCAGGGCGAACTGATGGCCCTTGCCGAAGAGTTGAAAGAGCGGATTTCCAGACTGCAAAACGACACTTCCTTGCGCGGCAACGAAATGCGGAGCCTACAGACCTCGTATGAAAAACTGAATGCAGCCTACCAGACCTTGCTGAAAGATGGTCCTCAGTCGGCTGCAAACGCGGAAGCCACCCGTCAACTTATCCGCGATCTCCAGCGGACGCAAGAGGAACTGCAGCGCAAGGAGGATGAACTCGATGCCAAAGCGGCCCTGCTCCGACTTAAGGAAGACAGCCTTACGCGCATGAGTAACGACCTGCGCTCTAAGAACAAGCGCCTTGCCGAACTGGAGCAGGTATTGGCCTCCAAGGATTCGGTGGCGCGAGCCCTTCGTTCCTCGGTTTCCAACGCCCTGCTGGGTTACAAAGACAAAGGGTTGAGCGTGGAACTGCGTAACGGCAAGGTCTATGTGTTGATGGAAGAAAGGCTTTTGTTCGCTTCCGG
>JBJOER010000203.1:0-8171 GCA_046049215.1 Bacteroidota bacterium | reverse complement strand
CTGCATAAACCGGAATCGTAACCTGGTCGCCTATCTTCTTGGCCTTATTCAGGTCAAGAACGATACGATCACCCTGAGCTCGGAATGGGCTGGGAGCACCGCTGTTGGTGGAGTAGTTACCATTCACATCACCGAGCAGAACCCCGATGTAATTTTCCGTACCGATCAAAGGACAGTTGCCAATGAAACTGACAGGGATCGGCGAGCAGAAGGATACTTGAGGCACTTTGTTCTTGCTGTAGCCAACACCGTCGTTGGAAGGATAAGTGGAGGAAACCGAATAGGCAGGATTTGAACCCGAAGTGGTCACGTCCAGGAACAACCAGTCGCGGCTTGCCTGACCATTCGATGCACCCTGTGCGTTGTAGTTCCAGTCCTGCTGGAATTCTGGAATCAACAGTACCGCACGCTGATTGATCTGGGACAAATCACCGGCAGAAACGACTCCGTCGGTATTGACGTCCATGGCGATCATCTGATAGACCGATGGGATGAATGTGGCATCGTTGATCAGCACGCGGCGTGTAAGGAATGCATCGAAGCCGTTCACAACCGGCTGTACATCGGTCGTTCCGACGATGTCCTTCACGATCTCGATTTGAGAACCGGAGTTCACATTGAAATTGAAGGAACCGTTGAGGTCAGGTTGAGAAGCAGTCGCAGACTGGCTGTTGCAATTGGTATTGTTTCCGTAGATATTGGTGATCAGATAATCTGAAGGGGAAGAAGGATTGTAGCGGATCGGACTGAAATCCAGCCAAAACTTCAGGTTACTAGTCAACAGACTATCGGTGAAGCTGGTGAACGATCCGGCGTCGGTGGCCGCAAGCTGTACGCCGGTGATGCGGCTCTCCATCAAAGTATCCGCCGTGAAAGTTGCCACATCGTTGATACCGAGACCTGTTTTCGCGAATTCAACACAAATAATGTCGCCGGTTCCGGAGAAACGGGCGTTTGAAGGAGCGGTTCCGTTGAAGAAAACCGACACATATACTTTACCGTTGTTGGCATCATTCGAGTAAGCCGTGCTGACCATGTTCGAGTTGAAGTTGGGAAGAAGAAGATCGTTCTTCCTGACAACCACTCCGGTTGGCGTCACTTTCGTCTGGTCGTAATCAAGTACAATGTCGTAACCGATCACATCAGCCACAGCATCTACAGCAGTAACCGGAAGGCAGAAAGTGCTGGTAGCACAACCACCGGAAATGACACCCACGGTATAAGGCAAAGCTGCAGGGTTCTGTACATTGATGGTGACCCCGGTGGAAGTCGTGGTTGTTCCGGAGTTATCGGTTGCTACCGCAGTCACGGTACGGTTACCAAAAGGAGACGCACTGGTCCAGGAAACACTGTAAGGCGAAGCATTGTCCACTCCGACAGATACACCACCCACGAAGAATTCAACTTGAGCAACGGAACCATCGGAGTCTGCCGCTGTAGCAGACAAGGTTACGGCATTGCCTCCGATCACGACCGCTCCGGCGCTCGGGGCGGTGAGTGATACGGTTGGGGGTAAGTTCGCAGCTCCGACAGTGATGGATACTACGGATGAAGTCGTAGTTGCTCCACCGTTGTCGGTGGCTACTGCAGTAAGGTTTTTCTGGCCTGATGTCGCAGTCCAGTTGACGCTGTAAGGTGAAGTGTTATCAACACCCACGGAGGTTCCATTCACGAAGAATTGCACCTGAGCAACGGATCCGTCGGAATCGGCAGCAGTAGCTGCGATGGAAACCACGTTTCCGACCGTGAAGGTCGCACCCGCGGCGGGTGAGGTGATGCTAACTGTGGGTGGAGTATTCGGGGTTCCGACGGTGATACTCACCGCCGAAGATGTGGTGGTGGCACCATTATTATCGGTAGCTACTGCGGTCAGACTCTGACTGCCGGCAGTGGCACTCCAGTTGGCACTGTAAGGCGAAGCATTGTCAACGCCTACTGAAGTACCGTTTACAAAGAACTCCACTTGAGCAACAGACCCATCGGAATCAGCAGCATTCGCTGTGATGTTCACCGTATTGCCTACAGTGAATGTAGCTCCGGCAAAAGGTGCAGTGATGCTTACTGTTGGCGCAGCATTCTGAGGTTGATTCAATGTACCCGCCAAGGAGGCAAGCAGGATCTCAGAACCTACAGGGCTTGTATTCACATAATTCTGTACTGTGAAGTTCGTATTGTTCCTGATCTGGATATTGAATGCATAAGTGAACACACCGTTGGTAGTGAATTGACCAATCAGTACGCGATTTGTACCGGAAGGAAATGCACCTACCTGCTCACCGAGAACACCCCAGGAGGAGTTGGTAGAATTGAATGTGCTTCCCACGGTGGATCCATCGGTCAACAGGTTGATGGCAGGGCTCGCCACATCACCAAGCAACGTAAGTGCAAGTAAAGCCGGATTGCTGGCTGTGTTGTATTGACCATCGGCGGTGGTCAAAGCTGGAGCCGCACTTGGATCGTTGTTGGCCAGTACGGTGTTGGGATTGATGACAAGATTCGCTCCTCCGCCAGTGGGTACGGCAGCAGAGTTATCTTCGGCCTTGATGACCCCGAATCGGCCCGGTGCTACTGCTCCGCAGGATAGGTAAGAATCAAGCAAAGTCGTACCGTCTCCGAGGATCGAAGAGGAGTTGCTAGCGAAGTTACCTCCGGTGGTATTTCCGTTAGGATGATTGAAGAACGAAGTAGTGGTGGAGAAGGTCAACGGGTGACCTGCAACGCCATACACAGACTGAACGCCCCAGCCGGGTAGCAGATCGGCGTAAATGCGCCAGGTGATCGAACCGGCAGGCAATGTACCGGAAGTGTAACCGGCATCACCCAATGCGGTATTGGCATTGGTGGCGTCGGCGGCATTGGAGACATAGAACTTCTCTACGATTATATTCTCCAGCCCGTTCTGGGCTGCAGCGGGTGCTGCAGCGGCCAGAACGAGGGAGAAAAAGGAAATGAATTTCTTAAACATGGTCTTTGGGTTTTATCGGTAAAGCAAATCTTAGTTGCAGGACAGATTGAACTGTGCTACGAACAGCAGGAAGTCGGAAGTGTTGGTGACACCATCGCTGTTCAGATCGGTAGGGCATGGAGCCAGACCGGGTACGATATTGACAATTGAAGTATAAGCCCACTTGTTCAACCATCCTTTCTTACCGGCTTCGAATGCACCGCGGTAGTTTGCGGGTGTGAAGAATCCATCAGCAGGAGGCGTACAAGAGGTTGCAATATTGCTACCCGGAACGACATCGATATTATCAGTAACCTGGTTGGTTGTTCCGTTGATGGCGAAACTGGCATCGAAACCGGCGATGCTCGCTACGCTTGCATTCTGGTCTGTTCCGAAGAAACGAACTGAATCAGCACCGGTGAAGGTCACGTTCGCAGCAGTAGCAGAAATGCCTTTGGAGTTAGGAATAACATGGTTGCAACCGATTTTGATCAGGTTTTGATCGTAAAGCAACTTGGATGAATCGGTACCGGCCTGCATATTGAAAGCAGCGTTGAAACCGGTGAAGATCGAATTGTAGATTTCGCCTTCAGCCTTTGACTTGAAGCTCACACCGAAAGGATTACCCGTAGTGAAACCGGTACCGGTTGCAGAAACAGTAGATCCGTTACCGATGATGGTCGCATTGTAAACGGTCGGGTGCGAGCGCCAGGTCGACACTGCGCTGCTGTACCCACCGAACCAGGTGCTTGTACCTTCGTCACCGTCCCACTCGAAACCGCTCTCACCACCAGAGGCAACAGAGGCAGGTGCTTTCAATCCGAACAGGAACTGCAACTTTCCGTCATAGTCCATATCCATGTCAAAACCGTCGTCATTGACAAAGAGGTTGCTGAGGTATTTTCCGTTTACTGTACCACCCCACCACTCGATGCCGTCGTCGTCGTTAGAAACAACTTCAACGTTCTCGATAATGGTTCCGCTTCCAATGGCACCAAGCGACAATCCGTTCAACTCGGTGTTAGCAGCCGTTGCACCACCGGCATGGCGGATGGAGACATAGCGAATGATCCCTGAGTTATCGTTGTTGTTCGGAGTTGTTCCTCCACCGAATACGGAGCGGGGATCGTTATTCAATCCTTCCATCACCCACTCACCGTTGGTAGTAGTGGTCGTACCGAAGGTTCCGGCAACACGAGCCAGCTGTCCGCGACCCAGGATCTGAACACCACCCCAGTCACCACGGGTTCCAACAGGATAAGTTCCGTTCAGCGGGTCGTTGGCTGATGTGAATACGATCGGACAAGTCTGAGTTCCATCGGCGATCAGTTTTCCGCCGCGTGTGATGATAAGCGAGTTTTGCGGAACGTTCACACCGGTGATTGCACCTTTGATCACGGTTCCCGGAGCGATGGTGAGGGTAACACCATTGGCCACCCACATCTTCTCGTTGAGGATGTATGTGGTGTCGCAGAACATATAGTAGCTGCTGGTCAGATTTCCGTTTGCATCGGTGATGATGGAAACGTTCTTCGTAGGACGGCTGGCTACGGGAGGACAGCCGCAATCGGCGCCCAGGTTGGTTTGAGCCGATGCAGTCGTAAAGGATGCGGCCGAAATCAGCAGGGCCGTCAGAAACCGGTTGGTCATTTTTTTCATGGTTGTTTTTTTTAAATAGGATTTGGTTGAATCTTTCTTTGCGGACAAATGTAGAATCGCAAAAAAACCAAGCAATTACGGTCAACTTATCAAATCATTATAACTAGATGACCGGAATGTTAAATCGGAAAAGTGGCCAAACAAAAAGGTGGATTCAAAAAATGAAAAAGGCCATCGAAAATGGCCTGGATAACGGATGATATAAATTATGGAAGGGAACTATGGCCTTAAAAAAACAATCGACTATTGGTCCTTCACGCAGCGCACACTGAATCCAAAACCTCTGGCTTCAACCTGACGGAATACCTGTGAACGCTTGTAATCCAGGTATCTGAAAAAAGCCTTGTCAGGATCCGTAGAACTGGGTGTTCTTGTCCACCAAAAACCGGTGTATTGCGTGCCCGGTGAACCGTAACGGCCATCCTCAATCCGACACGACCCGGCAAGGGCATTAAAACCCGCTGCATTTGTGGCCCACACCGGATCGAATCGAACCCAGTTGTTGGTACCTGTAGCTTTGAGCGCATCTCCTTCACCGGAACCCCGCCAGCCGAATTTTTCAGCTGCGGAGGTTTCCATACCCATCTGCTTTTCCAGTCTTTGCCAATCCTCATCGGTGGCCACATGCCATCCCTCGGGCGCAATACCACGGCTATCGGATACTGCTTTCCAATTGTAAAGCAATCCCATTTCGCTCGTCGCATCAGGATGGCTTGAGAAACCCGGAACTCCACTCAACCATTCGATAGAATCCACCAGTTGGGGGATGGATTCTCCGTTTCGGAAAGTGGTGACGCGAAGATTGGTAGTCATCCACCATTGCCCCCCAATTTTAATCGTCGAATAAACATTGCCGTCAGTGTCCGTTACCGAACCTCGTTTGATCTCGGGAACAGTTTCCGATTCCTCGCATGAGGAAATCAGAAAAATGGAAATCAAAAAACATACGAAAGCGAGGAATTTTATTGCATTGAAGCGATTACCGAAATTGATGTGTGTTCTCCGCATGGTCTTCAGTTTTTCATGATAAATCGAGCCGAGCTGGTGAACCCTTCTGATGATATACGCAGGTGGTAGACTCCTTCTGACAATTCAGAGAGGTCCATATCGGCTACCGTAATTTGCTCCCCCAGGAATATACCTCGTGTATAAACCACTGCGCCAAGAGCATTGAACACTTCAAGTACTGCGTTTTGAACCTCGTCGGAGAACACCTCTAACCGAACCGGGCCATTGGAAGGGTTCGGATAGATCTTCAGTTCGCCCGCTGCACTTCGTCCATTGTTTAATTCGGGACAAACCAGAGCGATGTCGAGGTCATTGCACAAACCGGGGTAGCAGCACAAGCTGGGTAGATCCACATTGGCTTCCGGATCGTAATTGCAAGCTGCAGGATCCATGCATCCAAAAATGATGAGCGTCTGGCAAGAGTCAGGGTCGAGGCAGGAATACGTACCACTGTACTCCACATAATCGGGATCCGTACAACCACAGACCGGTGGATACGTTAAAAACGGCGATACCTGCTCGTCCGGCATTAAAACCTGGTCATTTGCAACGTACTTTACAAGAATTGTATTTCCAAAAGCATCCTGTTGCTCGATCAACAGATTGATCTCGAAGCTCACTTCGCCTGCGGTGGTCAACTGAGCGATCAACACTTTATTGCTATCGACGGATGCCCCGGTCACACCCTGGTTTTGCTGAAGGATGCAGGTGCGGCAGCTGAATTCCGAACCGATACTATCAGGACCGAAAACAGTCGTGTCGTTGCCAAAGGCATCTTTGAACCCGATATCCGTCCACTGACCCATCGGGGTTGTAGAAAAGACGAGCCCGTCGGCTTGTGAGAGCGTTAGTCCCATGTCGGGATTTGTATTGTTGAGCAAACCACCGGGAATAGCTGCCGTTCCTCCATTGTTATTGTTACCGGCAATGGAAGCCCCGTCGTTATCGAGGGATTTCAATACGCCCTTTTGGTTGTTTGTAGCCCATCCGATAGTCAGCCACGAGTCGAGTGCGAGAAGCGGGTTGTCGGAAAACCAGGAGGAACGGATCTCGTAACCGAATTCGCTGGATGGCCGGTCGTTGTTGTTGTAGAATACAGCAGTACTGGAGAAGCGCAACTGGTGGTTCAAGTCGCCATATACCTGACGAACTTCGGAGCCGGGTTCCAATTCAATAAAGACGCGGTAGGTCTTCGCGCCGGACTCCAGCGAACGACCACCGGTCGAATCGGTCAGGTCGTTGTTGTCAGCGATATAGTATTTCTCTACAGACAAGCCTTTCACCTGCGCCTGGGTTGCGGTGGAAACCAATGATGCAATAACACACAACACCATCACCAGGTTGATCGATTGAATTCTTGCGTAAATACCGTTCTTCATGAATCTGACTTTTTAGAGCCTGTATGTCAAACCAAAAGTGAATCCTGTACCCCAGCGGAAACTGTCGAAATCGAGCTCTTCACCTTCCTTCAGGTCGAATGCCCTGCGCACAGGCTGGTTTAGAATATCCCTCACCGTTATAGCGGCTGTGAAATGCTCACCGATGGCCTTGGTCATCTTCACGTCGATCAGGTGTCGGGGCATTTCGTACACATCAGGAGCGATCTCGGTAGCGGCGAATACAAGCCGTTTCCCCTGAACATTGTAGCTGAGGGTCAAACCCGCTTTTTGGCGTTCCAGGTTGTAATTGACAATGGCGTTGAGGACATAGGGAGCTTGTCCGTACATCGGGCGGCTGAGGGTGTCGTATGGGATGAACACCTTTACGCCGTTGCTCTCGCTGACGGATTTTAGAATGACTTCCGTTTCTGATTTAACAAATGAGGCATTGGCACGAACCTCCCAGCGCGTTCCGATTTTCCGCAAACCTTCAAGCTCGATTCCCACTACATAGGAGTTCTCCGCGTTCACCCACGTGTTCGACTCGTTGAAGTTCAGTAGTTCGATGTGGTTCCTGAATTTCTTGTAAAAGGCACTGGCTGAGACAGAATGGCCTTTGGCATGGTAGGATTCCCAGCGGATATCGACATTGTCAACATCAACAGGCTTCAGGGCCGAATTTCCCGCCACTATGGAACGCAATTCAAAGTCAAGAACGTTGTTCTCGGTGATCTCCCTCACGCTGGGATAGGCGACCGAGCGTCCGTAGTTGAAGCGGATGTTCCTATTGTAAGTCTCATCATCCCTGTACTTGTAAATGACACTCACGCTGGGAAGCGGTTTAACGACATCGATGTCGCCGGGATTCGAGAGGAAATTATCCCCGTCGGCCTTCCTCCTGATGTCATTCTTCGCATATCCCTTCACGTAGTATTCGTAGATATCCGCGAAAATCCTTGCCTTTTCGATCCGAAGTCCACCGGTGACACGCCATTGCGTATTGATGGAGTAGTCTGTCATCGCATAGGCGGCAACCACTTCGCTGTAACCAAGGGTGCGGTTTCCGGGATAATCAGTGGCTACGTAGAATATCTTGGAGCGCCTCCTGGGTACGCCCTGAAAAGTATAGCTTTCGATACCGAAGTTGACGGGATCGAGAAACGCAGCCAGGTCCCCGTTTG
>JBJOER010000202.1:0-3641 GCA_046049215.1 Bacteroidota bacterium | reverse complement strand
GCCATGCGCAAAACATCGAGTGCCCGCAGGGTGATGTCCTGTAGGTTTCCGATAGGGGATGGAACCAGGGTGAGCAAGGGAAGGATGGTGGAAGCGCCAAAATTGACTAAAATCCCTCAATCTCGAAGAGATACGTGTTGTCGAGCGTTCAATTGGCTGAAACCGAGGATTTATAAACCGAACTGGTTATATTCGTTCTCCCTGGGCAAGGCGATCGTGTCCGGCCGTTACTCCAAGTCAACCCTATAATTCCTTTCACCATACCCCGAACCGATGAAAAAGCAAGTACTGTTCCTGATTACCCTGTTGTCTTTCCATGTGATGAAGGCCCAACCCGTCTATTTTCAAAGTGGTACGGTACATCCTGAACCGAATCTCTCCTCGTTCCAAGCCTCCTCCGCTCCAGTAGCCGAGTTCAACGGTTACTACTATCGTTATCTTCAGTTCAGCGCCTTGCCCGATAAAGAAGAAATGGCGGAGATCAGGAACAGCGGACTGGTGTTGATGGATTATGTGCCGACCAACACCTTTTTGGCGGCTATTCCTACTCGTTATAACCGGAATTTGCTTTCGCAATTCGGTATCCGTTCCGTCTTTGCGCAGGAGCCTGCCATGAAAGTCAGCCGGAACATCACTGGCGGATTCCAGGACTGGGCGGTTCTTGAAAAAGGGCATGTCGATCTGAATGTGCAGTACCGCCCGCATCTTGAACCGGCCAGAGCGCTCCTTGCCGCCGCCTCTTTCGGACGCATCCTCAGCCATCAGGAATCGAACCACATGCTTGTTATGCGTGTCAGCGACCAAAGCCTGATGGCAATCGCTTCCGCCCCCTGGGTCAACTTTGTCAACACCATTGCGGCTCCCTCGGAAAAAGAGGACACCAAGGGCCGCAGCCTGCATCGTTCGAATGTGATAAACAGCGATTATGCTTCCGGACGGCATTATGATGGTAGCGGTGTTACGGTCGCAATAGCCGATGACGGTTTCGTAGGGCCTCACATCGATTTTGAAGGGAGGATCACCAACCTGGCGACCGGTAACGGCAGCACGCATGGTGACATGTGCAGCGGAATTGCCGTGGGGGCCGGAAATTTGGATCCGACAAAACGCGGTATGGCATCGGGATCCGACCTGGTCACCTTCAACATTGGCGGATATCCGCAAGTGGTAGATGCCTTGGCCAATTATACCACCTACGGGATCGCCGTGGTATCCACCTCCTACTCGCAAGGCTGCAACGAGTATACTGCCGACACACAGTTCGGCGATCAGTTGCTATTCGAAAACCCCTATTTGCAATTCGTGTTTTCGGGTGGCAACAACGGAGGCGGTAATTGCAACTACGGTGCAGGTGCCGGTTGGGGAAACATCACGGGCGGCTATAAGCAGGGGAAGAATGTTATCGCCTGCGGCAACCTTGATCCGCTGGAGGTGCTCGACAATTCGAGCAGCCGTGGTCCAGCCGCCGATGGCCGGATCAAACCCGATATCTGCGCCAACGGTAAAGACCAGATGAGCACCGACGAGAACAACACATATCAGGTCGGTGGAGGAACATCTGCCGCATCACCTGGAATAGCCGGGATCTTCGCGCAGCTGTACCAGGCATACAAGGAACTCAACAATACCGTTACAGCTCCTGCTCCACTCATCAAAGCGGCCCTGCTCAATACCGCGGAGGACATTGGCAATCCCGGACCGGATTTCACTTATGGCTGGGGCCGCGTGAATGCGCTCCGAGCGATCCAAACACTGGAAGACGGCCGTTATCTGCTCGATAGCCTTTCTCAGGGAGCATCTCAATCATACACGGTCACTGTTCCTGCCGGAACCACACGACTTCGAGCCATGATCTACTGGGCTGATCCGGGGGGCTCACCCACATCCGCCGTATCACTGGTGAATAACCTGGACTTCAGCGTCACCGATCCTTCGGCCACCCTCTGGAACCCTTGGATTCTTGACCCGACTCCCGTCGCTGCAAATCTGAGCAGTCCTGCCATACGCGGCGTGGACAGCCTCAACAACATGGAGCAGGTCACGATCGACAATCCCGCTGCCGGCGATTATACGCTAACCGTAAACGGTTATGCGGTGCCGTCAGGTGTTCAACAATATTATATCGTGTGGGAGTTCCGCAACGAGCAGTTGACCATGACCTATCCCAACGGCGGAGAAGGTTTCGTACCGGGTCAGACGGAAGTGTTGCGTTGGGATGGAGAGCGTGATCAGGGAGATTACCTGTTGGAATACACCGCAGACAACGGAGCGACATGGAACACCATCGCTGCCGCTGTGCCCCAGGATGTTCAACAGTACAACTGGACCGTGCCCAACACTGTATCCGGAGCCGTGAAGGTGAAAGTAAGCCGGAACGGATTTAGCGACGATAGCGATACTTCCCTCGCCATCATCAACCTGCCCACAGGCATCACAGTGGACTGGGCCTGCCCCGACTCTGTTAAGCTTTCGTGGAATGCCGTGAACGGAGCAGCAGGTTACACTGTGTATAAACTCGGCCAGAAATTCATGGAGCCGGTGGCAAGTTCCACCAACACATCGGCTATCGTGACAGGAACCAATCCCAATTCCGGGTATTGGTTCAGTGTTAGCGCCACAACGACCGAAGGCAATTCAGGCCGCCGGGCGAATGCCATTTACAAGGCCCCCGGGGCATTTGCATGTCCTCTGCCATTGGATGCCGAGCTTGCTGCTTTTGGAAGTCCGGCTGCGGGAATTCTGCTCGACTGCCACGACAACTCGGCTGTCCCAGTAAGCGTACTCCTTGAGAATACAGGACAGAATCCGCTCACAGGCATACCGGTGTCCTTTATCCTAAATGGTAATACACCGATCAACGAAACGTTCACAGGAACCCTTAATCCAGGCAGTACACAACTGTTCACATTCAGTTCCACCATCGACCTTTCCCTGACCGGCACTTATTCCCTCCAAGCCTGGGCAGAATATCCGGGCGA
The DNA here is from genome assembly GCA_046049215.1 of Bacteroidota bacterium. Lineage (GTDB taxonomy): Bacteria > Bacteroidota > Bacteroidia > AKYH767-A > OLB10 > JAJTFW01. The sequence continues at coordinate 663 of JBJOER010000202.1, read as the reverse complement.
TATGAACCAATACAACGACACCGCACTTTCTGAAGTGGTGGTGATCAATGGGCAGTTGATACCACTTCCCTTTATTGAGGACTTCCAGTCGGCCACTCCGTGCGCAACCACCAGTGACTGCGAGATTACCGTTTGCGCTTTGCCGAATGGATGGACCAACGCCACCAACCTTGACCAGGACGACATCGATTTCAGGACAAATTCGGGAGTCACTCCGACCACGAGTACCGGACCAGATAATGACCACACTCTTGGCACCGCAGCCGGTAAGTATGTCTACCTTGAATCTTCGGCTTGTTTCCAAAAGTCAGCATTGCTGATCACGCCTTGTATCGATCTCAGTACTGCCGCTTCTCCACAGATGATCTTCTGGTACCACATGAATGGAGCCACCATGGGCGAGCTGCACGTGGACATCTTCTCTCAAGGTTCCTGGACCAACGATGTCATCCCGGCGTTTTCGGGAAATCAGGGTAACCAATGGCTTCAGGGCGTTGTCAATCTGATTCCATGGGCGGGTGAAATTGTGAATATCCGATTCCGTGCAAAGACCGGCAGTAGCTTCACTTCCGATATCGCTTTGGACGACATCAACATCGTAGAATCATCGGCTCCTCCTGTTCCTGCCTTCCTGGTCAATAGTCAGACGGGCTGCACCGGCAA
>JBJOER010000201.1:0-2620 GCA_046049215.1 Bacteroidota bacterium | reverse complement strand
TGAATGAGGTGAAACTAACCACTCCGGTTTGCGGGTTCAGGGTTGCTGCAACGTTTAGAGGATTGTGAAAAGCCGAGGGCAAAGGACTGGTGGACGAATATCCGGCAGCATAGGGGATGGGCGTACCGGGCCAGCCATTGTCCAACGGAACCCCCCAGTCGTAGACGAGGGAATCCAATTCCTGGTCAACCGCGTTGTGGTTGTAATCCGTTTGGTTCCTTGTACAGGTGCTTAGCTGCGGTCTCTCCGCGAATTGGGGTGAACTATCGAAACAAGGATTGGTATTCGTTGCGTTGTAGGGATACATGATCGCACGAAGTGTGAACGATCGTGAACCCGGGTTGGTAAGGTTGGTGATACCCCCGTTCCGGCAACAATCCGTGTAATAGAAAAACCAACCTGTTGCAGGAGGTACTCCGGTGATCAGGATCGGTGCAGATCGGTAAACGAATTCTTCAACCGCATTGAGATAACCTGCCGGTGCAACACAGGTGGGACATCCCGGACCTGTAGGCGAAATGTCCGTTTGGCTGATTTTTGGACAAGCAATTCCACCTGCCCAGCCCGGGGCGTTTGTTGTGAGTGAAACCGAGTTGGGGCCCGGTATCCCGTTACAATCACGGTACAACTTCACCGTGAAGATGAATCGACCGGTATTCGGACCGGTCTTGACACATTCCCACAAGACTTCCCCTCCCATAAGGTGAGAAGCCATGGCACTCGATGCAGTAAGCAGCATCAGTACCACATAGGTTAATAAGGATTTTTTCATGAAGGATGGATGGATAAACGCGTGTGCTTCAAATTTAAGAAAAAAAGCACTAGCATTTACACCATTTCACCCCGCAATCACCTGCCAAAGCATCGAATCCTGCAGGTATTCACGAGCGCATCGTCGCAGGTCCTCGGGTTGAACCTCTCGGATAGACGAGAAAAAACGACTTAAATAATTGGAATCCAATGAATTCAAGTAGAGCATTTTGTGGCGGTCTGCCAAAGCGAAAGGTCCGTCGAGGCTACGTTGATAAGTCCCTGTCATGTAATTTTTGACCCTGTAAAGTTCCTCTTCACCAACTAGTTCATCCCTTAATCGTCCAAGCTCGAGGTAAATCTCCGAAATCGCAGGTATGCAAACGTCTTTTCCAACTTCAGTTGAAATGAAAAAGTACCCATCGTCATGTAAACTGGCGAGTCCTGAACCGATGCCATAGGTAAACCCTTTGTCCTCCCGAATGTTCGTCATCAATCGAGAACCGAAATATCCTCCAAGAACGGTGTTCAAAACCGAAAAAGCGGGATAATCGGGATGCTTGCGGTTGAATATTCTTCTGCCGATGCGTATAGCGGATTGAATGGCATCCGGTTTATCAATATGCACATGAGCGGGTTCGGGGTTTTCAACGAAGGATGTTCCGTTTTTTCCGGTGTTGACAAACGGTGCCGATTCAATCCATTGAACAATCGAATGAATCACATCTGAAGAGGGTAGACCGGCCACGAGAACAGCGTGTAGGTGCTGCACATACCTTTCGTTGTAAAAATGGACAACCTGTTCCCGGTTGAGATTGTCGTAATCCTCGGGCTGAGTAGCTTTTCCATAGGCGCTGTGTCCGCCAAATAGCGATTGAAGAAATGCTCGTCGAGCCAGGACATCCACTTTGTTCAGGCTTACTGTCAGTCGTTGTTTTCCTTGGCGTGAATACGTACGGATTTCGTCATCGGGAAAGGCAGGGCTCTCCAGGAGTTCGAACACCAAAGGCAAGGATTCTGCAACGAACCGGTTGATGGAGAACAGGGTGATGCTGCTCCAATCAGGTCCGGATTCGCTTTGCAGATAGGCTCCGTGGAAATCCAGTGCTTCAGCAAGTTCGGCTGAACTTCTCATCTGCGTGCCCTCGTCCAGAAGGTCGTTTGTGGCATGAGCGATCAGTGGTCGGTCGGACCAGCGGGACCCGGCATCGAAAATGAACTCGATCCGAACAACCGATTGGGTTCCACCTTCAACAACAAGTATGGGGATTCCTTTTGCTGTGGTGATTTTTCGTGCCTCGGGAACTGTAAGTTCTCCCGGCAAACTGATCTCTGGCGCAATGCTGCGGTCGGCCATATCAATGGTTGGATAAGTAACGTAGGAGGGAACAGTTTTCTTTCCGGAAAATGGTTCTGGCCACTTCCGATACCTCTGTTTCTGTGACGGCATTGTAATGTTCGGTCTGCAGATTGCACTCGTTCGCATCACCCAGCCACTCGAAGTAGGCGAGGTTGAGCGCCTTGTTTGCAATCCCCATCTCCGAAAATTCGGTACTCGCCTCCGCTTTGTGCTTCACCTTTTCAAGTTCACGTGCCTTTACCTGAGACTTGACGGCCTCCAGCTCCAGCCAGATGGCCTCTTCGACAACGGCGGGGTCTATCCCTTTGATCAACTTGGCATCCACAACGAATAAACTCTTATGATGGTCGCCTAGCATATACGCAGAAATTTCGGTGCAGAGTTTTTTGTCCTTCACGATGTTGAGGTATAGTCGGGATGATTTCCCGCGACTGAGTATGTCCGACAGCAGGTCGGTAGCGTAAAATCCGTGATCGATACGGGAACAACAATGAAATGCCAGGTACAGGT
>JBJOER010000200.1:0-10132 GCA_046049215.1 Bacteroidota bacterium | reverse complement strand
ACGGGAGCACTGTATACAGAATACCCGTCAGGGTGAATGCGATGTTGTGGAAAGGTTGTTTTTTCTTTCTGTAAAGCTCGGCCATGAAAATGCTTCCGAACAGTGGATAAATCAATTGCTGCCAGCGAAGCGGTTCAAAGAGTATGGCATCGAAAGAAACGACCACGTAAAGGAAGAGGCCTGTTATCATCCCCAGCCATCGATTGGGTTCTACTTCATCTTTTTTGGCGATCAATCGGTAGAACTCATGAAGTGAGAGAAGTGACACAATCAAAAAAACAGCCTGGAACAGGACGGGACCCTCATGAATGCTCCAGAGGATTGAACCGATGAAGAAAATGCCGGTGATTGTCCTTTGCCAGAAATTACTCAAAACAGGGAGTGTTCTTGTAAGATGGATATTGCCCGATCGAAATCGGTTTTGCGCACATACAATTCGATATCACCGAATATGTATGAGGTGTCTCTCTTGTTGATTTGAAAGGAGTCGATGTTCTCTTCCATCAAAGCCGCGGCTGCCGCTTCAATTTCAAGCGCACGGTTGCTTGTGAAAAGCAGGGAGAAGTCTGTGCTTTCAGGTGTAGAGTTGTCGGTCATCGATCACGAAAATGTAGAGATTGGATGGGCCATGTACGCCTTTGACCGGTCTTCCGTCGATATCGGCCGTACTGCTTGTCCCGGTGACAATGCTGAGTGATCCCGGAAGCCTGGTGTATTTGTGACGTAGCCAGGTCATTGCATCCTTGATATCCGCGCAGAGGTGGCTAGCCTTCCCCAAAACAATATGGAATGGCGTATATGACGGAATTCCGCGGGTTTGTTCTTTTGATGAAAAAACCACGCTTCCGGTTCTGGCGATAAGGCATTCGCAGGAGCTGATGGCGACCTCCATTTTTCCGATTTCATCCGAATCAGAACTGTGTGGCAATTGGCATTCTGTCAGAAGATTTCCAAGCCCTTCTTCTACGCAGAAAATGTGTTTCCATTTGTAATGCAGGCCGAGTTTTACAATGGCTTCCATGAAATCCAGCTCGTTGTCAATCATGAAAAATCGCGCCCCCGCTTCTTCGGCACGCGAAGAGAAAAGCACGAGCAGATCTTCTTCAATCGGTTCAAAAACCGATGATTCGAAGGAGAGTTTCGGGTAGGGGTTGTCAGTCTTAGAAAGCAACGAAGCCCGGATTTTTTTCAATACCTTTTCCCTGTTTGTACTTTCTTCCATTGACCAGTTCAGGCGGTTGCAGCGGCCGTGTCGGCGGCCGGGGATGATAAGGTGTCTTCTTCAGGCGATGGTGTGGCAGAGCCCCCTTCCTGGTTGTTTTCAGTCACAGGCGGTTGCATCAGCTTGTCGTTATCTTCACTCTCCCATTTCCTTTTTCCGAATATGCGCTCGAGGTCCTCTTTGTAGATCACTTCTTTTTCAAGTAATGTTTCCGCCAGACTATCCAGCATTGGACGGTTCGCTTTGAGCAATTCAATGGTGCGTGCGTAGGCTTGTGCAATCATCTTTTTGACCTGCTGATCGATCACTTCCGCAGTTTTCTCGCTGTACGGTTTGGTGAACGAGTAATCAGAGTTGCCCGATGAGTCATAGTAACTGATGTTGCCCAATTCTTCGTTCAGTCCGAAAACTGCAACGGAAGCGTAGGCTTGTTTGGTGATTTTTTCAAGGTCGCTTAATGCTCCGGTAGAGACTTGGCCGAAGGTGATTTCCTCGGCGGCGCGTCCTCCGAGTGCCGCACACATCTCATCACTTATCTGCTCCAGCGTTGTGATCTGTCGCTCTTCGGGCAGGTACCAGGCTGCTCCAAGAGAGTTTCCGCGGGGTACAATAGTGACTTTCACCAGAGGAGCGGTATGTTGCAGCAGCCAGCTTACGGCAGCGTGGCCGGACTCGTGGTAGGCGATAACTTTCTTCTCGTGCTTTGAGATGATTTTGTTCTTCTTCTCGAGTCCCCCTACGATCCTGTCTACTGCGTCGAGGAAATCCTGCTGGCCGATAGACGTTTTGTTGTGTCGGGCGGCGATCAAAGCGGCCTCGTTGCAAAGGTTGGCGATGTCCGCTCCGGAGAATCCGGGTGTCTGCTTGGCCAGGAACTCCAGGTCGATGCTCGGATCCAGCTTCAGCGGCTTGGCGTGAACTTTGAAAATTTCTTTCCGGCCGTTCAGGTCGGGAAGTTCCACATAGATCTGACGGTCGAAACGGCCCGGTCGGAGCAGCGCACGGTCGAGGATATCAGCCCTATTGGTGGCAGCCAGGATGATGACTCCGGAGTTGCTTCCGAACCCATCCATCTCCGTCAGTAATTGGTTCAAGGTGCTTTCGCGCTCGTCGTTCGCACTGAAAGAGGGTTGCTTGCCTCTTGCGCGACCGATGGCATCGATCTCATCGATGAAGATGATGCTGGGGGCTTTCTCCTTGGCTTGCCTGAACAAGTCACGGACACGGCTGGCTCCTACGCCAACAAACATTTCAACGAAATCCGAACCGGACAAGGAGAAGAACGGTACCTGGGCTTCTCCGGCAACGGCCTTGGCGAGCAAAGTTTTTCCGGTTCCGGGAGGACCTACGAGCAGAGCACCGCGCGGGATTTTTCCACCGAGCTGAGTGTACTTTTTCGGATTTTTCAAGAAATCGACGATTTCCATTACCTCCACTTTTGCTTCTTCAAGTCCGGCCACATCATTGAATGTGACTTTCACATGCATGTCTTTGTCGAAGAGGGTGGCCTTGGATTTGCCGATGTTGAAGATCTGGCTTCCTCCGGGACCTCCTCCGCCCATCCTTCGCATGATGAACATGTAGATCACCAGAAGGAGTATGAAGGGGAATAGGTAGCTGATCAGTATCTCCCAGTAGCTGCGGTCGTTGTTGTCCCAGGTGATATCAACCTTATCTGCTCCTGGCTTATTGATTTGAATGGCATCCAGCTTTTGTTCAAAATTCTCAGATGATCCGATTGTGAAGGTATAGTGTGGGCCTTCGTTTAATGAGTTGCCGTATGGTTTAGTGGCAATTCTCTTATACTCAGGTTTCGCTAATGCATTTTTCTTGATGAAAACATTTACTACCTTATCATTGGAGACAACTACTTTGTCAACATCGCCGGCTTGAACCATCTTGACAAAGTCATTCCATTTTAAGGTGACTGGATGATTGCCGAAATCAACGAGGTTGATGGCAATAAGTACGAAGGCCACGATGGCGTAAAACCAGTACAAATTGAACGTAAACCGTGGTGGTTTCTGTTTAGGAAAGTTACCGAAGGATTTCTTTTTTTCCTCCTGTGGGGGTGTTTGGGACATTTTCAGGTTGGCGCTTAACGCCGTGTGTTTTTGTAATAAGTAAACAATTATACTGACACTTGGTTATCCGCCACTTGCGTAACAACCGCATCTCCCCAGCACTTTTCCAGGCCATAGAATTGCCTGGGCTCGGGCTGGAAGATATGTGCCACGACGGATATATAGTCGATTAAGACCCACTGCGCATTTTTAAATCCTTCAACATGTGCTGGATTTTCTTTTAGATCTTCGAAAACCGCCTCCTCAACCGATCTGGCGATTGCATCTGCCTGGGTGCTTGAATCTCCATGACAGATGACGAAGTAATCCGATGCAGCTCCTTGAATGGACCGCAGGTCCAGAACAACGATGTCACGTGCTTTTTTTTCCTGCATACCCCGGGTAATGGATTCAACTACGGTTTCTGCGTAGGATTTCTTTTTTCGCGATACCGCTCGAACGGGTTTGGACATGCTGGCTTGCAAAGGGTATTTTCGCAAAAATACTCAATTTAGGGCCGCATGGAGCTGATTCTTCTGGAAGAAACCGACTCGACCAATTCGCATGTGAATCGGATGGCAGAATCGGGCTTGGCCCCTCACGGAACCGTAGTGTGTTCGCTTCACCAAACCGATGGGAGGGGACAGCGTGGAAATTCCTGGCTGAGCCCGGCGGGAATGGGCTTGTATTTGTCAGTGTATTACGTTCTCGATTTCGTCCCGGCTGACAAACAGGGCCTCCTGGCCAAATCCTGGGCACTTGCTGCCCAAAGGTATGTTCGCTCTAAGATGAGTGGTCACCATGGCCTTGTGCAGATAAAATGGCCCAACGATATCCTTTTGGAAAGTAGGAAGGTCGGAGGGATGCTTATCGAAAACAGTGTGCGGGGTTCATTTCTGAGCGATTGTATCATCGGTGTTGGCATCAACCTGAACCAGGTTTGCTTCGAAGATGGTTTGGCATCTCCTCCCGTATCGCTAAAGATGATGACCGGCGACACTTATGACGTCCGAAATGAAGCCCTTGAATTTGCTGCTCATTTGGATTGGTCGCTGGCTGCTATTCTCAGTAATGCGCACAAGGAGATCAATTCAGGATATGCAGATTGCCTGTTCGGGCTGAACAACGAGGTGCAATTCGATCATTCGGGGGAGAAGGTCGCCGCTATATTGAGAGGCGTTGATGATGACGGGCAGGCGATCCTTGAGTCGGGCGAGGGTTGCTTTCGCGTTTCTCACCCTGATTATAGGTTGTCACTCACTCACACTCCAAGTGTTTGAAAACGATCCAACAGGATGTTTAAGAAATTGGTCAAAGGCTTTTCCGCAACCATCTTCAGGAAAGGATTGAGGTCGGCATCCATTGTTAACTGAACAGAACATTGTTCGTTTTCTGCAGGGGTGATGGTGCAGGTCAATTTCAGTGTAAATGGTGATTTTCCATGATCCGACATCACAACGCGAGTCGGGGCCGTCTTTTCTGCGTATTGCAATCCAAGACTTGCCATGCCTTTGATGGTGAACCTGCAGGTGTCCCCTTCACTCACAAACTCTTCAACCTGCTCGGGCATGATGCGCCCAATGTTCTGCATGTCGGAAAAAAAATCAAAAACGGATTCCGCATTTTTGGCAATGGTGATGGTATTGCTTTCCAATCTGGTCATATATCGGATCTGTTGTAAAGGGAAAAAGGGAAGTAAAGATGTCTATGGATTCTCTGTATGGAAAAAATCAGATCGACCAGTTTGACGGATCGTTTCTCCAGGACTCCAATAAAGGGAGATCGTCTTTTTTTAGATAACCATTTTCAATGGCCAGCCTTAGTAATACGCTGTAATTGCTCAGCGAATAAAACGGGCAATTGGCTTTCCGGAAGTTGTCAGCTGCAATGTCGAAGCCATAATTGAAAATAGAAACCAGGCCCTTGACAATCACTCCTTGGTTACGCAGTTCCTCGACAGCCTTCAGGCTGCTTCCTCCTGTAGATACAAGGTCTTCAATGACAACGGCCGTTTGTTGAGGGCTGATTTCGCCTTCAATCAGATTTTGCCTTCCGTGATCCTTGGCCGACGAACGAATGTACGCAAACGGGAGACCCATCGCCTCTGCGACAAGAACTGCGGGGGCAATGGCAGCCGTTGCAACCCCGGCGATCAGGTCGGGTTTGCCGAATTTGTTTTCGATCAACTTTACCAATTCCTGACGGATGTAGGTCCTTACCCGAGGGTGGGAAAGCGAAATCCTATTGTCGCAGTAGATAGGGGACTTCCATCCCGAAGCCCAGGTGAAAGGCTGGTCCGGCTGCAACTTGATGGCCTTTATTTGCAGCAGGAATTCGGCTACTTTTGAAGCAGTATCATCCATGTTTTACAAACCTATGTGATTTCGGTGAGATGTGCAACGAAAAACACATGAATCCCAACGTTCAAATGCGCAAAGAAGTATTCATCAGCGACAGGCTGATTGCCTTCCGGAACATGAGCGACCCGCTGCCGGCCGGTGCCCGATCCGAAATGCTGAGCGGAGGGGAGTCCCCGATGGATATTGACACGCTTATCCATGCTTTTTTGCTCGACACTGCAGATCAACCACTGATGCTTTTTTCCCGGGATGTCGAGGCTTCATGGAGTGTATTCATGCAAAATTTCGACATTGTTGAGGCTGCAGGTGGTTTGGTATTGGATGAGCAGAGCCGGTTGCTGATGATTTACAGGTACGGAAAATGGGATCTTCCCAAAGGCAAACTTGAGCCGGGGGAGGATGTACAAGAAGGGGCGATGCGTGAGGTGATTGAGGAGTGTGGGATTGGGATCGATCGAATGATGCGCCCATTGGATCCAAGTCATCATACCTACGTTCATAAAGGGCGCAAGTGCCTTAAAAGAACTCACTGGTTCCTGTTTTCAGGACATGGGACGCCTGTGCCTCAGGCCGAGGAGGGAATCACTGCGGCAGAATGGCTATCTTCCGGGAAAGTGGAGCTTGCACTACAAGAAACATATGCATCCATCAGGAACGTAGTGTCGGGTACATTCCCCGGCGGAGAATTAAAATGATCTCGACTTTAAATCATCCGCTTTATCAGGCGCAGGCGATGGGAATACTTTTTGGTGTCGAGGTTGAAGATTCCCTGGTGGTCGATGGCGTCGATGCGAACCTGTCCGGAGGCGTGAATAATACGGTTTTTCGATACCATTATTCCGACATGGGTGATGCGCCCTTCTTCATTGTCAAAAAAAGCAAGGTCTCCTTCTTGAGATTCATCCAAAAGGTGAACGTTTTCGCCCGATTCGGCTTGCATCCAAGCGTCTCGCTTGATGTTGATCCCGCTAAGCCTGAACGCCATTTGACTCAAGCCGGAGCAGTCGATTCCGAATGGTGATCTGCCACCCCATAGGTAGGGGGCGTTCAGGTACATGTAGGCGTTTTCTACAATTGATTTTCCGGTTGCTTTGGATTGATCCGGGCATTTGGAGTGACCTTCGAAGGAAAACTCCTGATCGCCCATCCTGCATGACCTTGAGTTGAACCACGGCAGTAAGCTTCCAAGGACTATTGAAGTGATTTGCTGTTTATTGACCAACAGTTGCACCAAGTCGAAGCAAAGGGCCTGTTCCCCGCCCCGCAGTTCATTGTAATCGGTAAGCGAAAGGGGTAGGGATTGGGATTGCTGAATGAATCCTTGGTATTGGTCGTGCGAAGTGATGATCTTCAGGAAGTCTCCTGACTTATCGATGACCTCGAACGATTCACCAAAGAGCAATTGTGACACCTGCTCGCTGCGGTGAGATTTGTCGGATCGTACCGGAATGATGCTCAAATGACAAATGCCGTGTTGCATGGTCCCTTTTTACGGTATTTTCCGGAACGCTTGTGTTGTCGGTTCCGCTAGGTTTCGGAATCAGAGCCTTTCTACGACGAGCGCAGAGGCTCCGCCACCGCCGTTGCAAATTCCTGCGGCTCCGATGCGCGCGTTTTTCTGCTGCAAAACGCCCAGCAGTGTGACGACGATTCGAGCACCCGAAGCTCCCAGCGGGTGGCCCAATGATACTGCACCGCCGTTGACATTCACCCGCGACGGATCCAGATTCAGTTCCCGGTTGTTCGCCAGAGCTACCACTGAGAAGGCTTCGTTGATTTCGTAGTATTCAACGTCATTGGGTTGGAGCCCGGCTTTTGCAATCGCTTTGGGCAAAGCTTTGGCAGGCGCGGTTGTAAACCACTCCGGCGCCTGTTGGGCATCGGCATAGCTCAGGATGCGTGCGATAGGTTTGATACCGAGTGCCTCGGCTTTTTCCTTACTCATCAACACCAGCGCTGCGGCACCATCGTTCAAAGTACTTGCGTTGGCAGCGGTAACCGATCCCGCTTTGTCGAAAACGGGTTTAAGTGAGGGGATCTTGTTGAAATCGACCTTTTTGTATTCCTCGTCTTCAGAGACCACTAAGGGGTCCTTTCCCCTCTGGGGGATCGTAACAGGAACGATTTCACCTGAGAACAGGCCTTGCGCCCATGCACCTTGGGTCCTCTTGTAGGATTCAATGGCATAGGCATCCTGGTCTTCCCTGGAGATCTTGCATTCTGTGGCACATAGCTCTGCGGCATTCCCCATGTGATAGTCCTTGTAAACATCCCAAAGACCGTCTTTCACGAGTCCATCCATCATCTGCGCATGCCCCAAACGATAGCCGTTCCGCGCTTTATCGAGATAATAAGGCACCGCGCTCATGTTCTCCATGCCACCCGCAACAACTACATCGTTGTCGCCCAGCATAATGCTCTGGGCGGCAAGCATGATGGACTTCATCCCGGAGGCGCAGACTTTGTTGACCGTTGTTCCCGGTACGCTGTCCGGAATTCCGGCGAATATGGAGGCCTGTGTGACAGGAGCTTGTCCGGCGTTGGCCTGAAGAACGTGTCCCATGAACACTTCGTTCACACTTTCGGGTGATACACCGGCACGCTCAAGAGCTCCTTTAATGGCAATGGCTCCTAGCTGTGTGGCAGGAAGACCGGATAAAACCCCGCCGAAACTCCCGATGGGCGTCCTGACGGCGCTAACGATATAAACCTCTTTCATGGGACGTATTTGTGTGTTGCAAAACTACTGAAAAGGGGCTTCGAAAACATCTATGAGAGTCCGTATCAGGTTCGCCGATTCCGAGACGGGACCTCCTTCATGGTTCAATCACGTATTCCGGATGATTTCGTACATTTTAGAGGCAGCGAATCCCTACCTTTGCACCTATGAAATCCTTCCAAGACCTGGGCCTTGACGCTCGATTAGTGAAAGGCGTTGAAGCTCTGGGCTTTGAAACGCCGACCCCCATTCAAACCCAAGCAATTCCCGCTTTACTGTCCGGAAACCGCGATCTGGTGGGCTTGGCTCAGACGGGTACCGGAAAAACCGCAGCATTCGGATTGCCGCTTTTACAAAAAATTGATCTGAACTCGCGTTACCCTCAGGTGCTCGTTCTTGCTCCAACCCGGGAATTGTGTGTTCAGATATGCAAAGACCTGCATGATTTTGCCTCTGAATTGAAGGGGTTCGACGCTGTTCCGGTTTACGGTGGGTCCAGTATTATGGATCAGATCCGAAAGATCAAACAAGGTGTTCAGGTGGTTGTCGCCACCCCTGGTCGACTGATCGACCTGATCAACAGAAAAGCGGTTGACCTTGGCCGAATCGGTATTCTCGTGCTCGATGAAGCGGACGAAATGCTCAATATGGGATTTCAGGAGGACATCGACTTTATCCTTGGAAACACTCCGGATACGAGAAATACATGGCTTTTTTCCGCCACCATGCCCCGCGAGGTAAGAGAGATCGCCAAGAACTACATGGTCGATCCGGTGGAGCTGGGCGCCGGGACCACGCAACGTGGAAATGAAAACATCGAACATTGTTATACGGTGGTTCGAGCCAAGGACAGGTACGCTGCCTTGAAGCGGTTTGTGGACTCCAATGTGGAGATTTTCGGAATCATTTTCTGCCGGACCAAAATCGAGACACAGGAGGTTGCCGAGCACTTGATTCGTGACGGTTATAATGCCGATTCCCTTCATGGTGATCTGAGCCAGGCTCAGCGCGACAAAGTGATGTCGCGTTACCGGGAGAGGAGTCTTCAACTTCTTGTAGCGACCGATGTGGCAGCCCGTGGAATCGATGTCCAGGATGTCACTCACGTCATCCACTACAACCTCCCCGACGAACTGGAGAACTACATGCACCGCAGCGGCAGGACCGCCCGCGCCGGTAAGAAAGGGATTTCCATCGCCATTGTTCATTCCAAGGACTTGAACAGAATACGACAGATTGAAAAGTCAACGGGTCGTGCTTTCACCCGTTTACGTGTGCCGGATGGTATGGAGGTGTGTGAGAAGCAGCTGATGAAGCTGGTCAAGAAGATTCACGATGTAGAAGTGAATGAGGCTGAAATTGAACCATACCTGCCGCAGATTTACGAGGAACTCGGCGGCCTGGATCGCGATCAGTTGATTCATCGGTTCGTCTCCATCGAATTCAATCGTTTCCTGGAGTACTACAAAGGCTCGAGCGACCTCAACGTTGACGCGAAGTCAGGTAAACTGGAGGATGGCGGTGGAAAATCGTATGGCGATCAGCATAACCGTATGTTCATCAGTATCGGTGCAAAAGACGGATTAGACAAGGGCAAGCTGCTTCGATTCATTTGCGATACGACCGGAGAGAAAGGTTCGATCATCGGCCGGATTGATGTGCAGGGAGTCTACTCATTCGTTGATGTGGTGCCCGAGAGAATCGATGCCGTGATGAAGGGGTTGAACGGTGTCATGTACCGCGATCGTAAAGTCAGGACCGAATTGAC
>JBJOER010000199.1:0-6797 GCA_046049215.1 Bacteroidota bacterium | reverse complement strand
ACCCTGTGCTGCCTCTTACATTGGGATAGATCAGAGCGACTCCCAGCTCGTTCAAAAAGTAATTGTTGCGCCCCTGGAAAGTTGGCCTGCTCTGCCCTTCCGGCCCACCATGAATGACGATCATCACCGGACGCTTACCGGTGAACTTCGCCGGCGGCTTATAGTAGAAACCGCTGATGATCGTGTTGTCGAAGCTCTTCCATTGAACCAGGCGGGCTGCGTTGAATTGGGAAGGCTGCAATCCGCCCAATTCACTTTCCGTCCACCGCTCCAGCTTACCGGTTTTCAGCTGAAAAGAGTACACATCTGACGATGCGGTTGCGCTCGACCAGGACAGGGAAAACTCCGCACCGTTGGCATGCCAATCCAATCCTCCAACGATTCCATCAGGAATCTCCTGTATTCGCCGGTAGGTGTTTTTAACAACATCCAATAAATACACCTTGCTTATACCGGCTTCGTTGGTTGAAAAAAGCATATTGCGCCCATCGGGGGAAAGATCGTAATCACTGACATCCCAGGGAATGTCCTTGGTAATGGACTTGATGACACCGCTGGCCAGATCCATGGAGGCGAGGTACCGGAATTCATGATTCAAATCGGTAGTAATGAAAACCGTTTTTCCGTCGTTGGAGAAAAGTCCACCCCCGAAAACGGCCTGTTCTTTTCCTTCAGGTGATAGACGTTTACGTTCTCCAGTGGCCAGATCGACCAGCCACAACCGGCTTTCATTGACGGAAACACTCTCGCCTAGGATGAAGGTTTTCTCATCGGGAGACCAATCACTGACCCCCCAGCCACCGCCTTTCAACTCCATCACTAATTTTTGTTCACTCGGTTTCATAGGATCCATCAACCAGATATCGCGGTCGGAACCGTTTCGTCTGGTGGAAGCATAGAGCATCCTCCCTCCTTTTTTACTCCAGCGCATTCCGCCATTCTGAGAACGCCCGCCATCGGTGAGCATGGTCACCCCGCCGTCATTGAGGTCATATCGGTAAAGTTGTGCGAATTCATTACCTCCCGCATCACGCGAAAAAACGAAATAGTCGCCCTTGATCGGCTCGTAGGTTGCACCTCCAACCGGCTCCTCGAAAAAAGTCAACTGCGTTCGGGCACCCATCGGACTTCGCACTGCATGCAATTGGCTCGTATTTCCAAAGCGAGTGCTGATCAACATCTCCCGACGGCTTGGATGCCAATCCACAAAAGAGGCGGAGCGCACCTGGGTATAACGATTCACTTCCTCTACAAGCGACAAAGGAATGGGATCAAGTCCGTCAACAATCAGGTTGTCACCGGCCTGAAGTTGCTTTTCAGGCTGTCCGGCTTGTGCACATACGGCTCCGTGAAAAAGAAGCAGGCAAAAGAACATTGGTATTCTCATGGCGTACTATTTTAACCACGATAATACGGAAAACCGATTTCCCTGGGACAGGATTTTGATTGAAAAATCCTGTTCATTAACTTTAACAGATGATACAAAACCCCGTAAAACAACCCGGGGAATCCCAGCTCATTTTTGAAGTCGCATCGGCTGAAGGAAATGGAAGTTTCGGGTCAATGGACTTTAGGGAACCGGATGGTCCGCTCCTTTACTCCAGACTTGGACTACATCTTAAGCAGATGCGTCAGCGGGTAGAAAAATTGGGCGAGACGGTACGATTTTCGGATGGCGAACTTCTTTGCTGTTCAGGGGCCAATGAGCGGGTTCTTTACGTGATTGAGGAGGGAGAGGTAGACTATGGTGGCGGGTGGCTTGCGGCGGGTGCTCACCTCGGAGAATTGGGGTTTCTGCTTGACCAACCTCGTACCGCTACAGTACGCGCCAAAGGAGATGTGGTATGCTGGAAAATGGAATCATATCAATTAAAGAATGATCCTGAAGCCTCGTTCCATCTTGTAGCAGCGTTGGTACGCGAACTGCCCCGCAGGTTGCAAAAGTTCAACAGCGGCCAGGATCCCGGTGAGCAACCGTGTGACGCTGATCATCCGGCTATCGTTTCCGTCGCCCGAGCCTTGCGTAGCGGAGACGATGTTGTCAGCGCCCGCAATATCTGGGATTTTGTCCGGGCAATGCCCTACCGGTTCGCCCCCTGGTGGGAGAAGGCTTCTGATACCTTGAAGGCAGGCCAGGGAATGTGTACCACGAAATCGAACCTTCAAGTCGCATTGATGCGGGCAGCCAATTTAGAGGCGGGGTTTGTGGAGTTGACAGGCAGCTCGAAATTGATCTTGCCGGTCATGCCGGAAAAATGGAAACACAGGGTTGGCTATAAGATCAGGCATTACATGGCTGCAGTTCGAATTGAGAATGAGTGGTGCGTGGCCGATTCATCGTTCACCGATGCTGTACTTCGTACCTTCGCCCAACAATTTCCAGTCGTGAACAGCCTGTTTCCCTGCAGTTTCGGCCCCGGCAAACCATTCAACCCCGCAGCATTGGTTTCCGGCCAGGACCCTGCGCCGGGTGAAGTGCTGATGGAACTCACCCAGGCTATGGCCAAAAGAAGTAGTTTCGACCTCGACCAGTTCGAATTGCTTAACATCGTTAATGACCGGTTGCAAGGAACAGTACATGACGAACCCGCTACCCTGATCAGGGCCTGGCGTTTACTACCCGAAAATCCGGAACTGGCACTACATATCGCACTTGGGGCCGCGGCTATCCTCGCCTCCGAATTGCACCAACGAATCACGTCAAGCCATGAACCCATTTGACTGGGACTTGTCCCCTCCCCTTTCCGCCCCCATGGGCGACCACGATGTCCCTCACGAGTCTGACCACCTGAAAGGCAAACGTATTGCGCTGATGGTTACGGGTGGTATCGCCGCTATGAAAGCGCCCATCCTGGCCAGAGCCCTGCGCCGCAGAGGAGCTGAAGTGATCGCTTTCTGCAGCGAAGAGTCCCTTCACTACGTCGGACGAGAAGCACTTGAATGGTCCACCTGCAACCCGCTTGTCACGCAGCTGACCTGGCGTGCTGAGCACCTTTCAGACGCTGAACCTTTTGATGCCTACCTGATCGCTCCAGCCACCTACAATACCATCGGGAAATTCGCACAAGGAATCGCCGACACACTGATCCCTTCCGCCCTGGCTTCCGCGCTGGGCCGACTTCAGCAGGGAAAAACACAAATCCTCATTGCACCGGCCATGCACGGAACAATGCATAACGATATCCTTATACGCAATGTCCGCACTTTGATGGGACTTGGTGTACAGTTCATCCCTCCGCGTGATGATTACGGAAAGCACAACCTTCCCGATGAAGGACTGATCGTTGCAGCTGTTTGCAGAGCCTTGTCAGTGTCTCCTCTGAAAGGCCGTAAGATCCTTGTCACAGGGGGACCAACACCGGTACCTATCGACGGTGTGAGAAGAATACTGAATAGGTTCA
The DNA here is from genome assembly GCA_046049215.1 of Bacteroidota bacterium. Lineage (GTDB taxonomy): Bacteria > Bacteroidota > Bacteroidia > AKYH767-A > OLB10 > JAJTFW01. The sequence continues at coordinate 3,396 of JBJOER010000199.1, read as the reverse complement.
GAGGGAGGCTTGGTGCCGAGATTGCCGAGGAGTTGTTGTTGCGTGGCGCCGACCCGGTCTTCATTCTTGGAGATGGAGCCTGGAAACCCAAGCGGTGGATCCCGTTGAGGATCGCCTCGACATACGACGACTACAAGCGCCTAGTGATGGAAGCCATGGACGAGGGAGTGGAAGCGGGCATCTTCTCGGCAGGGGTAGCCGACTATCAGCCCGCAAAACGCACCGAAGGCAAGATACCCAGCGGCCAATCCGGCCTTTCGATCGATCTGGTACCAACCGAGAAGATCATCGAACTCGCCCGAAATAAACGACCCGACCTGTACATCGTCAGTTTCAAGTACCAGGAACAGGTCACCGTCGAGCAATTGCTGAAAATCGCCCGTGACCGCCTTGACCTTTACCCTGTGGTCATCGCCAATCGTGGCGAAGAAACCCAGGGACTTCAGCAACGGGCCTGGATTGTCACAAGAGACAACACCAGGGAAGTCGATGGAAAGGCAGAGATCGCATCAGCGATCTGCGATCATCTGGAAATAGCACTGAATCATCACAAGGCCTGACGAATACCCCACAGCCAACCGAATGAGTTCTGTTGATTTTTTGGAATGGACCGGATTCATCACGGGAATCACCGGAGTCTGGCTTACTTCCAAACAGAATCCCATTTGCTTTCCCATAGGCCTGGCAAATGTGACCATCTCACTTTTCCTGTTTTACGGCCAGCATCTGTATGCCGATGCGATGCAACAGGTGGTCTATATCGTCTTACTCATTGCCGGATGGTACAACTGGACATTCAGAAAACATGATGACCGATCCCTGGCCATCAGCAGGTTAAGCCGGACAGAGGCAGGCATGGTTATCTTTGCGATAGGTAGCATCGCCATTTCACTCGGTTTCGTACTTGACGAATACACCGATGCTTCATTCCCCTGGCTCGACAGTTTCGCTTCTTCGGTGGCCTTCACGGCACAGTACCTCGTTGCAAGGAAGAAAATCGAAAACTGGCTGCTTTGGATACCCGTGAATCTGATCTACATCGGCATTTACATCCAAAAAGACATGGCCCTGTATGCTCTGCTTTTCACCGTTTACCTTGCATTGGCCGTGAACGGATTCCTATCCTGGAAAGTATCGTTCAAGAAAAGCACATCAGGCTTGACATGAGCACACCTCGCATAGCAGTCATTGGACCGGAAAGCACCGGAAAAACAGCCCTATCGAAACGGCTTGCCGCCCACTTCGATACAGAGGATGTTCCGGAGGTCGCTCGCGGATGGATCGAAAACCTCGGACGCCCTTACATTCAGGAAGACCTTTTGGAAATCTGCCGCGCGCAGGAGGAAGCAGAAGAACAGCGGCTTGCAGGAAATCCCCCCGTTTTGATCTGCGATACAAACATTACAGTCATACGCATCTGGAGCGCATTCCGATTCGGTTCCGTTGACCCGTTTATCATCGAGCGGGAAAAAAGCAGAAACTACGACCTGATTCTGCTGACAGACATTGATATTCCATGGGTCGACGATCCTTTGCGTGAACATCCGCAAAACCGGGAGGAGCTTTTCTCAATCTACTATCGGTCACTTATCGAATCTGGCCTTGATTTCCGAATCGTGTTCGGAGAAGGAGAAGATCGTTTCAGGCGAGCGATATCCCTGGCAGATGCCGTCGTACTCAAGCGGACAAGGACTTAGGAGAAACCGAAGCCGATTCCCTACCTTTGCAGCCGGAAAAACCGACAATTATTCCCCATGAAAATCTGCAGCAACATCCTCGAGGCCATCGGAAACACCCCACTGGTGAAAATCAACAAAATCACCGCCGGTATCCAGGCAACCGTACTGGCCAAGGTTGAAACATTCAACCCGGGCAACTCCATCAAAGACAGGATGGCCCTGAAAATGATCGAGGACGCTGAAGCATCGGGCATCCTGAAACCCGGAGGAACCATCATCGAAGGCACATCGGGCAACACCGGCATGGGACTCGCCATCGCAGCCATTGTCAAAGGATACAAATGCATTTTCACAACGACCGATAAGCAAAGCAAAGAGAAAGTCGATGCCCTCAAAGCTTTCGGTGCGGAGGTGATCGTCTGCCCCACCAACGTCGAGCCTGAGGACCCCCGTTCCTATTACTCAGTGGCTGCACGCCTGAATCGGGAGATCCCCAACTCTTTCTACCCGAACCAATACGACAACCTCAGTAACCGTAAGGCACATTATGAACAAACGGGCCCTGAGCTTTGGGAGCAAACGGAAGGTAAAATCACCCACCTGGTGGTCGGTGCCGGAACCGGCGGTACCATCACAGGAACCGGCATGTACCTCAAGGAAAAGAACCCGAACATCCAGATCTGGGGAATCGACACCTATGGTTCGGCACTCAAAAGATACCATGAAACGGGAGCTTTAGACAAGAACGAGATCTATCCCTATGTCACAGAAGGAATCGGAGAGGATTTTATCCCGAAGAACTACGATTTTAAGATCATCGACCACTTTGAGAAGGTAACCGATAAGGATGCCGCAGTCATGACACGTGAAATCTGCCGTCAGGAAGGAATCTGGGTAGGCAACTCGTGCGGAGCCGCCCTGCAGGGTCTGATACAATTGAAAGACCGCCTGAAGCCCACTGACGTAGCCGTTGTCATCTTCCACGACCACGGATCACGCTACATCGGAAAGATGTTCAACGACGACTGGATGCGCAAGATGGGCTACCTTGACAAGGCTGGCATGACTGCGCAGGACATTGTCAACCCCCGAATGCATATCGAATTGAAAACAGTTGACAAAAGTGAAACAGTAGGACATACCTTGAAGCTGATGATGGACCATCAGTATAGCCAACTACCGGTCACTTCCGACGGACGTATCGTCGGATCTGTGTTCGAAGGGAAACTGATGAGCCAGGTGCTTTCTAATCCGAGCATGCGCGACAGCAAGGTTGAAGAGGTGATGAGCGCTGCACTTCCTTTTGTCGATGTCAGCACTTCCATCGACGACCTGTCTAAAATGGTCAGCGCTGAACATGAAGCCGTGTTGGTGAAGGACTTCAAACGCGACAAGACGTTCATCATCACTCGCACCGACCTTGCCGAGCTGATGGTCAAGGGTTGAGATGCGCTATCGGATGACCGGCTCCTGAACATCCCGATGACTACCACCGACCAGACAGGCCACACCAACGATTTTACCAGCATCCCCAAGCGGATTGTTTCACTGGTTCCATCCCAGACCGAATTGCTGGCGGACCTTGGCCTGGAGCATGAAGTGGTTGGCATCACGCGATTTTGCGTGCACCCGGCTGCATGGCACAGTTCAAAAACACGAATCGGGGGAACCAAGGATCCCAGGATCGACCAAATCCTGGCTTTACAACCCGATCTTG
>JBJOER010000198.1:0-9308 GCA_046049215.1 Bacteroidota bacterium | reverse complement strand
GTTGTGTGCGCGTAAAATGACGGCGGCTTTGGACATTTTGCGTAGCACAGGAATGGCTTCCTGCATGAATATGCTTTCCAGTATGACTGCATCAAAGCGCTCTCGCTTCAGTATTTCTTCGAGCCTCCTTTCTAAAGCTTTGCTGGAAAACCGAATCAAATGGTAAGATTTGTTCCTGACAAGGTTCAATAACGCATTCAAGGGACGCACACGGTTATCGACATCAACCGAATCGAGGCCCAACCGCCGGACCAAGGACTGGTCAAGATCCTCGATTCGAACCGGATGCTTTGTAGTATTGAAACAAAATACCTTCACCGTGCAACCATTCTCTTCCAATCCTTCCTGCATGCTGACCATGGCGATGGCTCCGCCGTCGGCAGGGGGAAAAGGTACTCGAGGACACAACTGGAGGATCTTCACGCTTTGGTTTTGGCGGAGGACTTTGCTCCAAGCTTTTTGAACAATTGAGTATAAGCCTCCGAATCGAACAACCTGGAGTCGTGAGTCGCTTTGAAAATCAGGAACAGACCGATTGGAAATAGTATTGCAGACGAAAGCCACATCCCTTGCCAGGAAGGTATGATGCTTTCCCGTGCGAACTTTTCTCCTGTGATACTGGTGATGTGATAAGCCAGGAAAAACAGAATGGAGATCACCAAAGGAAGTCCCATGCCCCCTTTGCGTATTATGGCTCCTAACGGGGCTCCGATCAGAAAGAGGATGAAGCACGCAGCCGACAAGGTCAGCTTCCTGTGCCATTCGACAAGAAACCTCGACAATTGGTTCTTCCTCCATTGCCTTTCTTCCTCCAATCCACGCAGGTATGACTGGACTGCCCTCGCCTGCTCCATTGCCTGACTGTAAAGAAGGGATTTGTCCAGGGAATCGGTGTTTGCAGAAAGCTGAGTTCCTCTTTTCTCCACCATGCTTTTAGCAAATCCTGCTGAATCGCGATAGAAAAGGAAATAGGGTTGAATGTGCATTTTACTCGTCTGCTCCTTTCGCCCACCTTCTTGCCTGAGACTGTCTATCGCACCGTTCAACTGGGCCAGGCTCATCATTTGGTGACCGCCTTTGAACAATTCTTCGTTGGTACGGCTGAGCTGAAACTGCGAGAGATCGAATCGGATGATGTATTCGGAAAAACTGTTCCTCAGCAATGGATGCACATCCACTCCATTCCGACTTTTATTTTGCTCTTCGTAGCTGGTCCCCTTGTAGAGGGTCAAGATAAGCGTGCGTTGATCCGAAGTGGTCTCCATCCTCCCCTTCTCAGCCATAACTACTTTCCGGTTGCCTACCGAACCCGTATGATCGTAGATCATCACTTTTCGGATCGTGGATCCATCGGAATCCTTACTGCCAACCTTGATGCTATAGCCCTCGATGCCATTGTAAAAGACACCTTCGCGGATGGAAAGGGCCGGTTTTTGTTGACGGATGTCGTATAGCAACGAGCCCATCTTCAGATTGGTGTAAGGCAATACCTTGTTGGAGAAGAGAAAAGCGAGTCCACTCACGAGGAGAGCCGTAAGAAAAAGTGGCAACATGATGCGCTGCAGGGAGATACCCGCGGCCTTGGCGGCGGTCAACTCGAAATGTTCTGCCATGTTACCGAAGGTCATGATGGAGGATACCAGGATGGCCAGTGGCAGAGCCATGGGCACAAGATTCGCCGATGTATAAAAGAGTAGTTCTGCAATAACCACCGATTCAAGTCCTTTTCCGACCAGGTCATCGATATACTTCCACAAAAACTGCATGAGCAGTACGAACAAAGCAATGAAAAACGTCATCAAAAAGGGCCCGATAAAGCTCTTAAGGACTAGGGTGTGAAGTTTCTTCAAAACGGTGTTGAACTGGCCTGTAAAAATACCCTATGTTTGGGAGAAAGCATGCGGCGAATGCAACCAATCGGAACGGAAGAAGAGGCACTCTTGCTAAACGACCACATCTTCCTTGTCAAACAGGAGTTGACCAGGCAGTTGTCGGACTTGCTGGGTAATTGCTCTGAATCCTTGCGTATCGACCTTGAAAAAAATCCTCAGCGAATTCCCGCAGAAGTACTGAAATCATCACCGAAAATCAGCAAGGGCGAGAACTATTTGGGTCGTCCATGGATGATCTTGGACTACCCCCGCGTGTTCTCCAAGGAGGACATGTTCGCGTTCCGCACCTTGTGTTGGTGGGGACAGGGTTTCAGCATAACCCTGTTGTTGAAGGGCATTTATCTTGAAAAGCTGCTTGAACCTTTAAGTAAAAAAGCTGCAGTTTTGTCCAAAGCCGGATTTAATATTGGCATCTCCAATGATCCGTTCATTCATCATTTCGGAGAGGACAACATTCGCCCATTGGACCAATATACGGATCCGAGTCAATTGATTAAGATCCGGGCTACCCAATCGGGTTTTATTAAATTGGCGAAACTACTGCCATTGCATCAGCACGGTTCATTGGTTGAAGAAACATTGAAAACGTGGAATACTCTAAGGGAAACCTTTTGAAAGGTCATGCCACCCGTTTCCAATCCATCCGGTAGGAATCAAAGACTTCCTAAAAGCATGCGCAGCTTCTGAACCTGTGATTCCCAAAGTCGGATATTGGTCTCTCTTTCTCCCGGCAAGGCGAAATCGGTAATCACCAAAGCGACATCGGAGGTGATATCGTCCTCTTTGATTTCAAATTGGAAATAGGTTCCGTCAGCGATATCGTCGAGCCATTGAAAACGCACGAGCTGAAGATCCCTTACAGCAATAAGCTTGGCTTGAGAATCTCCGCCCTCCCAACTGAAAGTGTAAACATCGTCCTTGGTATGTACCTCATCGGCGAACCAGCCTGCGAGTCCGCTGGAATCACTGAGTGATGTAAAAAGGATCTTGGGTGAAGAGCGAAACTCAAACTCGAGTTGAAATTTGATTTTTGGAGTATTGGTCGGCTCGGGCAGCTTGGGGGGAGGAACCTGCTGGTGCTTGACCAGAGGTTTGGGAGCGGAAGACCCGGCTTGAATCCGAGGACGAAGTTTGCTCAGATCCATGGTTTCTTCCATTTCCCGGATGGCCTTTTCTGCCTTGACCTGCAAAGGTTCAGGAGCGTCGCCCTTGCCTTTTTTATCACCTGCACCACCTTTGGTTGGCGCGGATTTGCCTGCCGTTTTAGTCGCTGAATTCACAGGCTTCGCCGGCGATTTTTTTGCAGTGGATGTCTTTGGAGATGCCGCTTGCTCTTTGGTTTTCCCTGAGGCGGGATTGTTGCTTTTAGAGGCAATAGCCGAACCTGGTTTAACGGGAGGAATCGATTTTGAAGGAGATGGCTTTGCTTTGGAGGGGGGCAAAACGACAACAGGCTCATTTTTCTTCAACAAAGCCTTTGTTTCTTTTTGTTTTGAATCGAGACTCTTTCGGGTTGGAGATGCGGCTTTGGACGTGGTTACCGCCTTAGATTTTGGAACAGTAAGCGCTTTGCCAGTCTGTTTTTGGGGTTTTGCTGTTCCTGCAACTGCTTTTTTTACCGGTTTTACGGGTGTTTTTGCAGATGCTTTCTTGGATGTACCAGCTTTTGCAGATGGCTTTTCAGGCTTCTTGGCGGCATTCATGGCACTGTTTTTTTTCGGAGCCGAAATTTTTGAAGCGGTCTTCACCGTAGACTTAGCCTTCGGTTTTTGCTTGACGGTCGCCTTTTTCTTTTGCTTTGCAGTTGCCATTGAAATACGGAGAGTGTTGATTAGAAAAATGTTGTTCCGAAATATAGGTATTCCTACGCCTTAATCTACCCGTCTCTCCTCTTTTTATTCACCGATAGTATCCGTCATTTTTTTATTTATTTAATTGATAATCAATATATAGAAAAGAAATGACTCAAAATTTATCTTGATAAGGTCTATTCAAAAAACGAACTTTCACGAACAGCTTCAGGCGATTGAAGATCCTCACGCCATCACGAAGTTCAATAGGATCCGGACCTTTTACGCAAAAACCATTCTATACCCAGCAGAGCGAGAACCATCGCCATAAAAAAGGGTTCATCAATCAATTCACGAAAGCGTTTGTTCAAGTAACTAACCGGCTTGATGGATTCGTTGGATCGAATGGCTTTGATGAGCTCGTCTGATTGACCGCTATAAAAAACGCGTCCTCCCGTCTTGGAAGCGAGTATCTTGAGCACTCGGTGATCCGCCTGTGTATTTGCTTTTTCGAGTTGAAGTGCAGAAACACTGAATGCGCCGCTTTCCTTTAGCGCGGCAGTGCCCAAACGCGTTTCGGCCACATACCGGTAACGGCCAACGGGTAGGATACCCGCATTCAAAACATAAGCGTTATCGACGCGGCTCATGGCATAGAGGTATTCCTTACCATCCGCACTGTTGATTCTCACCCTTACTTCAGGTTCATTTACGAGCTGACCGCTGGCGTTCAACAGCCGGGCATTGAATAAAACCGGCTCGTTTTCGCGGTAATCACTTTTAGACTGGAGGATCAGCGGACTTTTTTTCTCCTTGATCGAAAGGTATTGGATAATGCTGCGGATCAGATCCTGTGCCATTCGGTGCTGCCCGTTTTCCTGGTAATCGGCCAACCTCCATTTCCACAAACCCTCACCGCACAAAACGGCATTTTTACGTCCTTCTGATTCAAGGAAAGCCAGCAGGGGTTGACCTGTATTGACGCTGCCGATGCGCTGTTGAAGCATCACAACGGCGGAAGGATGAGCCTGATAGACTCCGAAAGGTGATTTGAGCGGTGGCCAGTTCGAGACGACAGAACGGATTTCCTCACCGGTCTGGAACAAGGGGAAATCGCCTGCGAAAACAGCTTGCGCATCGTTCAACTGAGCATTCGATTGTGAAACAGTCACCGCTGGATTCAGCGTATTCAACAGTTCGAGGGTTGTACCCGGACCCACGACATAAAGAACCGACGGCGCTTCTTCAATTCTACGCTTCCAGGCTTCGAGGCTTCCGGTGGCGGCTGAAGGAAGATTGTGGAGAACCACGACATGGTAATCCGAAAGCGCCGGCCAGGGGGAATCGAACGCCATATGCACCTTTACATCAGTATTCAGGGTGGACTCCAGCGACTGGCGTATGGCACTGAGGTCGGGATGAGGGCCTGCCGCCAATACGAGTACTTTTTGTTTTTCTTCAACAACCTCAATGAACACATCCCTTTGGTTATTCACCAGGGTCACCTCACCTTCCAATGCACTGACGCGCACGACGAAATGTTGGATTCCCTTTGCCTTGGCATCAAGATAGACCGGAACGATGGTTTGAAAATCCCTGCCTGTTATCGGAAAGGAACGGTTCACCAATAGCTGAGAGTCCTTTTCGACTGTCAAAACCAGTTTCTCTCCGGCGCATTGTCTGGCCCTGAGGTTGATTTCAAGTGGGAAACTGTTCCCGAGGTAGGCGAAGCGGTTGTGACGGACGTCGGCAATAAATACGTCCCGGCGACTTGTGGTATCACCCAATGCGATGCTATAAACGGGAAGGCGCAATCGAGCCGGACCATAAGCCGGAGAACTCCCCTCGTTGTACAATCCGTCACTGGCAAGGATCATTGTACCGACATTCCGGTTGGAAAATCTGACGTCCAATTCCCGGAAAAGGTCCGAAAAATTTGTGGTCCTTCCGGTGAACCCGTAATTAATATCCGTCGAAACCTTGTCTCCAAAAGAAAAGGTCCTGACATCAAAATCATCTCCGAGTGAATTCTGCAAATTCTCTAAATCGGCTCGTATGGCCTCTTTGGCAGCTGTCGAGTCGGCACGGTTAACGACCGATTGGGACTCGTCAAGAGCAATGATCACCAGTGGCTTTTCCACCTCTCTCGTCAAAGTACGAAGCATGGGTTCCAACAAAAGGAACGAAAGCAAAGTAAGTAACAGGAACCGCGCACCAAACAGTATTCGTCCGGTCAGCCGGGATACCTCACCAACCAAAGGCGATTTCCTGTAAAGAAGCGTCGCTCCTCCCCAACCCAACAGGATGCAAAAAACGAGGAACCAAATCGGCTGGGTAGTGACGAGGGAGAAATTCACAGTGGACAAAAATAGGCAAACGACCGGGTATTGCCCTGCGTGATCCGAGGATGGTTTCCGCTACATTTACACCATGATCATCGAAGCGAAGGGCTTGACGAAGTCGTACGGTTCTATACCTGTTTTAAAGGGGATCGACCTGGCTGTCAAAAAAGGTGAAATCGTTGCCATTGTAGGTGCTTCCGGTGCCGGAAAAAGCACTCTTTTGCATCTGTTGGGGACGCTTGACACTCCGGACTCGGGCAGCATCCATATCAATGAACAAGAGGTTGAACTTCTTCGTGGCGATGCGCTGGCCCGGTTCAGGAACAAACACATCGGCTTTATCTTTCAATTCCATCAGTTATTGCCTGAGTTTTCCGCAATCGAAAATGTTTGTATGCCGGCATGGCTTGGAGGCCAGTCGATGCAGGATTCGAGCCGTCGTGGAATTGAACTGTTGGACATGCTGGGAATTGCCAATCGTAGTTCGCACAAGCCCTCGGAGCTAAGCGGCGGAGAGCAACAACGTGTAGCCATCGCAAGGGCACTCATGAATATGCCCGATTTGATCCTGGCCGATGAGCCGAGCGGAAACCTCGATTCTGAAAACGCCGGTTTACTTCACAAACTGTTGCTAGACTTGAGAAACGAGTTGAACCAGACATTTATCATCGTCACTCACAATTCAGAACTTGCCGACCTCGCTGACCGCAGAGTTACCATGAAAGATGGTAGAATTATCGGTTGAGGTGTTTAATATAAACCTCTGAAAAGCAATTTTATATAAATTATATTATTGGTTTTGTTCCATAAAAAAAGCTGCACTGTATTGCAGCCTTTTTTGTGTGTCATACTGGACTCGAACCAGTGACCCCTACCCTGTCAAGGTAGTGCTCTGAACCAACTGAGCTAATGACACTTGCTTGTTTCGGATGAAATGACCTCCAAAAACCTTGCAAATTTATCAAATCGGAAAGAACCTATCGTTGAAATTCAGGAGAAAAAGTTGAGCACTTGACCTGGTCAGTGCGGTATAAAGCCAACGGTAGAACTCCCTGCCCAACATCTCTTCCGTCAAATAACCCTGATCGACAAAAACGACAGGCCATTGTCCACCCTGGGCCTTGTGGCAGGTGATGGCGTAGGCAAATTTGACTTGCAGTGCCTGGAAGTAGGGATCCTTTTTGATCAGAGCGGATCTGCGACGTCGGTCGGGCTCCTCTTCCTCGTAGGCTTCGTGCAGGGCTTCCAGCAAACGATCTCGATCTTGTTTTGTCATGGCGGGAGTTTCACCGGTCAACGTATCCAACAGGATCATCGCCTCAAAGGCAGGCTCATCGGGCAGATCGCTATAGGAAAAAGACGCCATGGCGAAACGAAACCCGAAACGCTCCTCGAACCTCACGATTTTATGCACTTCCAGCATATCCCCATTGGCAATGAAACCGGCTGCATGGTCCTTGGGCAACCAGAAGTAATTGTTTCTAACCACCATCAGCCTATCTCCTCCCCCTATTTCATCCTCCATCCAAAGGGTTTGGAAACGGATCATCCGGTTGTACTGATTGGCCGAACGGTTTGATCGTGTAACGACAATCACGTTTTCCCTGCCGTGCTCGCGGTAGGCTTGCTCTAAACATTCAGGTAATTCGTTGACCGGAATGCGTTTGACATCGGGGGCTTCCGTAATTGTCGGGAAGCTGTGATCGTTCTCGCGCAGGATCTGATCCCGAAGCCGTGTTGCGTTTACCAGGATCGTGCTTTGCGCCTGCTGACGTACCACATCGGTAAGTTCTGCGCGGTATACCTTTTTCCCGAATCGGTGCCGAAGATGGTCGGCGTCGAGTGCTGGACTATTCTCGAAATGAACCGGTGGAAGCTGTGCGGTATCACCCACCAGCATCAACCGGCAACCCATGCCGCTGAACACATAGCGAACCAGATCACTCAACAGGTTCACTCCGGGAAAAGGACTGTCGGTATCATCAATTGCAGCGTCCGGGATCATTGAGGCCTCATCCACGATGAACAAACACTTTTGAAACGGATTGTCTGTGACCACGAGCATGGTGCGGCCATCGCTGGTTGGAACAGGTCGATAAAGGTGCTTGTGGATGGTAAAGGCGGGACGACCGGTATGCAGTGACAAGACTTTGGCCGCCCTCCCTGTTGGCGCCAGCAAGACGATGTTCCGGAAGGATCCGGTCAGGGCCGCCATCATGGTCGTTTTTCCGGTACCTGCATAGCCCCTCAGCAAAAAGATACCCGGTTCGGGATCAGCGGCAAAACGGCCAAAACTTCTGATAAAAGCAGATTGTCCGGGAGTGGGTTCATACAAAAGGTGGCTGCGGATTTGTCCGCAGACACGTTCTTCGAGGGCTGGATCGATGGATGGCAAATTGATACGGCGAGGCAAAACCGGCTTATCGTCCAAAGGTAATGCCTGTGGTATTTCCGGGTATTCCATACTCATCCGAATTCGGATGAAGAGTTTCGAGTTTCTTTAAACGTGCAATACCCTATTTTTGGCGGTATGGAATCGATTTCCTCACCGGTCGCCCGGAAGCGTGGCTTGATGGATGAATCAATCGAGCAAGGCATGGTTGGATCGCCTGTATTGCTCGTTCTGGTGGACGACAGCCAGGTCCAAATCGGTGTGGTCGATTCCCTTCGAAACAAGGCTGTCGCTTTGCAGGTGTATCATATGCCAGCGGAAGAGGAAGCGGAATATGTTTCACCCGGTAAGCATATCGATTCAATACTGAACAGTGATTCACTGATATCGGAATGGAAGGACCATCCGGTGCGCGTGGGTTTTTTCAGTGCTCAGCACAGCATTGTCCCTGACCCCTTGTTTCACAAGGATTCTATCAACGACATCCTCGCCCTGACCGCCAGTAGTGGTGAGGAATCCTGGATTGGAATGAGCGAGCTGGTGCCCTCCATCCATGCCCAATTCCTCTATACGGTGCCCGTGCAGGCGCAGCGGCTCTTGGAACAGCGGTTCGGTTCAATTCGATTCCATTCCGCATCGGCACCATTTATCGAGAGCAGGCTTCGGGAGAATAAATTCAATCAAGCTCCCCTTGTTTCGGTTCACGTCAGGCCGAGGCACCTCGATGTGATGGTTTCCGAGGGCAATGAACTCCGTTTCTACAACAGCTTCCGGTACAGGACAGCGGAGGACTTCACTTACTACATCCTTTTTGTGCTCGAGCAACTCGGACTGAATCCGGATACACAGCCGGTAGAGATCTTCGGAGACATTGAGAAATCATCCAGCCACT
>JBJOER010000197.1:0-5975 GCA_046049215.1 Bacteroidota bacterium | reverse complement strand
ATCTACGCGATAGTCATGCATCTCCAGGAAATGCTTCAGGACCATCCCAAAGTTGTGATCGTCCTCAACCAGCAGGATATTCGCTCCCATGTGTTCCATTCAGTTGTTTCAATGTCCAGCTAACGATAAAAGTACTGCCTTTACCGGGCTCGCTTGACAGTTCTATTTTCCCATTGTGCGCTTCCACGATGGCCTTGGCATAGCTCAGACCGAGTCCGAATCCCTTCACGTCGTGCACATTTCCACTGGCTGCCCGGTAAAACGTCTCGAAGACCCGTCGTTTTTCATCGGCCGTCATACCGATACCGCGGTCCGTGACTTTGATTTGAAGATGACCATCCGCCTCGACAGCCTCCACGGTGATATCGGGTGCATCCGGACTGTATTTGTTGGCGTTATCAATGAGGTTTACAAAAACATTCAACAGGTGGTCCTTGTCGGCAGTGAGGCTGTAATCTGAAACAGACCATATAATGCGGATTTTTCCTCCGCGCCCTTCGATGGATAACAACTGACTGTTCACCGCCCCGGACACCAGATCCTTCAATAACACGTGTTCCTTTTTCAGTACCAGTTCCCCTTTTTCGATCTGCGCCATCTGTAGCACCTTTTCGACCTGACGGAGCATCCTTCGGTTTTCCTCGCCTATCACACCCGTGTAGTATTGGACCTTTTCAACAGAGCCCATCACTTTGGGATTGCGCAGGGAATCGTTCGCAATGGCGATAGTGGCGATCGGCGTCTTGAACTCGTGGGTCATGTTGTTGATGAAGTCCGTTTTGATGTCGGCCAATTTCTTTTGTTGAAGGACATGCCGCACAGTGTAGGTGAATCCCGCCACCATGATCAACGAAATCACCGTGGAGAGCAAAACCATGGGCAGGATGCCGTGCAGAAGTGAGCGGCCGCTGTTTTCAAAAACGAGTACGATGGATTCCCCGCGCTTCAACACATCATTCGGAAAAAGGTCCACCCGGTGGTTGCTTTCCCGAATGCGGATCGAATCTATTCCCGGTGAAACGAACACCGGACTCGAGTCCCGGTCACGAACAACAGCATAACCGGCGGGTTGCTCCAGATGGGCAGCCTTGAATTCCCCGGCAAGGATCGAGTCGAGCACAGGCTGGCTGATGCGTTTGAAAAGAGGCACTGATGGGTCAACGATCTGAAAAGTCATTTTCTGAACCATGGTTTGCAGGCGTTGCATCCGCGATTGCACGCGCTGCTCAAGACCGGGTTCATTATCTCCCTCGGCCGCCCTGTAAACGTCGCGCAGCTGCAGATCGATCACCTCCCGACGGCGGACATCTTTTTCAATCCGGATACCGAAGGAACCGGAAGGTTCGATACCTGCCAATTCCTGGTTGTTCGACGAAACGGATGCATTTTCCTCGCGGTATTTTCCAATTGTCTTCTCGATCTGGGTCTGCAGGTCATTCGAATCGTCAGTTTGTGACGTCAACTCGGCTTGAACAGGGGCACTCTCGCGAGCGATAGAGGTCAAGAGTCCCGAAAGGCTGTCGTTCAAGCCTGATTGTATGATGGAAGAGTCCGCACTCGTCCTCAACCTGTCCACGACAAACCGAAGGTTTTCAAGCTCCTCCACTTTGGCCACCACGCGGTTCAGCACTTCCATGACCTGGGCGTCGAACTGATCGGACCGCACACGGATCTCGTTGCGAAGCCAGAAGGTCTGCAAAGCGATAAGTCCGACCAAAGCCAGGCTCATGATGATCACGATCCAGTTGAAGACAGATTTTTTCACCGGTTACGAAGGTAATTCTTGTGGATTTCCAATGGGGATCCTGGCGATCGATTAACTTATCATTAACGGGGGGATTCAATTTGAAAATTGAGGGAATTTGAGACTAACGACCAAGTTCTTGAATATCGTTCTCAAACCATCAGACACCCTTCGACAAGCTCAGCGACCAGTTATCGGCTACCCGTTAAGGGTACTTCAATTCGTTATAGCGGAAAAGGCAATCGCTCAAAGACCGGTTAACCTCAACGGACAACGGACAACGGACAACGGACAACAGACCACGGACAACAGACAACAGACAACAGACTTTTAGGAAGCCGGGTGCATCTGCGATTCGACCAGGAATCGGCGATCGTTCAGGGTGTAGGCATTGCCCTTGGTCATCACGTGAACGACCAGGTTTTCGATGCTGATGGGTGAGCCTTCCGCAAGGTCGGCAATGTTTGAGTGGCGGATACCCGTTCCATCAACGATAATCACAAGTCCTGATCCGATCGCTTCGAGGTGATTGGATCCGCGGATGAGCACTCCGGTATCTTCACCAAGTCCGATGCCGATACAAGATGGATTGGAGGCTACCGACTGGGCCAGGCGACCAAAGCGGCCACGTTTATCGAAATGGGAATCGATGATCACATTGCGTATGAACGCCAGTCCGGTGGTGATCTTCACTTCGCCTTTGACCAAGGCACCTGCACTGGATCCCTGGTAGATCATCGTGTTGCTCATCGCCATCGCACCGGCGCTTGTACCAGCCACCACGAACTGTTCATCTTCAAGCAATCGTTTTTGAAGAATTTCCAGAATGGGTGTTCCTCCGAAAACGGTGCTTAACCGCAGCTGGTTTCCGCCGGTCATCATCACACCGTCGCAGGACTTGATGCGGTCGATGTATTCTTGTTGTTGTGCATCGCTCCGGTCGCGGATATGCATCAGGTTGATCCGGGTGCATCCGATCTTTCCAAATGCATAGAGGTAGTTCTCCCCCACTTCTTCGGGAATACTCGATGCCGTGGTGATGACCTCAATGTGTGCATCCCTGGAATTCCTGCACTCCTGAACGATCCGACTCAGGATCTGCAGTTCAAAAAAATTCAGGTTGTTTTTTTGCTGGAAATTCGGTTCCGGTTCGGTCCCTTTGTCCTCGTTTCCGCCTATGGCGATTAAAATCCCTTTCATGCGCGTTGCTTCAACGCCACCAAAATAGTTGATTTCAAAGCGTCAATCCCCTGGCCTCAGACGCGAAATCAACAATGTTAAGTGCGAAAACAATTTGAAGTAATCCTTTTGGGTATACGATGCCTGATTCCTATTTTCATGCGGTAAAGCGATTCACCTCACCCGACGCTCCTCTCCCTTTTATCTTATCCCTCCGAAACACCCAATGAAAATACTCGAAATCCGGGCCATGCGCGGCCCCAATTACTGGTCTATCCGCCGCCATTTCCTCATCGTCATGAAACTTGACCTCGAGGAAATGGAGGAACGACCGACCCACCTCATCGACGGTTTTGCCGACCGTATCGAAGCCCAGTTCCCAAGCATGTACGTCCACGAATGTTCGGAGGGCCATGCCGGTGGGTTCTTCAAACGTGTACGCGAGGGTACCTGGATGGGACACGTCGTTGAACACATCGCACTCGAGATCCAGACCCTGGCCGGTATGGACGTCGGCTTTGGAAGGACACGCTCGACAGCCGAGCACGGGGTATACCATGTGGTTTTCACGTACATGGAGGAGAAAGCCGGCATTTTCGCCGCCAAATCGGCCGTGCGCATCGCTCAGGCCCTGGTCGACGGTGTTGAATACGACCTGGAAGCGGACATCCAGCGTCTTCGCGAGATCCGAGAAGACGAGCGTCTGGGTCCCAGCACCGGATCGATCGTCGAGGTTGCTGCATCAAGGGGAATTCCGTGGATCCGCCTCAACCGACATTCCCTCGTGATGCTTGGATACGGCGTCAATCAAAAACGTATTCAGGCCACTGTCACCAGCCAAACCAGTAGCATCGCGGTGGAAATCGCCTGTGACAAGGAGGACACCAAGAACCTGCTTGAAGCCGCGAACATTCCTGTCCCGAGAGGACGCATCATTTACGACCAGGAGGATCTCGATGCGGCCATCGAAGCGATCGGATTCCCACTGGTGATCAAACCTATCAACGGCAACCATGGACGCGGGGCGACCATCCATATCCGTACCCGTGAGGAGGCCATCGAAGCGCTGGCAGCGGCCAAGAAGATCTCAAGGGCCGTCATTTGTGAACGCTTCATCACGGGACTGGATCACCGCCTTTTGGTCATCAACTACCGTTTCGTCGCCGCCGCCAAACGCACTCCTGCCATGGTCACCGGCGACGGAAAAAGCACCATACAGCAACTCATCGACGAAGTGAACAAGGATCCCAGGCGCGGCTATGGACACGAGAAGGTCCTTACGGCCATCAAGGTCGATGAGTCGACCATGGGTATTCTTACTGACAAAGGATTATCACTGGAATCCGTTCTTAAAGATGGCGAGATCCTGTATTTGAAAGCGACAGCCAATCTCTCCACCGGAGGAACAGCCACCGATGTCACCGACCTGGTGCATCCGCATAATGTATTCATGGCCGAGCGCATCGCCCGTATCGTCGGACTCGACATCTGCGGCATCGACATCATGACCGACGACATCAGTACTCCCCTGGCCGAAACCGGAGGAGCCATCCTTGAAGTCAATGCAGCGCCCGGATTCAGAATGCACCTTGCACCCACCGACGGTTTGCCCCGCAACGTGGCCGAGCCGGTGGTCGATATGCTTTTCCCTCCCGGAACCCCCTTCCGCATTCCCGTCATCGCCATCACCGGTACGAACGGAAAAACCACCACCACCCGTCTCATGGCCCATATCGCCAAAACAGCGGGATACAAGGTCGGATTCACCACCACCGACGGCATCTACATCAACAACATCCTGATGCAACGCGGCGACTGCACCGGACCTCAAAGTGCCGAATTCGTACTGAAAGACCCTACGGTCGATTTCGCTGTTCTGGAAACGGCGCGTGGGGGCATTCTCAGGGCAGGTCTGGGCTTCCACCGCTGCGACATCGGCATCGTCACCAACGTGGCCGCCGATCACCTGGGGTTGAAGGACATTCACACCCTCGAGGACATGGCCCGTTTGAAGGGCGTAGTGGTTGAATCCGTTATGCCATCGGGCTATTCGATCCTCAACGCCGACGACGAGCTGGTTTCGAACATGGCCCGCAACGTCCAGAGCAAGGTGGCTTACTTCTCGATGGACGAGCACAATCCTTTGGTCCGCACCCACTGCGAGAAAGGCGGAATCGCCGCCATCGCCGAGAACGGGTACATCACGGTTTGCAAAGGAAACTGGAAGATCCGTGTGGAGAAGATCGTCAACATCCCGCTAACCTTCCGGGGCAAGGCCGTTTTCATGATCCAAAACATCCTGCCGGCAGTGTTGGCCTCTTACCTGCGCGATTTCCGCATCGAGGATATCCGACTGGCTTTGGAAACCTTTATCCCCTCGCCCGTTCAAACTCCGGGGCGGATGAACATGTTCGAGTTCAAGCAGTTCACTGTCATGGTCGATTACGCTCACAATCCCGCCGGATTCCAGGCCATCGCCAAGTTCCTGGAACGGATCGATGCCAGGCCCAAAATCGGTATCATTGCCGGTGTGGGCGACCGCCGCGACGAGGACATCGTAGCCCTCGGCACTTTGGCTGCCAAAATGTTCGACGAAATCATCATCCGCCAGGACCGCAACCTGCGCGGACGCAGCGAAGAAGAGATCATCCAGCTCATGATGCAAGGGGTGCATGGGGTCGACCGAAACAAGAAAACCACCATCATTCCGTCCGAAAGGGAAGCCATCGATCACGCCTTCAAGAGTGCCGTGAAAGGGTCATTCATCATCATTTGCAGCGATGTCGTTCCCGATGCCCTCGACCAGGTCATGAAGTACAAAGACGAAGAAGACACCTTTGAGTTGAAAACAGAAGATATTCCTAATCAACACGATTAGTAATTCAAATAAACTAAATATTTAAATGGATAGCGTCACCCAGTTTGCCCTGGGAGCAGCCATCGGCGAGTTAGTAGCGGGTCGAAAAGCGGGTTATCGTGGTTGGCTTTGGGGAGGCATTGCCGGTACTATTCCGGACCTGGATGTGGTGCTCAGTCCCTGGTTGACCGATCT
>JBJOER010000196.1:0-20045 GCA_046049215.1 Bacteroidota bacterium | reverse complement strand
CCGACTAAAAACCCACCGACGACCATCATCATGAATCCCTGGAGTGTGAGCAGGTTCTCCCAACTGAAGACCTGCACAGGCACCAGGCCGCTGTAATCGTTGATGCCATAGCTGCTCAGTTCGGAAGCAAGATCAGGGTTTATCTCAACGGCAGCAGGGTTGGACAAGACCAGCGAGCTGATTACGCCACCCAGAAATACACCGGCAACAAAAAAGAGATTCCAGGCCTCCTTCTTCCATTCGTAATGGAAAAACGGGATTTTAGCCGGCAGACAAGCCGCACAGATGTGTCTCAGGGAGGAGCTGATCCCGAAAGTTTTGTTCCCGATGAGCAGAAGAGCCGGGACGGTTAACCCGATCAATGGGCCCGCCACGTACCAGGGCCAGGGTTCGCGAAGTGTTTCAAGCATGGTTTTCAGTGTATTTTGGATGGAATGAGCAGGATGAAGGTCGGAATTTGCAAACATAACGGCCGATCGTGTCCTTGCCCGGCAACTTTTGTTACCAAAATGAAATAGCCCCGACCAGCCGGAACAACCATGAATGGGTCGAAGCAGTGACTTAATCCAAGCAAAGCCAAGCCTTGTCAAAAGTGTTATTTAAGACGAAAGTCGATGCAAATTTGAACTACTTTTGACCCCGCTATGGGCGTAACCGCTTTGCTCATCCTGACACTTGCCGCGATTGTGTTTTCGGCCGGCGGCATCCTGGTATCCAGGATGTTCGTGAAGGGATCCTTCAACCCACGCAAAGGTCAGCCTTACGAGTGCGGTGTTCCCACCATTGGCGGAGCCTGGCTGCAATTCCAGGTGGGCTATTACCTCTTCGCCCTCATCTTCCTCATTTTCGATGTCGAGTTGCTATTTCTATATCCCTGGGCCGTCGTAGTCAAGGAAATCGGATGGTTCGCGTTCATCGACGTGTTGATTTTCTTCCTCATTCTTTTCATGGGATTCCTCTACGCCCACAAAAAAGGAGCATTGACATGGATGTAACACAAGGAAACAAACCCTTTCCGGGGCAAGTGCACGAAATTCCCGGCGGAGGCGTGATGCTGAGCAAGATCGACGATGTCATCAACTGGGCCCGTTCGAATTCCCTTTGGCCACTCACCTTCGCCACCAGCTGCTGCGGTATCGAAATGATGTCGGCAGCCGGAGCCAAATACGATTTCTCCCGCTTCGGTTTCGAAGTGGCCAGGGCCACCCCCCGTCAGGCGGACGTCATCATCATCGCAGGGACCATAGTGAATAAGATGGCCCCTGTGCTGAAGCGCCTGTACGACCAGATGGCCGACCCGAAATACGTGATCGCCATGGGTGCCTGCGCCATCAGCGGAGGACCTTTTTTCTACAACACCTACTCTGTGGTGAAAGGAGCCGACCACATCATACCGGTTGACGTGTATGTGGCCGGTTGTCCTCCTCGACCCGAAGCCCTGCTACACTCCCTTCTGGCCCTGCAGGAGAAAATCCGTAGCGGGATGACCCGTGAGCAAATCCGCGAAAACAAACCCGTTTAACCGAAATCGCGGATGACCAACGAAGAATTGAAACTGAAGATCGGGGAAATCCTTCCGGATGCCGCCTTTGAAGAAGGTACGGAATGGACAACATTATCCTGTGGTCCCGAAGGATTTCTGGATTTTGCCGCACGTTTGAAAAAGGAGAGTGACCTGCACTTCGACTACCTGTTCTGCCTTACCGCGGTGGACTGGAAGACGCACCTCACGGTCGTTTATCATTTTACATCCACTGTGCATCGCCATAGCCTGGTGGTCAAGGTCAAGCTGGACCGCAGCCAACCCGTTGTAGAAAGCGTCACAGGATTGTGGAGAACCGCTGAATTCCACGAGCGCGAGGCGTACGACCTGATGGGCATCACCTTCAACGGGCACCCCGACCTGCGCCGTCTTTTCCTGACACCCGAGTACGAAGGATTTCCCTTGCGGAAAGACTTCGAGGACCCCATCAACATGATCAAACTCTGAGTATGCTCGAACAGATCGGAACGACAGACCAGGGTGACATGATCATCAACGTGGGACCCCAGCACCCCTCGACGCACGGGGTACTGCACCTGGTCATCACCCTGAACGGGGAGACCGTGAAAAAGGTGGAACCACACCTCGGTTATATCCACCGGTCCATCGAAAAGATGAGCGAGAGCCTCAGCTACCGGCAGTTCATTTACGTAACCAGCCGTATGGACTACCTCTCGTCTCACATCAATAATCATGCTTGTGCACTTTGTGTGGAGAAAGGCCTGCAGCTGGAGATCCCCCATCGAGCGCAGGTCATTCGCGTGTTGCTCGACGAGTTAACACGATTGGCTTCACACCAGTTGTGGTGGGGCGCTCTGGCCATGGACCTGGGAGCCATGACCCCGTTTTTCTATGCTTTCCGTGAAAGGGAAATGATCAATGAGATCATGGAAGACACCTGCGGAGCGCGTTTGACCATGAATTACATCGTTCCCGGCGGTCTGATGATGGATATCCATCCCGATTTCCAGCGCAAAGTGAAGGAGTTTCTCCGGTTGTTCAAATCGAAGATCCACGAATACGACGAGCTTGTCACCGGCAATGTGATTTTCCAGAGCCGTACGCAAGGTGTGGGTGTCATCACTAAAGAGGATGCCATCTCCTTCGGCTGCACCGGACCAACCGGACGCGGTAGTGGTGTCAGTTGCGATATACGCAAGCTCTACCCCTACGAAGTGTACGACAAGGTGCAGTTCGATGAGGTGCTGGAGCATGGGGGCGATTCCTGGTCACGCTACAAGGTCCGTATTGGTGAGATGGTACAAAGCATGCGCATCATCGAACAGCTGATCGACAATATCCCCGAAGGCGATCACCAGGCCAAGACCAAGGCTGTACTGAAATTACCGAAAGGCGAATTCTACACCCGTGTAGAAACCGCCCGCGGTGAATTCGGCGTCTACATCATCAGTGAAGGGGGTACCACTCCTTACCGCATCAAATACAGATCACCCGGATTCTCCAACCTCAGCGCCCTCGACCACATGGCCCGCGGAGGGAAGATCGGCGACCTGATGGCCACCATGGGTACGCTCGACCTGGTGATTCCGGACATCGACAGGTGATCCCAATACAGTAAAGTCCGACCGCACCCGGAACTAAACGGTGCGCAGTAACGAAAACAATGAGTCTCGAACAACTGACCGACAGCATTCAGGCCTGGCTGACACAGACACTGGGTAGTCCCTGGGACTACATCGCCCAGAGCGTGTTAGTCGGCATATCGGCCATCACTTTGTTCGCCCTCCTGGGGCTTCTGCTCGTTTACATGGAGCGGAAAGTCGCTGCCTTCATGCAGATACGTCTTGGACCGAACCGCGTGGGGCCCAAAGGCATTTTCCAGACCACCGCCGATACATTGAAACTCGTGATGAAGGAGGGACTGACTCCGGACGGAGCCGATAAGCTGCTCTTTAATCTGGCGCCATTCATCGTCATGATCGCTGCGATGTTGCTGCTTGCACCCATCGCCTTTGCCCGCAACTTCCAGATCTGGGACATCAATATCGGTGTTCTTTACCTCGCCGCTGTTTCATCTGTGGCCGTGATCGGTATCCTGATGGCCGGTTGGTCGAGCAACAACAAGTATTCGCTGCTGGGCGCCATGCGAAGTGCAGCACAGATCGTCAGCTATGAATTGTCAGCAGGCCTTTCCATCCTAACCATCATCGTACTCGCCGGCGACCTGCGCATCAGTGAGATCATCGCCTCGCAGCAAACCGGCTGGTGGATCCTCAAGGGCCATATCCCCGCCCTGATCGCCTTCGTGGTGTTCATGATCGCACTCACGGCCGAGACCAACCGCGCGCCCTTCGACCTCGCTGAAGCGGAATCCGAACTCACTGCCGGATTCCACACCGAGTACTCGGGAATGAAATTCGCCCTTTTCTTCCTGGCCGAATACATCAACATCTTCATTGGCTGTGCCATCGGCGCCACGCTCTTTTTCGGCGGATGGATGCCCTTCCACCTCGGCGACTGGGAAGCCTTCAATACCGTGATGGATTACATCCCGTCGTCCATTTGGTTCCTCGGCAAGACCTTGTTCCTCATCTTCGTGATCATGTGGTTCCGCTGGACCTTCCCCCGCCTGCGCGTAGACCAGCTGCTGAACCTCGAGTGGAAATACCTTCTTCCCATCAGCATGGTGAATCTGCTGGTGGCTACCCTAATCGCCATCACGGGCTGGCATTTCTAACCCATGTTCCTCAATAAGTACTTCAACGATATATTCTCCGCGGTCGGATCCCTCCTGAAGGGGATGCGGCTTACAGGATATTATTTCTCCCACCAGAAAGAGATCATCACCCAACAGTACCCTGAAGCAAGGCCCGTACTTGCCGAGCGGTTCAAAGGGGAGGTGGTGATGCCGCATAACGAAAGTAACGAACACCGGTGCACCGGATGCCAGGCCTGCGAGCTGGCTTGCCCGAACGGAACCATCAAGATCGTCACCAAGAGTGAAGTGAATGCCGAGGGAAAGAAGAAGAAGGCGATCGATACGTTTGTTTACCGACTTGAACTCTGCACGATGTGCAACCTCTGTGTCGAAGCATGTCCCTCCGATGCCATCAAGATGTCGAATGATTTCGAGCACAGTGTCTTCGACCGCAGGCAACTCACCAAGGTCCTGAATAGACCAGGATCCAAAATCATGGAGGGCGTGGAATGATGGAATTGAGTCAACTCCCTTTCTACCTCGTATCGGCTTTCATCCTCATCACGGGGCTGCTTACCGTTACTGCGAAAAAACTGTTCCGTTCCGCCATCTGGTTGTTGTTCTCCCTGATCGGCATCGCCACACTTTACTTCCTGATGGAAGTGGAATTCGCGGCAGCGGTGCAAATCATCGTCTATGTGGGCGGTATCGTGGTGTTGATCATCTTCTCGATCTTCCTGACCCAGCAAACCGGTGCCGATATGCCTGCCCCGATCGACCGGCGCAAGCTGTTCTCTGCATTGGCTGTACTGACCGGAGCCGTATTCGCTTGCACATTGATCATGCGTTACGGCTGGGGTGACCACTCCACTGTCGTATTCGACCCGTCTGTTCGCAGTATCGGCCACCTGCTGGTCGGTAACAGCGAGGGCAGCTTCGTGCTTCCCTTTGAACTCGTCAGCATCCTGCTTCTTGCCGCCATGATCGGCTGCATCGTCATTGCCATGAAATCGCGTCCCGAACACAAATGAACGGCATACCCCTCTCCCACATCTTGTGTGTCAGCACCCTGCTGTTCTTCATCGGCGTGTATGGCTTTTTCACCCGGCGCAACCTGATCGCCATGCTGATGTCGCTCGAGCTGATGCTCAACAGCGTCAACATCAACTTCATCGCATTCAACAAGTACCTGTATCCTCAGAACATCGAAGGTCTGGGCTACACCGTATTCATCGTCGCCATCGCTGCTGCGGAAGCCGCCGTGGCCATCGCCATCATCATCAACCTCTTCCGGAACAGCCATCACATCGATGCCGAGAAGTCGGACACCCTGAAAAACTGACCGTTCCCCATGCCATCGACAGTCAACCTGCTGCTCATCCCCCTGCTGCCCTTGTTCAGCTTCCTGCTGCTGGGCATTTTCGGACGCAGGCATCTTCAGCCTGTGGCAGGGATGATCGGTACCGCTTCCCTGCTTGTTTCGACCATACTCTCCATCCGGACCGCGACCGAGTATTTCTTCTCCCATACCGGTGATGTGTATGAGAAAGTGGTCGCCTGGAAGATGACCTGGCTACCGTTCAGCGATTCATTGTCCATTGACATGGGCATTCTGCTGGATCCGATCTCGGTGATGATGCTGGTGGTGGTGACCTCGGTTTCGTTGATGGTTCATGTGTACAGCCTGGGCTACATGAAAGGGGACGATCGCTTCGCCACCTATTATGCGTTCCTTTCCCTGTTCACCTTCTCTATGCTGGGACTGGTGGTTTCGGTCAACCTCTTTCAGATCTACATCTTCTGGGAATTGGTGGGAGTTTCCTCTTTCCTGCTGATCGGCTATTACTACAACAAGCCCAGTGCCGTTGCGGCTTCCAAAAAAGCATTTATCGTAACGCGCTTCGCCGACCTTGGTTTTCTCATCGGTATCCTGGTTCTGGCTGCCGAAGCACAAACCCTGGATTTCATTACACTCATTGAACGCCTCACCACCGTGGGTTCACCCTGGCTGGAATCAGCCTCCGCAGCCTCCTTCCTCGGAGCCAGCGCACTGACCTGGGGTCTGCTGCTGGTGTTCATCGGTGGAGCCGGAAAAAGCGCCATGTTCCCTTTGCACATCTGGTTGCCCGATGCCATGGAAGGTCCCACGCCGGTTTCCGCATTGATCCACGCGGCGACGATGGTCGTGGCCGGCGTATTCCTGGTGGCACGTTTGTTCCCGATTTTCAGCCTCTCCTGCCCCGCCGCGCTCGATGTCGTTCTTTGGACCGGGGTGTTATCTGCGGTTTTCGCCGCGGTGATCGCCTGCACCCAGACCGATATCAAGCGGGTACTGGCCTATTCGACCATGTCGCAGATCGGCTACATGATGTTCTCGCTTGGAGCATCCGGGTATTACGGCGAAAGCGGCCTGGGTTACACCGCCTCCATGTTTCACCTGTTCACACATGCCTTCTTCAAGGCGTTGTTGTTCCTGGGGGCCGGCGCAGTGATCCACATGGTACACAGCAATGAAATGAAGGACATGGGTGGATTGCGGAAATCCATGCCCGTTACCCACCTCACGTTCCTGATCGCCTGCCTGGCCATCGCCGGCATTCCTCCTTTCGCCGGATTCTTCAGTAAGGAAGAGATCCTCACAGCGGCTTGGAACGCCAATCCTATGGTGTATTGGATCGCGCTGCTCACGGCAGGCCTTACCGCTTTTTATATGTTCAGGCTCTATTACATGATCTTCTGGAACAAGCCGGCTGAGGCACATCACAGCGACGACCACGGACATCACGGAGAGGGCACCTTCACCATGAAGCTCCCACTGATGATTCTGAGTATCGGTGCGGTCGGCGCGGGATTCATCCATTTCGGCGAGTATGTTTCTGCAACGGGTACTGCGCTGCATGTGCCTTTCGAATGGTCGGCTGCCATACTTCCTGTCACTGTTGCCCTTGCCGGCATCGGCATGGCCACAGCCTTCTACAAGTCGACGAGTCCCTTACCCGATAAGATTTCCGGTTCGATCGGTGGGCTCTACCGATCCGCGTACCACAAATTCTACATCGACGAGATCTACACCTTCATCACCGGGAAAATCCTGTTCAACCTCGTAGGGCGTCCCGCAGCCTGGTTCGACCACAACATTGTTGATGGACTCATGAACGGGCTTGCCTCGATGACAGCGGCGATCTCCGGCCTCATCAAGGGTCTTCAATCGGGCAAGGTGCAGGATTACGCCTTGTTCTTCTTCATCGGATTGTTCATCCTGGCCGCGCTGGCCGTTCATTACTTCAACTGACCACCGGCCCATGAACCTGCACCTCTTCGTACTCCTTCCGGCGCTGACGGCCATTTTCATCCTGTTTGCGCGGGACCTGAAACAGATCCGGTGGATCTCCTTTATCGGTTCGGCAGTGCAACTGCTGCTTAGCCTTGCGCTGCTCAACGCCTTCACTGCCGACCGCGCAGCAGGCCTGGGCACTTCGATGTTGTACCAGACATCGTATGAATGGTTTGCACCGCTGGGCATCCACTTCACCACCGGCGTTGATGGCATTTCGGTTTCCATGATCCTGTTGTCCGCCCTGGTCGTATTGGCAGGCGTTTTGGTCTCATGGAATACGGAGAAGCTCAGCCGTGAGTTCTTCTTCCTGCTGATGTTGCTCAGTGCAGGGGCTTACGGATTCTTCATCTCCCTCGACCTCTTCACCCTGTTCTTCTTCCTCGAAATCGCCGTCATTCCAAAATTCCTGCTAATCGGCATTTGGGGAACCGGACGCAAGGAATACAGTGCCATGAAGCTGGCCCTGATGCTGATGGGAGGTTCCGCCCTGGTGTTCCTGGGACTCCTTGGCGTGTATTTCAGCTCGGCCGACAGCCTGGGCATGCGCACATTCGACCTCGCCACTCTGGCCGCGAATCCGATTCCCCTCGATACCCAGTTGTTATTCTTCCCGCTGGCCTTCGTGGGCTTCGGGATTTTCGGTGCCTTGTTCCCATTCCACACCTGGGTTCCGGATGGACACAGCTCCGCCCCTACTGCCGCTTCCATGTTCCTGGCCGGGATCAGCATGAAACTGGGAGGCTATGGATGCCTTCGCGTCGCCACCTACATCATGCCGGAAGCCGCGGCGGTCTACGCTCCCTGGATAGTAGGTTTGGCAGCGATTGCGATTTTTTATGGTGCTTTCGCCACCCTGATGCAGACCGATTTGAAGTACATCAATGCCTACTCCTCGGTAAGCCACTGCGGCTTTGTACTGCTCGGTATCGGCATGATGAACCAGACGGCCATCACCGGTGCTGTGATGCAGATGATCTCCCACGGACTGATGACAGCGCTGTTCTTTGCTGCCATCGGCATGTTGTACGAACGGACCCATACCCGCCTTGTTTCTCAGCTGGGTGGACTATTGAAGTTCATGCCGTTCATCAGCACCCTATTCGTCATTGCCGGTTTGTGCTCCCTGGGCCTCCCCGGCTTAAGCGGATTCGTTTCGGAAATGACCGTCTTCATGGGGTCGTGGGAACGTGCCGAGCCGTTTTACCGCATCGCCACCATCGCCTCCTGTGCCTCCATCGTTGTAACTGCAGTGTATATACTACGTGCAACGGGCAAAGCCATCATGGGTCCTGTGGCCGATGCACACCATGGCGACGGCGGTGATGCCCGCTGGAACGAGAAACTGGCAGCTATCCTGTTGCTGGCGGGTATCGTAGTGATCGGTATCGCCCCCTTCTGGCTCAACAGTCTGCTCAAACCCGATGTACAAGGAATCATGGCCCAGATCGGCCGACACATGACCCTCTAAGCATGCCTATGATCGCCGATTTGCTCCATCTGCTGAAACATGAACTCCTCCTGACCGGAGTCCTGTTCGTCCTGCTCCTCCTGAAGTTGTCGGACAAGGGCCGAAACGGATCCTCCTGGGCTGGCATCGTCAATGGTTTGCTGCTTGTGAATTTCGCGTTGGGACTTTTCGGCAATGCGAGTGGTGAGTTGTTCAACGGACTCTTCATCAACAGCCCTTTGCTCCATCTGGAGAAGAACATCCTTAACCTCGGTATCCTCCTCGTATCACTTATTGCATTTCCGTATGTGCGGTCGCACCATCACACTTCGGAATTCTACATGCTGCTGGTTTCCACTTTACTTGGCATGTTCTTCATGCTTTCAGCCGGACACCTTCTTCTGTTCTACATCGGACTGGAGCTGGCCACGATTCCCCTTGCAGCGCTCGCCAATTTCAACCTGAACCGCAGCGCATCGTCCGAAGCAGGAGTGAAGATGATCCTTTCGTCTGCATTCAGTTCTGCATTGATGTTGATGGGCATTTCGCTTATCTATGGCACGACAGGTTCGCTGCGCTTCTCAGAAATCGCTGCTGCACTGAGCGGTTCGCCACTGCAGCTATTCGCATTCACCATGATCCTCACCGGATTCGCGTTTAAACTGTCTGCCGTGCCCTTCCACTTTTGGACGGCCGACGTTTACGAAGGAGCGCCGGTACCCGTCACTGCCTACCTGAGTGTCATTTCCAAGGCTGCTGTGGCCTTCACCTTCACCGGTATACTCTACACGACTTTCGGCGCACTCAGCGAGACCTGGTATTTCCTGCTGTTCATCCTGGCCATGGCCACCATCCTGGTGGGCAACCTCTTCGCGCTGCGCCAGCAGAACATCAAGCGCTTCCTGGCTTTCTCCTCCATCGCCCAGGTTGGTTTCATCCTTGCGGGACTTTCCAGCGGAAGCACTGAAGGACAGGCAGCGGTAGTCTACTTCCTGCTCATCTACCTGTTCTCTAATCTTGCAGCCTTCGGTGTGGTCACCCTGGTTTCGGCTACAAGTGACCGTGAGCGCATTGATGACTACAAGGGATTCTACAAAACGCATCCTGTGCTCAGCTGGGTGCTCACCATCGCCCTTTTCTCCCTGGCCGGTGTTCCGCCTACCGCGGGATTCTTCGGGAAGCTCTTCCTGCTCACTGCCGGTGCTTCAACGGGCAATTACGTTCTGACCGGATTCGCTGCTTTGAACATGGTCATCTCGATGTATTACTACCTCAGAATCGTCAAGGCGATTTTCATGGATGAAAACGAATATCCTGTTTCGGGGGTATCCACCGGAATCCTACCGGGCATTGCGCTGGCCATCTGCATTGCGGGCATACTTCTGACCGGCTTCAGCGGACCGTTATACGCGTTCATTCACTCCCTCAGCAACGGCATCTGATCTCTTTCCAATCACCCCACATGGCCCTCAACAAGAACCACGAATTCGAAGAACTGGACGGTGTGAAATGCTGCATCGTGGAGCGCTCGGTAGATGCCGGCCGGGCCGCTTTCCTGAAGAACCTGCTTGAAGGCAACGGTTACACCGTGGTCGTGCACGGCATTGTTCCGAAAGCTGCACCTGTTGCCGAGGGAGAAACGGCGCCTCCACCGCCTGCACCCAGCCAATTCACCGTGGGGGTGACCGACATGACCTTCAATTCCATCAATGCCATTTACGGGAGATTTTTAAGGACCTCCGCAGGAGAAGTCGTGACCCTGGCCTACTGGCAGCAGCGCGACCCCCAATCGGAAGATGTTCCTTATTTTGAATCGGGAAAGAATCCCTGGCATCCCCAAGCCTGATCAAGCCATCAGCACCCGCCAGTAAAACCGCGGATCCTTCAATCTGCCACGCAAGTCGATATCCTCGAACATGCAGGCTATCGTATCGCGCAATTCCGCGGAGCGCGAGGCCTTGTTCACCACCAGGTTGAAAAGCCAGGGAAAACGAACGAGTTCCTGCATCCTCTTACTCAGATTCAGTTCAGGCCACAGACGATCATAAACGGCTTCGTCGTAGGCTTTCATCCGCTCAGCTGAATAATCTCCTTCGCATGATGCGACAACCTCGGCAGCCTTCAGTCCACTGATCATCGCGTTGCCGATCCCTTCACCGGTGAAAGGATCGATGAGTGAACCGGCATCGCCCAGCAAGAAGTAACCATCACCGGAGATCGGCCTGCGCTTCGAACCTAACGGCAATCCATAACCACGAACAGGGCCTTCGGGCACAGCATCTGCAAAACGCCTGCTCAACACAGGATGCTCGCGGATGATCCGGTCCATTTTCTCCTTCAGGTTGATGCGCTTACGGGAAACGACATCGCTTCTAAGACCAACTCCTACATTCGCCGCCCCGTTTTTCAATGGGAAAATCCAGAAGTAACCCGGCAGGAAGTCCGGCAGGAAATGCAATTCAATGTATCCCTTAGGATCAAGGTCTTTGACCCCCCGGTAATACTTCCTCAATCCGGCGCAATAGTGCTCATCCTCCACTTGAATGCCTCCAACGGATCGTGCAAAACGGCTCTGGGCACCATCTGCAGCAATCAACAGGTCGGTTCGGAATTCATTTGCTCCTGTCGAATCCCCGATAATCCACATCCCCTCCTCCCTTCGGAAATTTTCAATACGAACGCCGGTATGTACACTCACCCCGTTCGCCGACGCAGCCTGTCTGAAGAGCCAGTTGTCGAAATCCATCCTGCGCGTGATGAATCCCGGTGCAAGTTCAGTGCCTGCTTCCTTGCGAAAAGGCAATTTGAGGCTTTTTCCATTGGGAGCAAAAAATTCAACTCCATGCGACTCCATTGTAAAGTCCTGACGACGAAGATCGGCGGCAAGTGCAGTGTCGATTCGGTTGAGCGTCAACACCACTTTCCCGCTCAGTGCGTCGCCGCAAACCTTGTCACGCGGAAAAGTGCTTTGGTCAAGCAAAAGGACCGGAATACCCCGCCTGGACAAAGCCAAAGCCACGGTACACCCGGCTGGACCCGCACCGACAACTGTAACCGGATGCCTTTGCATGGCGGAAAATTAGCAGTTACGGGGTAAGGGACCCTGTAAATCCGGAACAATTCACCGATTACCGACGTAAAAGCGATCTGACCATGAACCAGCACCGCGCATTCCGCAAGATCGACCGGAAGATCTACAACATCTTCCTGGTGGTGATCGCCATCGCCATTTTAAATGCTGTCATCAGCACCTCGACACTGAGGAACAGCCACAGGATCACGAGCGAACTCGTGCACACCACGAGTCCCTCGCTCGACGCCCTAGACCGGTTCAACCTCCTGGTCAACCGGGCCGAATTACTGACCACCAACTGGGTTTACTTTCCGGAAAAGGAAATCGAAAGAGCCGAATTGAAAATGCTCAATGATGTTTCCTTCATTGCTTTGCGCGGCAGGCTACAGGGCCTGATGACGCACTGGGAGGACACCATGCACACTTCCAGGATCAACACGCTCCTGACCGACTACGAAATGTTGATCGGGCAACAGACGGCGATCATGCGCATGCTTCCGGAACCGGTTGATCACCTCGATTCGCTGAAAAAAGCGCAATCCATCGTGTTGTTGGAAACCATTGTCTTACCTGAATGCAAGCGGATCAGCAGAGAACTGGAACGCATCTCTGTCGCCCGATCAAAAATGGCGGTCGCGGAACAGGACCGCATGCTGTACGGATTCAACCGGCTGCAGGTATTGGTATTCGGCATTGCATTGCTCATCATCTGTTCGATCGTGTTTGCGGCGGGAATGATCGCTCAATCGGTTATTCATCCGGTCATGCAGGTCCGAAAAATCATCCTTCGTATGGGCAAGGGAGAACTTCCCGATACCGATATCCGCATACCCAAGAACGCCGTCGGAGAAATGATCGTCGCGTTGTCGGAAATGGTGGAAGGCTTCAGGCGCACTTCACGCTTTGTAGAGGAAGTGGGCAAAGGAAACCTCCAGGAGGACTTCACTCCCCTCAGCGAACGGGATGTTCAAGGACATGCATTGATTCGAATGCAGAAACGGTTGGTGGATGCCGCAGACCAGGAGAAGATACGCCGATGGTCGGATGAAAGCATTGTGGAATTGAACCGCATCATCCGCTCTGAAAAAGAAGACATGAACGACATGCTCGAAAAAACCGTCGAGCTCGTCGTTGACCGTTTGAAAGTGGAGCAAGCCGCCATCTTCATTTTCAACAACGAAGACATGAACGACCTGCACATCCAGCTTGGTGCGCACCTTGGTCTGAATCAGAAGATCCTGAACAGTCACCGGTATGAGTTGAAAAACGGACTCATCGGACAGGTTTTTCAAAAAGCAGAGCCGGTTCAACTGGTGGGTGCTTATGATCCCTACTTCACCATCGAAAAAGAAACGGAGGAATCGACCACCTGCAATATTCTCATCCTTCCCCTGATCACCGGTGGCAAGGTGGTGGGAGCGCTGCATGTGGCCAGCTTGTGCCCTATCAACGAAGAAAAGGTCTCCCTGCTTGAAAAACTATCCGAACCTATCGCAGCAAGCATTTACACCTGGCGTGCAAATCTGCTCAACAGACAGCTTCTGGATCAATCGAAGAAACAGGCTGAAGAGCTTGCCTACCAGGAGCAGGAGCTCAAACAAGCTAATCACAACCTTCAGGAAAAAGCGCGATTGCTGGGTGAAAGTAACGATGAGATCGAACGTGCCCGCCAAAGCCTTGAATTCAAAGCAAAGCAGCTCGAGCAGAGCAACCGCTACAAATCGTCGTTCCTGGCCAACATGAGCCATGAGTTACGCACGCCACTCAATAGTATCCTGATCCTGGCTAAACTTCTTTCCGACAACCGCAGGTCGAACCTCGACGATAAACAGGTGGAACATGCGCGTATCATTCACAAATCGGGTTCCGACCTGCTCAACCTGATCAACGACATCTTAGACCTGTCCAAGATCGAAGCGGGACGGATAGACCTGAACTGCGAATCGGTCGACCCCAAGATCTTCGCCGCCGAAATGCACATGTTGTTCAAGCATTATGCCGAGGACCGCAAAATACGCTTCAAGGCAAAGAGCGATTGCGGTTCGGAGAAGTTATACACCGACAGACAGCGTCTGGATCAAGTGGTGAAGAATCTACTATCGAACGCACTAAAATTCACCGCGCCCGGAGGATTGGTAGAATGTTTGTTGACCACAGGAAGGCCCGACATCTCATTCAAGGAGATCGGACTAATCAACGCAAAAGAGGTCATTTGCATTTCGGTGAAAGATAACGGTATCGGCATTCCGAAAGAGAAGCATGCACAGATCTTCGAAGCTTTCCAGCAGGCCGATAATTCAACCAGCCGTCGTTTCGGCGGAACAGGACTGGGGTTGACTATCTCCAAGGAACTCGTCCAGCTGATGGGTGGAGAAATCCACCTCGAAAGTGAAGAGGGTATCGGCAGCTGTTTTGCTGTGTACCTGCCCGCACAAGTTCAAGCGGATGCCAAAGAAAGTCAACCCGACTTGGATCACTCCGATGCGGAAATTGTTTCATCTTCCATAACTCAACAACAATTGCAGGAAAGTGAACCGGCCCTTCAGATCAGGGTTCCTTCTATCGAAGTAAAGGATGACCGGCACAACCTGCAACCCGGCGATCGAACCATCCTGATCGTAGAGGACGATTACATTTTCGCTTCCATGATGATGCTCCATTGCCACAGAAAAGGATACAAGGCGGTGATTGCGCTGGACGGTGCCGAGGGACTGGATTGTGCAGAGCGGTTCCGCCCCCATGCCATCATCCTCGACCTGCGCATGCCGGTGATGGATGGCTGGACAGTATTGAAGCGGATCAAACAGATTGAACACTTGAGGAATATCCCGATCCATGTCCTTTCAGCAGTGCAGAAAAACCGCTTGAGCCTCGACATGGGAGCAGTAAGCTACCTGAAAAAGCCCACAAGCCAGGAAGAGATCGAACAATTATTCGATTTGATCAATACCGGGAAGGAAGTACCGAGGCAAGTACTGTATGTTGGAAACGATTCGAAAGAAGAGGAACGCATCATCCACCGACTACGGGAGCAAGGACAGGCATTCATAATAAAATCAGTATCAAATCTGCATGAAGGCGAATGTCTGGCTATCCAAACCCGATTTTGCGGAATGATCATTGGAAGCGACATCCCGGTCGCAGAACTGGGAATGCTGCAAGGATTTGAGGGACTCAAAGGAATTCCATCAGTCACAATCGACCAATTGGAAGATGAGCTGCCCTGCAACAAATCAGTATTATGCAATGATTCCGGATCAGGAGCGCTGCCTGCAGAAACCGAACTCCGTGGAAAAACTGTTTTGTTAGTAGACGATGACATGCGAAACATCTATTCGCTGACCCATGTGCTGGAAGAGGAGGGCATTAAGGTCATCAGCGCATACAATGGACGGCAGGCCATCACCCAACTGGAAGCACACGGAGAAGTCGATGTCGTGCTGATGGACATGATGATGCCCGAGCTTAACGGTTATGAAACCACCCGTCTTATCCGACAAAGGCCACACTGGAAACTACTGCCCATCATTGCTGTCACCGCGCAAGCCATGCAAGGCGACCGCGAAAAATGCATGGACGCCGGCGCTTCGGATTTCTTGAGCAAGCCTGTGAAAACGGAAGAGTTGCTTTCTCTGCTGAAGGTTTGGATGTACCGTTGAGGATATTCCATACCCGCAGTCATGCATTGCGACCTTTGCTCCTCTTTGCTACTTTGCGGTTAAGTAATAGACTTCGTAAAAGCGGTCGAACTTGAATCATTGATCGCATTCTTCGAATAACCATTTGCCCTTCGCATGCCGGTTGGCTACTTTTACACAAAGTCCAGCTCCATGTCCATTCGGTTCCTGCTCCTCGTTTCAATCTTTCTAACAGCTTTCCGTGCCAGTGCCCAGGAGGGGCATCGCATGTCGCCTTCCGAGCGCTTGCTGCTGCCCCAGTACATGCAAAGCCGTGGCATAAACCCCGGTACTGCCGCTGTCACTCCGCCCTCGAGCCCTGTTCGCACCATGGCCGAATGGGAAGAACTGCAGGCACTGGTTGTTGGCTGGAGATCCTATCCATCCATTTTGCGCGAAATCGTGCGGGCGGCCAAACAGGAAACGCGTGTGATCGTGGTGTATGCCAGTCCCGACAGCCCGACTTCCCTGACCAATTACCTGGCAGCCGGAGGGGTTGATACCGTGAGTGTTTCATTCCTGAACGCCCCGATCAATTCGGTATGGTCGCGTGATTACGGCCCCTGGAGTGTTTACACCAACGATGTAGACAGCCTGCTCACGATCGACTGGATCTACAACCGTCCACGTCCGTCTGACGATGCGGTACCGGTGGCCATTGCGAATTACCTGAACACCCCCTTGTATCAAACCACCACCGCACCCTGGAACCTGGTGCATACCGGTGGCAACTTCATGACCGACGGTTTAGGAACGGGATTCTCTTCGGATCTGGTGCTGGATGAGAATTCACCGGCAGGCGGATTCGGTATCAACCATACCGAGCCGGAGATCGACAGCATCATGCATGCTTTCATGGGCATCGACCGTTACATCAAAATGAACAAGCTTACCTACGATGTCATTCACCATATCGACATGCACATGAAGCTGCTGGACGAGCAGACCCTGCTGGTGGGGCAATATCCACCGGGAGTTGCGGACGGCCCCCAGATCGAAGCCAACCTGCTTTACGTCACCAGCACATTCAATTCCGCCTTTGGTACCCCCTACCGTGTGGTACGAATCCCTATGCCACCCGACAACGGATCATGGCCCAGCAACGGTGGCGACTATTTCACCTACACCAATAGCTCCTTCATCAACAAGACCATCATCGTGCCTGTGTATGGCATCCCTCAGGATAGCATCGCCATCCAGCTCTACCGACAAGAACTTCCCGGATACACCGTTTTCCCAATCAACTGTGTGAGCATGATCGGTGCATTGGGAGCTTTGCACTGCATCACCAAGGAAGTCGGTACCAGCGACCCCTTGTTGATCAGCCACCAGCCCCTGCCCAACACCACCGACACAGTGAATACTTATACTGTCACAGCACGGATCCAGCACCGAACGGGAATAGCGAATGCCGATCTGTACTGGAGAACGGACACCCTGCAACCCTGGCAAAGCGTAATGATGAATCCGGTAGGACCGACCTATTTCTGGAACGGAAGCATTCCCGCACAACAGGCCGGCACAAGGGTCTATTATTATATCGCTGCAACTTCGTCCAGCGGGAAGAGTCAGGTGCGACCATTGCCGGCACCGGCGGGGTACTGGAAGTTCGATGTGACCGGCATCACCGCCATGGCCGAAAACCAACCCGTCAGCATGCAAGCTGTTTTTCCGAACCCCTGCAAGGCCATCACCTGTATCCCTCTGACAATGGCTTACTCTCAAACAGTGCAGGTCGACTTACTGGACATCCAGGGCAAGTTGGTGAAGCGCATTCATCATGGAACCCTTCCGGCCGGAGAACAAAAGCTGTTCTTCGACGCATCGACTTTACCGGCAGGTGTATTTATGATTCAGTGTTCCGGTTCCGGCGTCATTTCAAGGCAACGCATTAGTGTAGTTCAATGATTGAACAGATTCCGTTCACTAAACTCCAGCAAGCCCAAGACATTAAAAATTGATTATCAATATTTTAGTGTCCAAAAAAGCGATTTCGCCGATCAGATTGCAGTCTTACGGCAACTAACCCTTTCCGGGTCACTGTTAATTTCTTATTTTTGCACCCCTTGCGTCGGACGGAAGCCAAGGCCGTTAAAATCGTTCTGAGATGGCTGATTCTCCATACATTATCCGGTTTATCCAACTTCCTGTTGGACAACATCCTTTCGGTTTCCGCATTGACGATTCGTTCTTTCAACAACATGAGGCTTCCATCATACGGGGAGCCGAAGTAGATGTCCAGGCGGTTCTCTATAAGAGTTCGAACGTAGCCATGCACCTCGACTTGGTCATGAAAGGACTGGTAAGTGTGGATTGCGTCCGGTGTCTCGAACCCTTCCAACTCCCGGTCGAAGTTTCCAAATCACTGGTAGTGAGGATGGTAGAAACGCCATCGGCCGAGGAAGACGACGAGGATACCATCCAGATCGCACTCGCAGCCCACGAGTTGGACCTCTCTCAGGCGCTCTACGACTTCCTTACTCTTGCGGTACCCTACAGTCCGGTGCACCCTGACAAGGCCGATAGAAGTTCGGGTTGTGACCCGGAAGTCCTGAAACACATCCGCCAGAGTGGAACCATCGATGAACACCCTGACGGGGAAGCGGAAGGCGACGACCGCTGGAACATCCTTAAAAAGATCAAATTCAATTGAATACCAAATAACGATTTAGCTATCTCGAAGTCATGCCAAATCCCAAACACAAACACTCGAAATCCAGAAGAGACAAGCGCCGTACGCACTACAAGGCGACGGCTCCCACCCTGGCCATCGACCCCACCACGGGCGAAGCACACCTCTGGCACCGCGCTTACTGGCACGAAGGCAAGCTGTTGTACAAAGGCAAAGTGGTGATGGAGCGCGGAGCCTGATCCGTTTCCATCCCTGCATTACTTTCGTGATCAACCAACCGGCAACCTTCCGCGTCAACCGATGAACATAGGAATCGATATCATGGGCGGCGATTTCGCCCCGGACGAAATTGTCCTGGGCGTCATTCAGGCCCTGCCCGAGCTTCCTGCCGATACCCGTCTGGTCCTTTTCGGTGACCAACAAGCCATCCAGGCCAATTTCGCGAAGCACGGAGTCGATGTCAATGCGGTTTCGATCGTCCACACCACCGAAGTGATCGGTATGGACGAGCATCCTGCACGTGCCATCTCCGCCAAAGCCGATTCCAGTATTTCACGCGGGTTCGAAGCCCTGAAGAAAGGTGAGATCGACGCATTCGCCTCGGCCGGGAACAGCGGAGCCATGATGGTCGGTGCGATGTTCAGTGTAAAGACCGTCCCAGGCATCCTTCGCCCTGCCATCTGTTCGGTCATTCCGAAAGAGGATGGTTCATGGGGAGTGTTCCTCGATGCCGGAGCCAACGCCGATTGCAAACCTGAGCATCTTCAGCAGTTCGCCATCCTGGGTAGCTTGTTTCTCGAACACGTCTACGGCGTACCCCAACCCAAAGTAGGACTGATGAACATCGGCGAAGAGGAAGAAAAAGGCAATATGCTTTGCCAGGCCACTTATCCTTTGTTGAAAAACACGCGCGACATCCGTTTCATCGGCAACATTGAAGGCCGGGACCTCTTTAACGACAAGGCCGATGTGATCGTCTGCGACGGTTTCACCGGCAATGTCATCCTCAAACTGGCCGAATCCTTCTATAGCCTGATCCGGAAGCGGAAAATCAAGGACGAGTACTTCGACCGCTTCAACTTTGAAAATTACGGAGGCACGCCGGTGTTAGGCGTGAATGCTCCGGTGATCATCGCCCATGGCATCTCCAACGCGAAGGCCATCAAGAACATGATCCACATCACACGTAAAGTCACCGCAGCCGGACTGACCGATAAGATCGCACAGGCTGTACAAGAAAGCATCGCATCCTGAGAATGACAAAGATCCACGCAGCCATCACCGCCGTCAACGCCTGGGTTCCACCTGACCTGCTTACAAACGACGATCTGGTGAAGATGGTGGATACCACCGACGAGTGGATCCTGACCCGTACGGGCATTAAAGAGCGTCACATCCTGAAAGGCGAAGGCCTTGGCAGTTCCGACATGGCGGTGCAGGCCATCCTTCCGCTTTTGAAAAAGCGTGGCATCGGTGCCGACGAGATCGACCTGATCATCTGCGCCACCACTACGCCCGACATGCAATTTCCAGCCACCGCCAACATCATCGCCGACAAGATCGGAGCGGTGAACAGCTGGGGTTACGATGTGAATGCAGCCTGCTCGGGATTCATTTTCGCCCTTTCCACAGGCGCCCAGTTCATCGAAACCGGCAAGCACAAGAAAGTATTGGTTG
>JBJOER010000195.1:0-9830 GCA_046049215.1 Bacteroidota bacterium | reverse complement strand
CGGGTGTGCAGTTTCTTGGTGGTCAGCAAAGGAAACCCTTCGGAAAGTCTGCAACGGAGTTGATAGCCAAAGACACTGATAGTGCCCGTTCCTGTACGGTCTTCTTTCCTTACTCCGTTTTCGAGAACGTGCCGGAGTAGGTCATGGTATTGTTTCATGTCCTACAAAGGTAGCAAGCGTCTACGGCTTCACCCCGAACGATACCCACTATTTTTTGAACCGGATGAAGGAGGAATGTGAATTGCTTTTTGGTGATTGGAAAGGTCCGGTATTACCTTTACCGCATGAAAGGTATTGAATTGGTCATGTGGGCTTCGGTACTGGGAATGTTCATGTTCACAGGCTGTGCCGATGAGGATTTTGATGATCCGGATGCGGATCCCCGCGAGAAATTCCTGAATGCCTGGATCTGCAAGGAGACCATCGGAAGTGCAGCGCCCACCACCTTCACCATTTTCATCACTTCGTACGGTATCAGTGATTCCGTAAGGATATCCAACTTCTCGGGATATGGGAACAGTGCGGTCGCCCTTGGAATTGTCAGCGGCAGCACCATCACGATCCCTTCTCAGCAGATCGGTGTGACCAACATCCCCGTACAGGGCTCGGGAACGTATTCCAGCCAGGGTGGTAATGAGAAGATAACGATGTCCTATATGACCGACGGACAAAGTGCTACGGCAGTATGCACGCGTTGATTCAATGACTGCTCCTGTCAGAAAAGAAGGAGCTATTCAGTAACCTGCTCCGGATTCAGTACGGTCATTTTTACCGTGTCCACGCTGTGCTTGAAACGCTTGATGACGGTGAATTCATAGCCACCGAATTGTCGCTTTTCATTGACCGCCGGA
This sequence comes from Bacteroidota bacterium, assembly GCA_046049215.1. Lineage (GTDB taxonomy): Bacteria > Bacteroidota > Bacteroidia > AKYH767-A > OLB10 > JAJTFW01. Next base: position 8,979 of record JBJOER010000195.1, on the reverse strand, counting down.
ATACGACCGTAAATGGTGTTGAGTAAGCCCGACACTGTGTCGTAATTGGGATTTTCGGGAAGGGAGATCGGAAGGTGGTCGTTGGCATCGCCGATAGAGGCGGAGGCATTGACGATGTACTCCGTTTCACTCTTTTTTTCGACCGGAGGTTTTTCGTCATCGTATTCATCCTGGATCTCTCCGACCAGCTCTTCGATGATGTCCTCCATGGTGACGATACCCGCTGTCCCGCCGAACTCATTGGTGACGATAGCCATCTGGATGTGCTGAGTCTGGAACTCGCGCAACAGATCGTTGATGCGTTTGTTCATCGGGATGAAGTACGCCGGCCGTATCAGGTCGTTGACGCCTTTGAAGTTCTTTTCATGCAGGGCCTTGATCAGGTCCTTGGTGTAGATCACACCCACCACGTTGTCGAGCGAGTCTTGGTATACCGGCATTCGGGAGTAGCCTTCATCAATGACTTGCCGGACCACTTCTTCTCTCGTCGATTCGACATCGATGGCCGACACCTTGTTGCGGGGGATCAGGATCTGCCTCACGACACGGTCGTCGAACTCGAACACGTTCTGGATGAGTTCGTGCTCCGAGGGTTTGATTGCTCCTCCTTCCTCCGATTCGGTCAGCAGCATGCGGATCTCTTCTTCGCTGTGTATATCCGAATCTTCATTTTTAGCCTGGAGACCCATCAACCGCAATACGCCGTTCGACAACCCGTTGAGAACCCAGATGAATGGAGAGAATACAAGATAGAAGCCGCGCAGAGGCACGGACAGGTACATGGTGTAGGCCAGTGGTTTGCGGATGGCGGCCGTTTTCGGTACCTGCTCGCCCAACACGATGTGGAGAACGGTGATGAGGGTGAAGGCGATGACGATGGAAACCTGATGCAGGTTCTCTTCACTGAGTTCCATGCCGAAGTAGGCAGTGGCACTACCCACCATCTTGGCCACGACCGGTTCTCCGATCCAACCGAGCGCCAGACTGGCAAGTGTGATTCCCAACTGGCAGGCGCTCAGGTAGCCGTCCATGTTGTTCAGGATGTGCCTGGGGATCTTGGCGACAGGATTACCCTGGTTGGCTTTGAGTTCGACCTGGGACTGACGTACCTTGACAATGGCGAATTCCGCCGCTACGAAAAAACCGTTCAGAAAAACGAGAAGTGCAGTGAGTAATAGGTCAGCAATCATCCAACGGAGCCAAAGTCCGAAACAAAGATAGGCGAATGTGCTTGTTCAGGCATCCGCTTGCCGGAATTTTAACAACGAGGGGTTAATGGAGTTTTTCGTTCCGGATGTGCCTATCGGAATCCCGATCGGTTTTCTTGATAAGGTTTTTTTCCAGCGCTTTTTCCAGATCGACTCCCGTTTGATTGGCTAGGCAGATCAGTACAAAGAGGATGTCGGCCATTTCATCACCGGGATCACGCCCGGCTTCATCCCCTTTGAACGATTGCTCACCGTATTTTCTTGCAACAAGGCGGGCCAGTTCCCCCACTTCTTCGGTGAGCAAGGCCATGTTGGTGAGCTCGTTGAAGTAACGGACCCCGTGCTTTTTTATCCAGGCGTCAACGGTTTGCTGGGCTTCTTGAATGGTCATTGTTTAAAGATTGGCTTGGTTTTCGGACAAAGGCGCTGGTCGGTCTGATTCGATCACTCCCTGGTTTTTGAGTCGATGAGGATGGTGACAGGTCCGTCGTTGATCAGTTCCACCTGCATGTCGGCTCCGAATTCTCCGGTAATGACTGACTTGCCGAGCAATCTCTGCAGCTCTTCAATGAACTGGGTGTAAATCGGAATGGCTGTCTCCGGTCGGGCTGCGCGGATGTAAGACGGCCGGTTGCCTTTTTTGGTAGAAGCGAACAGGGTGAACTGGCTGACGAGAAGGATGTCCCCGCCGGTCTCCAGTATACTGCGGTTCATGACCCCGTTTTCATCCGGGAAGATGCGGAGGTTAGTGATTTTTGAACACAACCAGCTGATATCTTCCCGGTTGTCCGGCTCTTCTATACCCAATAAGATAACCATCCCGGGTCCGCATGGACGTTTTTCGAGTCCGTTGATCAGAACGGATGACGTTGAACTGCGTTGGATGACGACGCGCATGCTGATGTTTTTGGCTTATTTCTTTAGCGGTAGATGTCTTCCTGGTGCAGCATGCTCAGGTAACTGTGGTATCGGCTAGGGTGGATTTTTCCATCTTCCACGGCCGATTTCACCGCGCAGTCTTTCTCCAGGTCATGCAGGCAGTTGTTGAATTTGCAGTCTTGCATCAGATTGCGGATCTCGATGAAGAAGTGGCCGATTTCTGAAGGTTCGAAATCGATGTTCACAAACTCCCTGATGCCGGGTGTATCAATGATGTAACCACCCGAACGCAGCTTATGCATCTCGGCGAAGGTGGTGGTATGCTTGCCTTTGAGATGTTGAAGGCTGATATCGCCGGTTTTGAGGCTGAGACCGGGTTCGAGGATGTTGACCAGGCTGGATTTGCCTACACCGGAATGTCCGGAAAGCAGGTTGACCTTCCCGCTGATGATTGAGCGAAGGTCGTCAATACCTTCGCCCGTTACCGTGGAGGTACAGATGCAGGGATATCCCAAAGGAGGATAGATGTCGAGGTAGGCTTGGAGTTCACCTGCAAGGTCTCCCTTGAAGATGTCGGTTTTGTTGAGGATCAATCCTGCCGGAATACGAAAAGACTCCGCTGCTGCGATGAACCGGTCGATGAAGCCCATGGAAGTGCGTGGCAGGGCCGGGGTGGCCACCAGCCAGGCGCGGTCGATGTTGACCGCCAGGATTTGGGTTTGCTTGGAAAGCTTCACCGACTTTCGGACGATGTAATTCGATCGGTCCATCAGTTCGATGATCAAGCCCGTGCCGTCCGAGCCGATCTCGATTTCCACACGGTCACCCACTGCCACCGGGTTGGTGCTGCTGATTTCACGGAGCCGAAGGTTACCCCTTACACGGCTGGCGATGACCCGGCCGTCGGGTATTTCCACCTGCAACCATGAACCGGTCGACTTCAGCACTAAACCTTGCATTCCACAAAGATAGCTGCACGATGTCCACAGGGTGAAACTCCAATCGTGTTACTTTTGCCAACCATGTCCATACTCGTTGAATCCGTCAGCAAGCGTTATGGTGACCAGTGGGCACTGAATAATGTCAGCTTCTCCATTGCACGGGGAGAGGTGGTTGGATTTTTAGGGCCCAACGGTGCCGGCAAGTCAACGATGATGAAGATCATCAGCTGCTATCTGCCTCAAACCAGCGGTAGGGTGGAGGTAGACGGTTTCGACGTTCGTGAGCAGTCCATTGAAGTACGGCGCAGGGTCGGCTATCTCCCCGAGAACAATCCCCTTTACCTGGATATGTACGTGACCGAATTCCTTCGCTTCATCGGTGGGATACAGCTGGGTCGTAAAAAAGCCGCCGTTGAGGCGCAGCGAATGATAGAGCTGACAGGACTGGGTCCGGAGCAGCACAAGAAGATCGGTGCATTGTCCAAGGGATACAGGCAGCGAGTGGGGCTGGCGCAGGCACTCATCCACGACCCTTCCGTTTTGGTGCTCGACGAACCGACCACCGGGCTCGATCCGAACCAGCTTCAGGGTATCCGTGAATTGATCCGTCAGATCGGCAAGCAGAAGACCGTGGTTTTTTCAACCCACATTATGCAAGAGGTGGAGGCTGTGTGCGACCGCGTCATCATTATCAGCAAAGGGGTCATCGTAGCCGATCAGGAAACGCAAAAGCTGAAGAGTGGTGCAGGACAAACCATTCGCCTTATGGTTGAATTCGACCGCATGGTTGATCAGCATGAGCTGAGTCGCATTCCCGGTGTCGCCATGGTCAAACGTGTGCGGGAGAATACGTGGCACATCGAAGGGTCCTCAGTTACCGACCTGCGGAAGTCGGTGTTCTCTTTTGCAGTGGACAAGGGGTTGACCGTATTGGCTCTTCAGAAGCTCGAGGACGATCTCGAGTCCGTTTTCCGTTCTCTTACTTCATCGTCATCCTAACAAAAGGTCATTGCCTATCTTTGACCGCAACCGATAAAAAAAACATCATCATCCATGTCTTATCTCTTTACTTCGGAGTCCGTTTCTGAGGGACATCCAGACAAAATCGCCGACCAGATCTCCGACGCCCTGATTGATTATTTCCTGGCCTACGACCCATCCTCCAAAGTCGCTTGTGAAACGCTGGTTACTACCGGACAGGTCGTTCTCGCAGGCGAAGTGAAATCGGATGCGTATCTCGACGTACAGGATATCGCCCGCGAAGTCATCCGCGACATCGGCTATACCCGCAGTGAATACATGTTCGAAGCGAACTCCTGCGGTATTCTTTCCGCCATCCACGAGCAATCGCCCGATATCAACCAGGGTGTGGTTCGCAAAAAGCCGGAGGAGCAGGGTGCCGGTGACCAGGGATTGATGTTCGGTTATGCCAGCCGTGAAACCGACAATTACATGCCGTTGCCGCTCGAATTGTCACACCTGCTTTTGAGGGAACTGGCTGCCATCCGTAAGGAGAAAAAGGTGATGAAATACCTGCGTCCGGATTCCAAGAGCCAGGTGACCATCGAATACAGCGACGACCACAGGCCCATTCGCATAGATACCATCGTGCTTTCCACTCAGCATGACGATTTCGCAGCCGAAAAGAAAATGCTTGATCAGATCACGAAGGATGTCAAGTCCGTTCTCATCCCCCGCGTGATGAAAAAGCTACCCAAGCGTATCCAATCCCTTTTCAACGACAAGGTCAAGTACCATGTCAATCCTACCGGTAAGTTCGTCATCGGCGGACCGCACGGCGATACCGGATTGACCGGACGGAAGATCATCGTAGACACATACGGCGGACGCGGTGCCCACGGTGGTGGAGCTTTCTCCGGTAAAGATCCCTCCAAGGTGGATCGCTCGGCGGCCTACGCTGCACGACACATCGCCAAGCACCTCGTAGCAGCCGGTGTTTGCGACGAAGCGTTGGTCCAGGTTGCCTATGCCATTGGTGTTGCCAGGCCGGTGGGTGTGTATGTGAACACCTATGGAACTGCCAAAGTGCCCATGACCGATGGAAAAATCGGTGAGATCGTCGCCAGGATGCCGGAATTCGATCTGCGCCCCTATTTCATCGAGAAGCGTTTCAAACTCCGTACCCCTATCTACCGTGAGACGGCTTCCTATGGGCACCTTGGGCGCGAGCCGAAAGAAGTCACCAAGATCTTCAACAAAGGCAGGAAAAACGAAAAGCGTATCAAGGTCAAGCTTTTCCCATGGGAAGAACTCGATGCGATGAATGCAATCCGGAAAGCCTTTGCCCTGAGCGATGCCAAGTCCGGTAATAGTAAAGTTCAAAAGAGCAATCCCAAAAAGGCACCTGTTGCCCAAAAGCCTACCCAGTTGAGCATCCTGGCCTAGGGTAGTCGATATTGGGCATCACCCATCGAAACTTCAAAAAAGCCGCTTCCAAGTCAGGGGGCGGCTTTTTGTTTTGAGGTGGGGATGGGTTGCGTTTATTCTTTGTTAATCAGGTTATTCTGCTCGTGCTTAACAACGCAACTCAATTCGAGAATACTAATCTAATCGATCAGGCTTATTTTGCATAAGTCATTGGTTACTAATTGAATGGCGAATAATACCAACAGTCTTGTTGTGTTTGTTGATAAATAATTATGATTATGTATTGATTATCAATTAGTTATTGTAAATGTTTAATCTGCAGGATGACTTTTTAATCTCCTAAAAACTTTTGTACACCAATATAAATAATATATTTGCCAAATAATTGTGTTTAAAAATGACTTGGTGCAATACCTTGCAGTAAGTTAAAATGCCCCCAACTCTACCCTGAATTTAACCTTTTGTTCCATTTTTCAATGAATAAACAGAAACCCATTTATGCTTTCTTCGTATCAGGTTTCGATTTTCATTCCGGAACCATGAGTAGAATAGCACTTCGCAGGAAGTCCACATTAAACCAGCGCCTCAATATTCTTCACCTCGCCGCGTTGGGCGTGGTCTTTACCGTCTTGGTTTGGCTTGTGGGAGGTTATTTGCATTCCGGGCGTCCCAATCAGGCTTCAGCTGCGGCCACCATGACCACGGTTCCCGCCGGTTCATTCATCATCAACATGGGTGTTGTGCCTCAAACAATTGCGAATGCCTTGAAGCCCTACGGTCTTGTTTATGAAATGATGATTCAACACGGTATTCCCGTGTTGTGGGTCATCGAGCCTGCCAAGCCGAAAGACGGGATTGACTTCACCTACAACGGTACCGATTACCGAGGTGGAACATTCATCATCCCCGCCAGTTACATCAATCAGACTGTCCAGGACAGTATCGGAAGCTGGGTGGCCCGTGGAGTAGTGGGGGAGTATTCCTTGGTAAGTATGACGCTTCCGGTTTGTATGGAGATCAGTAATTTTCCCAGTACGGTTGTCGATCAGCTAAGTGGAAATCAAGACATCATCATTGATTACTTCAACAACGCCGGAATTCCTTCATCGGCCTATCGTCTGGGTACACCCTCGACCATCAACAACTGCGACGATTTATGGGTTAACCCGCATGGTGACCCGGCCTGGTCGACCCACGGTGCCCTTTGGAACTTCATCAACAACCTCAACGGGAATATTTGGTCGCAATGCCACGCGGTTTCAATGCTGGAGAATGTGCGGAATCCATTGGATACCACCCAGAAGCTAAATTTTTTAACAACCAATGGTCTTCAGTGCTGGGCACGACCAAAACCCAATCAGTTAAATGCTCCTATGGATGTTTGCGGTGTGGCGGAGTCTCATGCAGGTGTACCCAATGGTCCGTTCAACCACTTCCTGCCCACCGATCCGGTGATGCAGTTCATGGGAAACATGGATTCCGCTACTTTCCAGGGTTCAGAGCAATGGTTTATACCATTGACGACTTCACAGTGGAGGAGTATGACGAAGAAGTGTGTGACCACCCAAAATCAACCGGGTACTCCGCGTCAAGGGATGAAGACGATCTACGGACCGGCATATGACGACCCTTCCAAAGGCCTGGTCATGTATCAGGGAAGTCATAATTTGTTTTCCGGAGACAGCGCTACACAATTCAGCGTTGCTGCCCAACGTTCGTTCCTGAATTTCTGTTTCGTTGTTGGAAAGCGCAAGCAGTTCATGTTGAATTCAACCACCATCCAGGGATCGTATGTGGCTGGTATGCCGGCGTATCTTTCAGTGAGTGCATCCGGTGGTACGCCTCCTTATTCTTACTCCTGGACGACCTCGCTTACCGGGACTTTCAGCAGCACGACTGCGCCCTCCACCGTTTTCACACCATCCCTGCAAACCACCACGCAAACGGGTACTATCACAGTCACCATAACAGATGCATGCAATCGTGTGCAGGTTCAAACCATCAATGTCACCTCTTCCGGATCTGCATTGCCGGTCAATCTCCTCTGGACCAAAGCCAGAAGAACGGTTCAGGGAGTGGAAGTGGAGTGGTCGACCGGTTCGGAAACAGACAATGACTATTTCACAGTATGGCGTTCCGAAGATGGACATGAGTTCCAGCCGATCGGTATCAAAGATGCCCCGGGAAACAGCAATCAGGTCCGTTCTTATTTTTATCTGGATACCGAGGCTCCCTCAGGTGATCTGTACTATCGAATCTCTCAAACCGATTTCAACGGCCATTCGGAGTCATTCACTCCTGTTCATGTGGAAGGTATGGATTCTGACGTCCTGATCAGCGTGTATCCCAATCCGGTTTCCCGCAAGACCACCATTCTGCTTACTTCACGCCATGCCGGAAAAGGCAGCCTGGAAGTGTGGAGTATGTCCGGTAAACTGATCCTTCAGCAATTGATGCGGATCGAGGAGGGAGAAAACTCTTTGAATTTCCAGGAGGTCGATCGACTTCCGGTCGGTAAGTTCATCCTTCGTGTACGTGTCGGCGACCAACTTGTCGGAACCACACGGTTGGTTAAACTGTTCTAGAATACATCGAATCTTAAAGATGATATGGGGCCGGAATACCGGTCCCGTTTTTTTTGAAACTGCGCCACTTTTTTGGTTGTCACAAAAGTCAACAAGATTGAATGATTTTAAAATCCAATCTGTCAGATTTTGACTCCAAACGAAGTTTTTCAATGGTGAAAGAGGGGTTTTTCGGTATTAAAATTGACCTTAATATGCAAAATAGTAATCTGATAATCAATGTCATACAGGGAATTGTGTACTGATATTTTGTTTTTGAAGGGGTAAACTTTTTTACATTTGTTCCTGGTTCATTAAAACTTCATTCTTCTTCCATCTCATCGATTTAACCAAACCCGCATAGATCACCTGCTCATCATCAGATGAAAACGCCCAAGAAAACCGCAAAATCCCCAGCGGAAAAGTCGAAGAAGGTTGCAGTCACCGGTAGTGCCAAGCAACGCAAAATGGAACCGATGAATGCCAAGGAAATGAAGAATGTCAAGTTCGACGATGTCGACGAAGAGGACGATGTCGATCAGATTGAACCGGAGATTATCGAGGAGAATTTCAAGTCATTTGACGACCTCTACGACGACGAGGACGACGATCTTTGATCATTTGCCTCTGTAAAGTGCACCTCCGACATGGTTCCTGCGTGATCCTGTCGATGTAGCAAGAACGTTTACTTCATTTTCAAGGTATAGATTGCCTAAAAAGGCGAATACCAGTGCTTCCTTGAAGTCTACTAACGTTCTCTCCGGAACAACGATTTCCCAGCCCGAAAGATCCCTGATCCTCTCCACGAGGTAAGCGTTCAATGCTCCGCCGCCTGTGGCAAGGAGCCGTCCCGCTTTTGCGATTTTACCGAGTTCCATTGCATGCGTCTCTGCGATGTGTTCGCATAATGTTTTCAGCAAATCGACCGGGTCGGTGCAAGCGCTCAATGACGGCGAAAACTCCTTTTCAAACCATTCCCTGCCCAGGGATTTCGGACCA
>JBJOER010000194.1:0-16312 GCA_046049215.1 Bacteroidota bacterium | reverse complement strand
GCTTACTTTTGTTAGCGATTCCCATCTCCATGAAGAAAATCCTTGCGTTACTCACCGCCCTGGTGTTCAGCCTCGGGGCGAATGCCCAGCTGAACGTCACCCTGCGTTCCAATCTCAGTTACAACGGACAAAGTCTTGCAAACATCGGCGGTTACGTCGATTCCACAGGCAACGAATACGCACTGGTGGGGTATTCAGGCGGACTGGACATTGTCAACGTCACAGATCCTGACAATCCCTTTGTCGCATTCACTGTTCCGGGCACCACAAACAACTGGCGCGAGGTGAAGACCTGGCTGAATTATGCCTACGTCACGACCGAAGGGTGCTGCAACGGTTTGCAGATCGTCAATCTCGGATACCTCCCCGACTCGATCTCGTATCAATACTGGAACGGCAGCGGAGCCATAGCCGGTCAGCTGAACACGATCCATGCCTTGCACATCGAAGACGGACATGCCTACCTGTTCGGCAGTAACCTGTTCAACGGCGCAGCCATCATCGCCGACCTCTCGGATCCCTGGAATCCGGTCTACAAAGGACACACACCCGGTTCGTATATCCACGACGGTTATGTTCGAAACAACATCCTCTGGAGTGCCCACATCTACGGCGGATTCTTCTCCGTTTTCGATGTGAGTGACAAAACCAATCCGTTATTGCTGGCCACCCAGCTGACCCCTACTCAATTCACTCACAACACCTGGCTGAACGACAATGGATCCGTCCTGTTCACCACCGACGAAAACTCCAACTCTTTCCTGGGCGCCTACGACATCACCGATCTGAACAATATACGCGAGCTCGACCGTATCCAGGTCACTCCGGGTTCGGGATCGATCATTCACAACACCCATACGATCAACGACTATGAGGTGGTAAGCTGGTACAAGGACGGCATCGCCATTGTGGATGTAAGCCGGCCGGACAATATGATCGTGACCGGCACCTTCGACACCTACCTCCAGGGCAGCGGAAACGGATTCAGCGGATGCTGGGGCGTTTATCCATATCTCCCCTCCGGGACCATCGTCGCTTCTGACATCAACAACGGACTCTTCGTACTTACGCCCACCTATGTACGCGGTTGTTACCTGGAAGGCCTTGTCACCGACAGTGCCACGGGATCGCCCTTGAACAACGTCACCGTTACCATCCTAGGCCCCTCGATCACCGACAACACCAAACTAACCGGAGAGTATAAAACGGGAACTGCGACCGCAGGCACCTACGATGTACAATTCAGCAAGAGTGGCTACGTCACCAAGATCATCAATGGTGTATTCATGCAAAACGGCGTTGTCAATAACCTCAACGTACAGTTGAGCACGGTGTTCCCCACCATCACGGTAACGGGTACCGTAACCGAAGCTGGAACCGGCAATCCGATCCAAGGCGCAACGGTATATGTCGCCAACAGCCAGTTCGACTATACGCTGACCACCGACATCAACGGAGAATTCAACGCTTCCGGTTTCTTTGGTGGAGTGTATGACATCACTGTGGGTCACTGGGGTCATCGCACTACCTGTGTCAACAGCCAGAACATCAACGGAAGCTCCCCTCTACAGTTCTCCCTTGCCAAAGGATATTACGATGATTTCTCCCTCGATTTCGGATGGGGTGTCAGCGGCCCCTCCGGCAACGCCTGGGAGCGCGGGGTACCCATTACCACCACCACCAACCAGGGAGCCACTGCCAATCCGGGCAATGATGTCAGTGGTGATTGCGGATCGACTGCTATGATCACCGACAACGGTGGCGGAGGCGCATGGGACAACGATGTGGACCAGGGCAGTACCATTCTGACCTCACCCGTATTCGACCTGACGGGCTATGTCAATCCCGTGATCACCTATGACCGATGGTTTTACAACGGTGGCCTGACCAATGGATTGCCGGATGACTCCATGAAGATTTTCATCAGCAACGGACTAAATACAGTACCGGTAGAACTGCTCGGCCCCTCCGCTTCCTCATCTCAATGGCAAACGTATGGATTCCAGGTTGCTTCGCTCATCGCACCTACTGCAACTATGCAGTTGATTGTGGATGTGGGCGATCCGGGTCCGGTCTTCAACATCGTAGAAGGTGGATTGGATAAGTTTGACGTAACTAGTTTCGTAGGACTGCAGGAAGATGCAACCACAATCGGTAATTTATCCGCATACCCCAATCCATTTAACAATACTGTGCGCATTCGCCTGCCCCAGGAAGTTGAAATAGCTACCCTGGAAGCCTATGATATTCACGGTAAGCTTTGCCAATCGTTCCGTGTTGCATCCAACGAAAAACAGGTAGATCTCGGCCAGGATTGGAATACCGGCCTTTATCAGATCCGGGCCATTGATCAGGACGGGCATGTTTACCAGACACGTGTGGTGAAGCGGTAACCCGACTCTGTTCGAAATCAAATACAAGGCCGACTTCTTTGGAGGTCGGCCTTTTTTATACACCATCGGATTGTTGACATCACACATGACCGGGAATCAAACCAGGCAGAACACATGACGATCTTTAACCTTTGGTTAAATTGATTGTGAAAAGCTATCTCCGAATTATCGCGCTTCTGTTTCTGTGCTGCCACTCGTCGGCCTACGGTCAGAAAAAAAACATTTGTCCACCGACTGCCTCAAAGAAAGCGGAGAAATACCTGGAGCAGGCGCGCGAAGCACGAAACGATAAAAAGCCATTCCCGGCCATCAAAGCCCTTTGTGAGAAATCGCTTAGCGAGGATTCACTTTATGCCGATGCCTGGAAGTTATGGGGCGATGCCGCCTGGCAAGCACGTAAAGACGAAGAGATGGTCAAGGCTTACATCAAGCTGATCGAGTTGTGTCCCGATGTGAACCCTGATATTTACTATCGCGTTGCCGATCAACTATTCCAGACCAAGTCGTACGAAGCAGCCATCCGATACTACCGCTCCTTTTTGGATTTCCCGAAAGTCAAAGAGGAAAACGCACGCGACGCCGAACAGAAAATCACCAAAGCGGGTTTCATGATGAAGCCTGTCCCTTTCGATCCCAAGCCGCTTTCGGGTGTATGCGGTCCGGATCCGGAGTACCTGGCCATCATCTCTCCCGACCAGGACCTGTGCTTCTTCACTCGCCGCTTTGAGGAACAGAAAAAAGGAGCCCTCACCCCTGTTAGTGTCGAGAAATTCATGATCAGCAAGAAATCAGACGGAGGATTTGAGCGTGGAGAACCCATGCCATGGCCGTTCAACAAGGCAGGATCGAACAACGAAGGGGGAGCCACCATCACCATTGACAATCGCCATCTATTCTTCACCGTCAATAAAAACGGGAATTTCGATATCTACACCAGTGATGAATCGAACGGAAGCTGGTCTGAACCAAACAGTATAGGCGTCGGCGTCAATCATCCGGAACGTTGGGAGAGCCAACCTTGTATTTCGCCAGACGGCAAGAAGCTTTTTTTCGTGACCATCCGTGACTCCGTCAATCAAACAAGTGATATCTACGTCAGTACCAAAGCTGCCGATGGTACCTGGGGCAAGGCAGTACCCATAGGAGGGAATATCAACACCGAGGGCAACGAAAAGACACCATTCATCCATCCCGACAACCGCACTTTTTATTTCAGCAGTGACCGGCATCCGGGCATGGGCGGTTATGACATCTTCATGAGTAAAATAGAGGGGAACGGTAGTTTTTCGAGCCCGGTCAACATCGGTTACCCTATCAATACCGAGGCCGACGAATTGGGATTTTTTGTGAGCACAGACGGCCGAAACGGATATTTCGCTTCCAATCAGATCAAAGGCGCAGGTGGTTATGACATCTACTCTTTTGAACTACCGGAACACGCCAGACCCGACAAAGTCTTATTCATCAAGGGAGAATTGAAAGGTGAAGATGACGCCCCCCCCGGTGCAGCATCCCTACAACTGAAAAACGCAAACACGCAGGAAGTCGCCGAAGTCGTCTACGACAGTGTGAGCGGAAGATTCGCATCAGTTGTCTTATTTGATGACGACTACATACTGACGGTCGAGAAGAAGGGGTTTGCTTATACATCCTCCTATTTCTCGTCAGCAGACAGTACCAGTCCTGAGCCGAAAAAAGTCGATATCCGGATACGACCCAATGAAAAAGGAAGCACGCATCGCTTGAACGACATCCTGTTCCAGACAGGATCCGCCGAACTGACGAGGCAAGACCAAACGGTGCTTCGTGATTTCGCCGATTATTTGAAGGAAAATTCAACCATGAAACTGGAGGTGCATGGCCATACCGATAACATCGGAAATGCGGAACAAAATCTGATGCTCAGTGAAGCGCGAGCCAAGCGCGTTTATCAGTTTTTGATTGAAAACGGCATACAATCGGCAAGGTTGTCCTATAAAGGCTTCGGCATGAGCCGCCCCGTAGCGGATAATTCCGGCGAGCAAGGCCGGTCCTTGAACCGAAGGACGGAATTCGTCATACTCAATCCTTGATTTCCAATGCGGATTGACCGGACCATTTTGCATACAAAGCCAAAGAAGATCCGTCACCAACTGATACTTTTTCAATAGCGTATTTGACATGGGGTGTGCCTTCCAGCTTCAGGGCAAACTCCCTCAACTCCCCGCTTCGCGAGACCATAAACTTCGCCGTAGTTCCCGGTTTCCGCATAGAGATGAATTTCGGCAGGTCATCGGAAAGTCTGAAATCATCGATAGCGATCAACTCATCATTGACGGAAATACCAGAATTCCAAGCGGGGGAATTCCGCTCAACGGAGGTCACTGTCAACTTACCGGAAGCATAAGAAGTGGTTAGTCCGGTCCAGGCTGTTGATGGACCCGAGGCGGCGTTAAGGTCCTTCAGCACGAGACCCATCGGTTTCAGGACTGTTTCCATGGGCAGCGGCTCGGTACCATTCACATATCGGGCGAAAAAATCCTGCAATGGGACACCGGCCACCTTTTCGGCCATTCCAACAAACTCCTGTTCGGTATATGCTCTGTTGAGCCTCTTGTAATAGAGTTCATACATCGCCTTTAGCACATCGTCTAATGATTTTTTCCCTGCAGACGCCTGAATGATTTTCATATCCAAAAGGGCTCCGACAACGGCCCCTTTGGTATAGTAGGAAACCGTTGAGTTGGAGGAGTTTTCATGTGGCCTGTAAAACTTGATCCAGGCCTCCGTGCTCGCATCGGCCAGAGATTGGTAGGAGGCACCGCGAATATTGGTACAATAAGACATGGAAGAAGCCAGGGCGTTCAAATACTCACTTTCGGTATAGAATCCGCTTCTGTAGGCGATCAGGTCGTCGTAATATGCGGTGAAGCCTTCTGCGAGCCACAACAAGGGCGTATAATTCTCGGAGGAATAATCGAAGGGACCAAGTGGATGAGGACGTAGCCGTTTGACATTCCACAAATGAAAATACTCGTGCGCGACAAGACTCAGGAATCCCTGGTAAGCTGATTCGGAGGAATAACTCCAGCGCGTTGTCTGCAACGTAGTGGAATTCTCATGCTCAAGTCCTCCGCCACCGGAAACCAGGTTGTGTACGATAAACACATAGCGCTTACAGGGGTTTTCACCGAAAATTTCCGTGCAGGATTCAACAATCCTTGCCATGTCCTTTTTTAATCGCAGCGAATCGTAATTGCCTTCGCCGACCATGGCCACCTCGTGCGGAACACCTGCAGCATTAAAACCAAAAACTGTGTGGTTTCCGATCTCAAAAGGGGCATCCACCAGCCTATCGTAGTCAGAAGCCACTAAGGTCCATGGATCATCCTTGCGAATATGATCAAGGGCAACCGAGATGACCCGCCAATCGGGATAGGGTTTGACCTGCACGGTGCAGGGTTGATTGATCATCCCCTGAACATACATGAACACGCTGGTACCGTTCAGGTGGGCATGACTGTCATCCACATGACTGGTCCGAACGGTGAGCTCGTTGGCGTAAACCTTGTAGCGGACCAAAACACCTTGACGGGAAATGGCAGGAACCCTCCATGTATCCTTGTTGGCACGGATATGCCGAAGTGGCTTCCCCTGCATGTCGAAGGCCCGGAAGGACTCCACATGACGGCCAAACTCCCTGACAAGGTAGGAACCGGGGGCCCATACGGGCATTCTAAAATCCAAATCACCGGGCCGGTCAGGCTTGACCTCCATTTCTACTTCGACATAATGTGTGTGCGCCTCAGGGAAAGATAACGAATAGCGAATGGCGACAGCGTCCAAACAGACACCAAGAATCAACAAAATCGAAAGCAGCAGTGAAGGTCTCATGGTCAACAGTGAATATGGTCTGAAGAAGTAAAAATACAAATAGACTTATTGCTTGACCGCGGACACAAGTGCTTAAAACTTCGGCTTACGCTTGCCGTCCCTGAAAAAAATATCTCGCAAGTACCTTTCGGTCAGAAAGTAAACAGCGACCAATGTGAAAAAAAGGCCTCCACTCAGGCTATAAACAATGACCCGGACCGGGTATTGATTCAGAAAAAAGAAAAGGACCAATGCGATCAACAGCACTGAAAAAAGCATCAACATCCGACCGGCAAATTGATTGCCCTCGTACCAGGTATCGTCATTTTTCCGAGCCAGACTACTTCGGTAAGAGAACCAGGAGTCCTCGTTGCCGGAGAACCTGTTCAACCGAAGTCCAATTGTAAACAAAGTCAAGGCTGACCCTACCGCAATCAACAAATAAATTTTCATATTATTTCCCTAAAAAGCAGCCAGACCCTTAACGGCCGGCCCCCATCATCTTATTCAATTCCTCCTGTGTCAATATCCGATATTCCTTACTTACAATAAATTCTTGATCACCGGGCAATTCCGCAGAAACGGACTTCGCCGCAATTCGTATAGCCATACCCGTTGCCGTCAGGTCAAACTCCATCGGAAATCCGTCAATTCCATCCATCTGATAATACCAGGTGGCCGACGACTTCAGGCGATCCGTGAACCAAACGGTCATGTCATCCTGTTCAGGGGCGGAAAGAACCGCCTTCCTGCAGCGGTAACCGGCAATTTCTTTGTATTCATCGGTCATTTGCTTCAGGACGAATGGTTTATTCCCGTTCGGATCCTTGCGGATTTCATCCCTGGAAGTACGCAAAGCGAATTTATTACCCAACACATCCATGAGCACATGAACCCGGTCCTTTTGGACCACCACCGCACTTTCCATTCCCATGCCCATTGACATGTTCATCCGCATCAAATCATCCTTGAAAACGATCGAGGCCTCCGATGGAAGCATGGCAATCTCCTCCTCGGACAAGTCGGTTGCCCTGTAGACGACTGAATAATGAACCTCCCCATAACGCGTTTGGGCAAAAACAGAGGAAACCGAAATCAAAAGGAAGATAAAAACAAAAAGGTCTTTTTTCATTATTTTCGTGGACCACAAAAGTAGCGCAAATCCCGGTAGGACGTTCATTTTTTGCGTCTTTTTTTCATAGGTTTGAAGGCATACAGTTCATCCAAATTCAACTTTCGAAAAAACATGCGCAAGGCAGGCATCACACTTCTAATCACATTGTCCTCGATCGTTCTTTACGCACAACCCGGCCTCCTGACAATCGAGGACATCTGGGGAAGTCCGAAATTGTTCGCCCACACGACCGGAGGATTCAGGGCTTTGAATGATGGCGAGCACTATACGAGTCTTGCAGAAACCCCGCAAGGAAACGCAATCGTCCGGTACTCTCTCAAGACGGGGCAGCCTACCGACACCATTCTTCATCCATCCGCATTGATCCGCAGTGGTGACACTTTGGAATTCAGCGACTACACCTTTTCCCCTGACGAAAAAAGGATATTACTGCATGTCGATCCGGAAGCGATATACAGGCATTCAAGCCGTGAGGACTATTGGATTTTTGAACGCAACGGGAACAAGCTCACTCGGGTGACGGGTAAAGGCAAAGCGATGTACGGCAGCTTTTCTCCGGACGGCCAAAAGCTGGCTTATGTAAAAGATAACAACCTGTTAATATTCAATATCGATTCCGGAGATGAGTTCGCAGTGACCACCGACGGACGTCGTAACGAGATCATCAACGGGGCTACAGACTGGGTATACGAAGAGGAATTCAGCATGGATGTCGCCTACGATTGGTCGGCTGACGGGACTCACCTTGCCTACTACAGGTTCGACGAAAGCCGCGTCAAGGAATTCAACCTGACGTACTACGGTGCGCTCTATCCGAAAGAAGAACGCTACAAATACCCAAAGGCGGGTGAAGAGAATTCCAAAGTTGAGCTCCATGTATTCAACCTGGCCGACCGAAAAGACCGGACCCTATTCACTACCGATTCCATATGGGAGTACTTGCCCAGGGTTCAATGGACCAACGACCCCGACCTTTTAAGCTACCAGCGCTCGAACCGTCATCAGAACATCCTGGAACTGGTATTCCATTCCATCAGTACCGGGAAGGAACGAACCGTCATCCACGAGCAGAACAATAGCTTCATCGAAGTAACGGACGACCTTTATTTCATGGAGAACGGAAAAAGCTTTGCCTGGTCATCCACACGCGATGGCTACAACCACATTTACCACTATGCCATGAATGGGAATCTGCTGTCACAGGTCACCCGCGGCAGCTTTGAGGTCACCCGTATCTACGGATTCGATGAGAAATCAGGACGATTCTACTTCCAAAGCACCGAAAAGAGCCCGCTGGAAAGACATGTTTACAGCATCGATCTGAAGGGCAGGAAAAAACTCCTCACCCCCGAAAAAGGAACTCACAACGCGACTTTCAGCCAGGGTATGAAGTACTTCGTGAACACCCATTCTGCTATCGGCAAACCCTATACCAGCACATTACGCAGTATCGAAGGCAAGGTCATCCGGGTGCTGGAGGATAATCTTGAAATACAAAAAAGGCTCGGAGAATACCGGTTAGGTAGAACCGACACCATTGGCTTTACCGCACGGGATGGAATGCGCATTCACGGCTGGATCATCTACCCGCCCGACTTCGATTCTTCGAAAACCTATCCGGTGCTCATGCACGTCTATGGCGGACCGGGCGTACAAACCGTCACCGACGACTGGGACGGCCCCAACTACCTATGGCACCAGATGCTTGCTCAAAAAGGGATCATTGTTGCAAGTTTTGACAACAGAGGCACACCCGGTCGCGGACTTGATTTCGCCAACTGCATCTACAAGGACATGGGTGGCCCCGAAGTATTGGATCAGTTGGACGCCGTCAGTTTCCTGAGGAGTAAGCCATGGGTCGATTCCGGCCGAATCGGTGTCTGGGGTTGGAGTTTCGGAGGGTACATGACTTCGCTGCTGCTGACCAAAGGCGGAGGTGTTTTCAAATCCGGAATCGCTGTGGCCCCGGTGACCACATGGCGGTATTACGACAGCATATACACAGAAAGATACCTTCAGACACCTCAGGAAAACCCCAAGGGATACGATGAAAATTCACCGATCAACTTCGCAAAGAATCTGAAAGGTAATTTCCTTTTGGTTCACGGCTCAACGGATGACAATGTCCACATGCAGAACACCATGGATTTTGTCACCGCACTTGTCAAAGCAAACAAGCCCTTCGAACAGTTCATCTACCCTAACAAGAACCATGGTATCTCCGGCGGGGCAACAAGATTACATCTATATACCAAAATGACCGACTTCCTATTAAAAACCCTGTAAGCAGTACTGCAATGAAACAACTTGCAATATTTCTTCTTGGGAGCAACGTAGGCGATCGTCCGGACTCACTTGAAAAAGCAATGCAGTTCCTGCATTCTGAAATAGGACAACCCGAAACCGTCTCGTCGATTTATGAAAGCGCGCCCTGGGGTAAAACTGATCAGCCCGTTTTTTTGAACCAAGTCGTAGGCATACGCACCTCCATCGACCCATTTTCCATTCTGGAGAAATGCCTTTCCCATGAAAAGTCCGCAGGTAGGGTTCGGGAAGAAAAATGGGGACCTAGAATCATCGATATCGACCTATTGTATTTAGACGACCGGATCATCAATGAGCCCAGCTTGCGGGTACCGCATCCGGGCATACCTTCGAGACGTTTCACACTGATTCCATTGTGTGAAACCTACCCGGCAATGATTCATCCTGAATCCGGCAAGACACATCTGCAACTTTTGGAATCCTGCACCGACCGAGGCGAGGTCAACCTGTTCGAATTGCACGCATGAACGAGAATCCGCTCAAACATCCATACCTTGTCATTGAAGGCAACATTGGTGCAGGTAAAACTTCGTTAGCAACCATCCTCTCGAGGATTTTCAACACCAACCTGGTCCTGGAGTCCTTTGCGGAAAACACCTTCCTTCCCCAATTCTACAAAGAGCCCGAACGGTTCGCCTTTCCATTGGAGATGTCGTTCCTTGCCGAACGCTATGGTCAGATCCACCGCGAACAACAGATTGCGCTTTCAGCGGGTCAGAAATTGGTCGGTGATTATATTTTCGAAAAAAGTCTTCTTTTCGCCAGTGTCAATCTGAAGGGTGACGAGCTTGATTTATTCACACGGTTCTTTCGAATGATCGAAGGTGGGTTGAAACAACCTGATTTGTTGGTGTACTTACATAAAAACTCTGGCAAACTGCTTGAAAACATACGCAAACGAGGAAGACCTTACGAACAGGAAATCTCGGCGGATTATCTTGACAAAATCAGTCACCGCTATTTGAACCATTTAAAAACCATTGAAAATCATAGCGTTATAATCATCGATTCGGACAACTTGGACTTTGTCAATGACCCCTCGCATTTGCGATTCATTTTGGATGTTTTATCGAACGAAACAAACAAAGGAATAAAGCACATCACTTTTCGTCCATGACTTCCCCCTCCGGGATTGGGGTTTGCAATGAGAAAATATGTTTAATATTGCCACCACAATCAAACCAAACCAATGAAATTTAAAACACTTTTGCTTTGCATTCTCTCTGTCCTTGGAATGCTTCAGCAACTTCAAGCACAAGACACGGAGGCGGGCGCTACCACTGCATACGGTCTACCCCGAACGACCGACTTCGATCGTGTGTCTGCAGGCATTCATGTCGGTGCGAGTTACCTCTTCTCTGATTTTCTCAAAGGCTCCGGAGGCAACAATAACCGCTATTTGAATCAGGGCATGTTTCTCCCTGCTTTCGGTCTAAGCGCGCAATACCAGATCACGCATTCGATAGGCATCCGTGGCCGGGGAATGTTCACTCGTTTCGAGGGATACGATGACGAATACCTGAACAAGTTTGATTCGGAAGGATCGCTCATAGATTCACTGAAAAAATGGCCGGTCAAATACAGTACTGCGGTAAACGAGGGAACCCTTGAGCTGGTTTACAATTTCGGAAACATCTCCTTCCTCAATCGCAATAAAAACTTCCACCTCACCACAAGCCTTGGTATTGGATTCTTCGGCTTCGACACTGATGTTCGTCGTGACTCGGCGTCGACAGCAGTCGAGCGCTCATCCGGTAAGATCACTGAACTGATGATTCCGTTCAGTTTTGGCTTTAAATACAACATCAACAAGATCAGCATAGGTGCCGCACTTGAATACCGAAAAACGTTTTCTGACAACGTTGATGCCACGCGAAAGGTCAATTCGGAAACTGATAACTATGCCATGTTCACCATCGGTGTGCATTACACCTTCGGCAAGAAGAACAAGCCAATGGAATGGGTCAATCCGATGGAGGTGGTGTATAATGACATCGCAGACCTGAAAGAGAAGATTGACATTGTCTCCGGCGACAAGGACAATGACGGTATATCGGACCTTTTTGACAAGGACAACAACACACCCGAAGGCGCGAAAGTATACGGTGATGGCACTGCCATCGATACGGATGCTGACGGAATAATCGACATGAATGATGCCGATCCATTCACACCAAAGGGGGCGAAAGTGGATGCTTTGGGTCAGGAATTGGATACCGATGGTGACGGTGTGCCTGATAGCCGGGACCTCGAACCGAATACCCCTCCCGGAGCCGTTATCAATTTCCAGGGAATTACACTTGCGCCTCCGGGTGAATACGGAGCCGGCGGAATTTCCGGAAACGATGTAGCAAACGGTGACAGCTCGGCTATCGGATATGCCGAAGCCGGCGGGGTATCGGGAGCTTCTGGAACATCAGGTGTCGCCGGTCGCGGAACCGGGTATTTGCCCTCCGTATTCTTCGACATGGGATCATCTTCAGTGAAATCCATTTATCACGACCGATTGCTGACCATTGCACGCGCCATGCGCGCCAATCCGAATATCAAACTCAAGATCATCGGAAACTGCGACTCTTCAGGCAGTGTAGAGGAAAATATTCGCCTGGGTCAGCGCAGGGCCGAAAATATCAAGCAGCACTTGACCAGCCACTATGGAATTGATGTTGCACGCATCCGTACGGAAAGCAAAGGGAAGAACGAACCTGTTGCCAAATCATTGAACCCCATGAACCGCAGGGTTGATTTCACATTAGAATAATCATCACTACGAAAAGTCAGATCAAAGGCTGCGCACGATTGCGCGGCCTTTTTTATATGCCGGGTTGTGATTGTCAAACCCCAACCGAAGGAACAGCATCATCCTTCAAAGCCTCACAATCGACTTGCGGTGATGCCATACGTCTTCCATGAAGAAGCTTTTCCAAGCTTCCACAGAATCAATCGCGAACCTCTGGAATTTGCCCTTTAAGCAGCATTCGCTGCCAGCTGATTCATTTCCATAAAGTAGCTTGTACGTGGAGAAATGAACTTGTAAAGGGTGTCTATGAAGCGCTCTTCCATGAAGGAGTCCATTTTCTTACTGAACAGCCCTTGCTTTAACACCTTAGTCCGAATGTTCACACTGGATGCATTCTCCTCTGTTCCCTCAATGAGAATTTCCACCATGATCTTGGGCTCAAAAATCCCGCCACCTGACGAAGCCTGAATCCGCCCCACACTGGCATCCTTGTCCACAATACTGAATTCGCGCTTGGTTAGTGCTTTAATGCAAGCCTTGAATACAGAATCCTGTTTGAAGAGAAATGATTGCTTTTTCATAAGTTTTAGTTTTTAGGGGTTTATTTTTTTAATTGGTTATTTTTCAACAATTTACAAAAAGAACATCTTTGTGTCAATAGAAAATACACTTACAAATAAGTGAACACATGATAATTATGGCAAATTTCGCCAATTTTAATTTTACTTATACCAATTTATTGGTCAGCAGCATATTACGATTGGCGGGCGTCCAATTAAGACCTTCGGTTATTGAAAAGGGAGAAAAGGGAGAAAAGGGAGAAAAAGGAGAAAAAGGAAATGGAAAGTCACAATCCCGAAACCGCATTCTGAAAAATGGTGGGCGGTCTGAAGTATTTGTTACTTCTTGCCTGGATTAATTCGAACACAAGTTCGGTTCAATTCCATAACACATGAATTAATTTAAAAGATACGGCTTACAGTCACAAAAGTCAATCCCGTACTTCACTCAACCCAATCCGCGAAATTCGATTGATGAACAGACCGGGAATTCAAAACACTACAATGCGGATGGCAATGTGGTTTCCTGAACAGAATCAGAAGGAGTTGGTTGATGTATATGTGTGGAATCCCGATTCTCACCAATGTGCTCAAGCACCCCTTGGGTTAGGAAAATGCCATTGGACTGATGCATGGAAAACAAGAATATTCCAAGACGATGGGCACTGGAAGCGACTTGAGGAATCCAGTCGTTTGTTTTGTCCTTTAAAAACCCGGGAGCATTGCGCTCGTACTTGGAAAGGTCAACAAAGAAAAGTGTGTTGCCTTTTTCCGGAATTTTCGAGAATGCGAGCAGGAACCTCGGATCCCCAACCAACCGATTACCGCTCTTATACGCATCGATAAATCCACGCAGTGCGGAAGCCTGATTGGCCACTACCAGATAGCCATCGATGATGGAATAATAAAACCTGTTGACCGGTTCGAAAACCGGACCGAAAACGGACTTCAAAATCCCCGGGCGTTGAATCAATCGAATTGGTATACCGAGATAGGTCTCCTCCCGACTTCCCGATTCTCCCTCCAAAAGTCTTAGATATGACCGGCAGGCCTGCTCATTGCGAATCCGGAATAGGGCGATAGGCTGATCCCGTACAGAATCCGTGAATTGGCGTTGAACAACCATTGCGATCTCCTGTCCAACCCAGGGTTTGAAATGATCCCTGAGCCTGACATCTTCCGGGCTGCCAGCTACGCCGTCCCTGTTCAACTGCTGAATGAAATCCGCCGGATCATCCATGGCCCATGCGATACAACTCAACGTGTTGACTGGCAAATTCCGGATTACGGTCCACTTGACCGGACGTTGCGTGGTGAATAGACGGACGAAAGAGAAGGTATCTGCAGGGATTGTCTGACCGTGAAACGCCAACGATTGCCCGGAAATTTCCAAGGAGAGGATCGTCCACTCACCAAAACGCGACAGGGGCTTCAGCAATCGTTTGGCATCACTCTTCAGTTGCGTGTCAAGAAATCGGGTGACGAATGAATACCGAACGGCCAGGGTCAACGAATTGGCACTTTCCTGAATGAAATCAGGCATGGTCGTCACCATGGTCGAGGAAAGTTCCTGAGCTTGCTGACGGAGTGCATCCTCGAGCAAATAAGGGGTGAACGTACACATGAATACACCCTGTGAAATCGTCCAGGAAAATGAACGACCATCACGGGTCACCAGATCGTGAATCTCGACCTGGCCGGAACGCCGAAGCCTGACCGCGTCTTTGGCCTTGACCAGGGAAAAGCAAAGCTTGTCCAAAGAAGCCACTATTGCCTGATGAATCGAGAAATAATAGATCACCCCCACTTCTCCGTTTCCGCTGTGATGACCACTCAGGTACAAGGGAGATTGGTCAAAAATCCTACTCCATTTTTCATTGCTAGCGGCCAAAGAATCCAGTTCCGATAAGACATTGGAAGCCTTGTACTCCCAATCGTTCACGTCATCGCTCCTAAAAAAATCGGTTTGGCTAAATTGCCTTAACTCTCCTGAGCCGGGATGGCAGGTCAAAAGAAAAAGTGCATCGGACGGCACTGCCATTAAAACAGAACCGCGGTCATCTCTTTTCGCTTGAAAATAAAAGTAACCTGCTGCGATTAACAACAAGAGCAACAATGCGAAGACTGAAGATCCGACTACCCTTTTCAATACAGGTGTTTGTCAAATGTACCTTCAATGGCCCAGGACATTGGTACAGGCCTGTGTTCACTTTTCTACACGCGAATGTTGACAACAAGGCCGGATCGTGAATCAGAACTCTCCACGATCGGTTTGCGGATCATTGCACTTCCGAAAACCGTCGATCGCTGATAAAACGCTGGTCGGTCAGGGTGTATAAAAAGGCAATTATATCGGTTTTATCCTGCGAAGTAAGCGGTATGGAGCCGCTGCTGAAATGCGGATCCAGTGTAGAGCTCTGCACGATACCGGTTGAGTAATGATTCAACACCTGAGTAAGGGATGAAAAGCGTCCGTCGTGCATATAAGGCTTTGTGAGCGCTACATTCCTAAGTGACGGGACACGGAACAACCCTGAATCCTGAGGCATACCGGTGATCATGGCCCTTCCGGGATCAGATGCGAATTGAGCATCCAATCCGTTGTTGCGGAACTGCATATCGGTCATCAGAGGTTCTTTGTGACAGCTTTCGCAATGTGTCCGAAAGAGGTTAAGGCCATTGGTTTCGCTCGGGCTGAAAGAGCCGGCACCCTGCCTATACTGATCATACCTGGAGGATGCTGAAACCATCGCACCCATGAACTGCGCCATGGCATACATCACCCGTTGCGTGGTGATGCTGTCACTGTCGAAGGCGGAAAGGAAAAGGCTCCTGTACGTCTGGTTTCTACGGAGCTTGACCAACACATTGGCCATGGTCTCGTCCATTTCAACCGGATTGGTAATTGGAGCCAGGGGTTGAACCTCCAAATGGTTCACACCACCGTCCCACATGAAGTTGGGGAACCAGGCGAGATTGTACAATCCGGGCGAATTCCTAGTACCAATCAAATCATCAATTCCATGGCTGAATTGATGATCGGCATGCGCGAAGGCGACGCTCTGCTGGTGACAGCTGCCGCAAGAAACGGTGCTGTCGCGACTGAGGATAGGATCGTAGAACAATTTCCTGCCCAGCTCAAATCCCTCCTGGGTAAGCGGGTTGTTTTGGAAACTATAAACAGGTTGTGGAAATCCTGGAGGAATCCCGAAAGTGATGTATTCACCCTGCGGGTCCGGAACAACGGTTTCGTCGTTCGAATCGCACCCGACGGAAAACAATATAAATGCAATAGAAAATAAGAGGG
>JBJOER010000193.1:0-8994 GCA_046049215.1 Bacteroidota bacterium | reverse complement strand
CAAAGCGTGCCGGGGTCTTGTGCTCCATACAGCACATTCTCAAGGATGGTCGTTTCATTCTCCTGCACGATGCCCTGCAAAGCGAAATGCCGTGCCAGGAGGAAAATGCCAGCAGACAGTGCGATCGGCGCAAGCATCTTGAATCCACGGCCGATGCTGCCCGGCTTGACCAGCAGGTAGGTCAAGGGAAAGATCACGGCGAAGGCTACGGAACTCTCTTTGGAGAAGAGTCCGCCCAGGTAGAGCAGCGTGGCGAGTCCCAGGTGCCGCATTTCCCTCGCCGGCTCACGCAGGGCACGGACGAAAAGCGACAATGCCCCCAGGTTGAAGAGGGCCGCCCACAGCTCGTCCTGGCTTTTTACATTGGCCACCACTTCGGTGTGTATAGGATGCACCACAAACAGCAAGGCGATGAATGCCAGGTAGCGCTCGTGTACGCTCGGGAACAGCATGCGCAGCAACCGGAACAGCACAATGGCCAGTGCAGCATAGAGGAGGATGCTGACGAAGTGGTACCCTCCCGGCTGAAAACCGAACAGGCTTTTCTGGATGCAGAACGCGCTAAGCAGGAAAGGCCGGTAGATCTCGAAGTTCGATCCCTTGAAGTGCGAGGTGCTGCCCTCCGTAAAGCTTCCGGGAATCCCGGCCACGCCTTTTTGAACCAGTGGATGGTTGCGGATGAACAGGTCATCGTCGAGGGTGAAATCGAAGGAGAGGGAGGAACCGTAGAGTAGGAGTACAGCTCCCAACAATAGGGCGGTGATCCAGCCGGTGTGGTTACCTGTGCTTGGTGTGGCTTTTTTTTTCGAAGCGGGTTTGGCCATGAGGGAATTGACAAGAAGGGATAGGTTGAAATTACCATTTTTCTATATCAGCTGTGCGATTGATTCAAGCCAGCTGGACGCAAGGCTTCTAAGTGTGTTTTTTTTGGGCTGTACACGTGAGCTCGCAAGGTGTTTTTATTTAGCTTTAAGTGTTGATTCAAAAAAAATCTATGAAACAGTTCCTTTGTTGCCTGGTGTTGGTTTTGTCAATGCAACAGCTGAGCGCCCAATGTTTTGTTTCGGTGAGCTCACCGCAACCTGCAACCTGCGGCCTATGCAATGGATCGGTGGAGGTGGTGTTCTCTGGAGGACAACCTCCCTATGCGGTGAATTTCAACGGGCAGCCCTACGGAAGCATCACGGGGGCGCCCCTGCTGATCACTAACGCCTGTCCGGGTCAGTTCATGGTGAGCGTTACCGACGGGAACAATACGCTGTGCACCGGTATGCTGAACGGTATGGTAAGTGGTCCCAACAACGGACCCCTGAGCCTGCAGTTTCAACAGAACAACCCTACCTGCCCCACCTGCAGCGACGGAAGCATCCTCGCCCAGGTGAGCGGGGGTACTCCTCCTTACACCTATAATTGGTCGAATGGCACCTTCTTCAATTCTGTAACTAACCTGCAAGCGGGTGTGTATTTCCTTTATGTAACGGATGCGGCCGGATGCAATGTGTTCGATACAATTTTCCTAGGTAGCACGCTCAATAACCAGGGGTATATGTCGGGACTTGTCTACGTTGATAACGACAACAACCAGTCCTTTACCACCGGCGATTATCCGGTTCCATACCGGCAGGTGCTTTGCCAACCTTCAGGATTGCTGGCCTACAGCAACCTGCAAGGGGAGTATTTTTTCCCGGCTGCTCCGGGAAACTATACGATAAGTTACGTTTCAGATCCATTGTATTCTGTAAGCAGCGGATCCGGTACTTTCAATGTGGTGTTGGGCAGTACTTCACTCACGGGTTTCGATTTCCCACTGCAAGTCGATTCGTTCGTGATCATTCCGGATGCATATACATATTGTCCCTTGCCGCGCTGCAACACGGCCAGTACCTTTTACACCACATTAGTGAACAACGGCACGGTGATCGACTCCGGCGAGGTGCGCCTGCAATTCGATCCGTCCATGAATTTCGTGTCGTCACAGCCCCCTTCATCGTTAAGCGGTAATACCCTGATTTTCGAATATGATTCCCTCTTGCCTGGAGAGCGCCGAACCTACGCCTCCGCCTTCCTCCTTCCAGGTGCAGGAAGTACCTTGCAGCTCGTAACCATTGCGAATTCCCTAGATAATGCCGGAAATACGGTTTCTACCGACACGCTTAGCCAGCAGGTGACAGTCCTCTGTTCGTTTGATCCGAACGACAAGGGCGTGAGTCCCGAAGGGGACGGCGTTTCGCACCGGGTAAGCATGGATAGCGAACTCCGCTACATGATCCGTTTCCAGAACACCGGCAACGATACGGCTTTCAATGTCTTCATTACCGATACGCTTGCTCCCGGACTCGATGCCAACAGCGTGCAATTCATCGCCTCCTCGCATCCTTGCTGGATGCAGCGGGATAGCGGGAATGTACTGCGTTTTCATTTCACCAACATCTTGCTTCCCGACAGCAACGTGAATGAGCCGGCCAGCCACGGGTATGTGCTGTTCCGTTGTACGGGTAATGGCAACAACGCAGATCCTACCGTGGTGAATAACACGGCGGCCATCTTCTTCGATGCCAATGCTCCGGTCATCACCAATACCACGCTCACCACCTTCAGCGATCTCAGCACGGGACTCACTGTGCCTGTAGCCGAAACACACTTGAACCTGCAAATCACGCCTCAGCCTATTCAGGACCAGTTCACCGTGACTCTGGGTAACAGCAGTGCAGGTGAGGAGTATGTGTACAGGATCTTCGACATCAGCGGAAAATCTACGCTTGTATGCGGTACAGTTTGTGGTCCTGCGCTGCAGCTGCAGCGCAACGAACTCTCCTCCGGAGTTTACCTGCTCGAAGTGGTGGAAAAAAGGACATTGCGACGCGGGGTTGTGAGTTTGATATTCAGGTAGTTCGTTTCTGTCAATTATTGTCAAACCAAAAGACTCTCACTTACCATAGGGTACTTTGCTCACGGCTCCTCTGACCTTCTTGTTGGGGATGTGGTACTCCGCCGGCAGATAAAAGGTGTGTCCATTTTCAATCACGAATTCCGATTGGTGAAAATCACCAACAAAAACGGTGGTTATGGAAAAGAGTTTACCATCGTTTTTTATCTGTCCGTCCGAATTAAAGAAGAAATAATACCCGGAATAGTTGTACCTGGGAAGACCCGTATTCAAGGAGAGACTTCCCTTGTAGATCGAAAAAACACCTTGTCCGTTATCCAGCTCCCTTACTCCGTCGCACATGATGGGGATGATGATCCTCCCGGTACTGTCGATCACTCCCCATTTTTTTACTTCCGGCGTAAACCCATCCAATCCGTCCGCCACATGCCGAAGGATCGAAGGCCAGTTGTTGTTTAAGGAATCTTCGGGGAGCACTTCAGGTATCATTTTCTTGTAAGCCGCGTAGTTGAAGCTGTCACAAGTGATGAACCACCCGCCCATGATAGGGATCAAGGTATCGTAGCGGGCTTTTACCGCATCGAAGTCAAGGGTTGTTGCAAAAGAATCTTGAACAAGCTTGATGTATGCAGGACGGTCGTTCAGTTTGGCTCCCGGCATGCTGCAACCGACGATGAATATCACCGCAGACAGGAACAGCAAGCGTGAAGGTTTTTCAATCGTTTGCACAAGTGAATTTCGTTCTTGCAAGCATGAACTACTTTTTTGGGTGATTTGATTTTTTTCGGGCTAAGAACTCTGATTTCAGTTGACTACAATTTGTAGCTAACTGACTTCCTTCGGCCAGGTGGTGAACATCAACACTTAAACAAACTCAACCTCAAACATAAAAACCTCCAGTTAATTGGGTTTTAAGACAAAAGGGAACAGGGGAGTTGGAATTCGAGCAGGCCCATCGAATCCCCTTGAAAACGGGCGTTAGTTTTCTCTTAACTGTCACACAAATCGTCACACAAAAAGCGAGAGACCCCGAATAGCCTCTCTAAAAGTTAGATTTTCAATGTGGGAGCAACGGGGTTCGTCGAGGTGCTTCGCTTGCGAAGTCTCAAGGTGTGACCCGCCCGTAAAAGACGGGATGTTCTGAACCAGCCGACCCCTTTTATTGAAAAGGGCTGAAATGAAAAATCCCGGAGATGTTCCGGATTTTGTAGTGGGAGCAACAGGGTTCGTCGCGAAGCCTCGCTCCCGAAGTCTCGGGATGCGACCCTCAGCTATTAAATTTTATTCTGAACCACTCAGCGTCCTGAATCAGTTTTTCGATGAATTTTCTTGAGTTCATCCTTTTTATAAAGGCTTCAGCATTTCTGGCTTTAAGGATGTCATCAAATTCTATGCATAGTCTCAGTTCCCAATCGCTTGCTCTGGCAGTAAAACTCCCTTTAAAGAATGCATTGACATGTTCGTCCATTCGACGCTTCAGATCATTGGTTTCCCCCACATAATACTTGTTCGCTACGTGGCTAAAAATGATATATAAATAGTGCATAAAAAATAAAACCCCGGAAAATTCCGGGGCTTGGTGGGAGCAACAGGGTTCGAACCTGTGACCCCCTGCTTGTAAGGCAGGTGCTCTGAACCAGCTGAGCTATGCTCCCAAAGGGGGTGCAAATATACGGCATGAATTTGTTCAGGCAAAAAATATGATTGAATATGGTTAAAATAATTGAAAATCAGTAATATATATTGATTTGGGTCAGACATGGTCCGGTCGTCGGTTTGGGAGCCCTGTTTGCCGGATGTTCCCGGTTGATCCGGCATGATGTATTTTCACACTTTCATCAAGCCATGATTCGACTTCATCAACTGCTTCTTCTACTGCTGGTTTTACTAACGGCTGTTTCATGCGAAAAAGCGAACAAGGACGATGATCAAAACAAAGCCGTATGCAGTGTTGCCGGCGATTCCATTGCCGCCGATATCGATGGACATGTCTATCATGTGGTTTCCATCGGCGGTCAATGTTGGTTGAAGGAGAATCTTCGTACAACCAGGTACAGGAATGGTGATTCCATACTCACGGGTCTCACTAAGTCCGAGTGGAGAAGTACCACCTCGGGAGCATGGGTGCATTATGGATTTGATACTGCGATGGATTCCGTTTATGGTAAGCTGTACAATTACTATGCGGTTGCAGATGCTCGTGGTTTATGTCCATCGGGTTGGCATGTCCCGGCACAGTCGGAATGGGAGGCCTTGGAAACCCATTTGGCCGGTACCTCGGTTTCTGTCGGCGGTGCACTTAAAGATACAGGAACGATACAATCGACTACCGGCTATTGGTCTACTCCGAATCTCGGCGCTACGAACAGCAGCGGCTTTACGGCATTGCCCGGGGGAACAAGGCTTGGATACGATACGACCTCGGTACTTCCATTTGCTTCCAAGAGCTTGACCGGTTATTGGTGGAGTTCTTCCTCAACCAATACGGTCAACGCTCATGTCTTTTTCCTTGGACATTCTGTTGATGCCATCGGCGCTTTCGACTATGAAAAGGCCAATGGGTTTTCCGTGCGGTGTGTGAAGGATTGAAATCCTATTTCTGCTAAGCGGTTCGATACTTTCTACCACGGCCCTGATTTCTCGGTCGAGACTACGCTTGTGTTTTTTCGGATGGAACCGCTTGGCTTGATTCGCCTTGGTACTTTCCTCTCCCACATTTGTATTGACCTGCGGATCGATCCATGATGAGCTTACTCTGCACCAGGCATCGGATTGCATTGAACTCCTATCAATAAGAAAGCCGTCCCGGAACTGGGACGGCTTTTGGGTGTTGAACTGGTGATGGAATCAACGTGTTACTACCAGAGGCAAACGGGTCATTGCTCCGTTGCTTTCAGCTACAACAATGTAGTTTCCGGCAGAAAGTTCAGCTGTAGGTATGCCGATCTCCTGGGTGAAACCGCTAAGCGTCGCATTGGTGAACATCTTCAGGCTTCCGTCCAAAGCATATACGCGTAGGCTGGCTTGTCCGGCTTTCGTGCCGCTGAAACGCAAAGTCGTGGCTGTTGTTGCTGGATTCGGGTAAAGGACGGCGTTGCTGAGCAA
This sequence comes from Bacteroidota bacterium, assembly GCA_046049215.1. Lineage (GTDB taxonomy): Bacteria > Bacteroidota > Bacteroidia > AKYH767-A > OLB10 > JAJTFW01. Next base: position 3,002 of record JBJOER010000193.1, on the reverse strand, counting down.
CTCGCTTTCTGCGATTCCCTGTGCGGCTTGTCCGGTCACAAGGATGTCGTCAACTGCGATCAGATTGTCGTCTTCTGAATCGTGCAGCCAGGCGATGTAGATGGTTTGGCCTGCGTACTGTGCCAGGCTGGCCGTGAAGGGACGAAGTAAACCGATGGCGTTGGCAGAATCAGTGGTGGTGCTTCCCGGAAATTCGATGTAGGTGGAGTCGGATCCGTGAATGAAACCGGGAGTGAATGAGTATGCCGCATAGTTGAATCCGTTAGTGGATGATCCGGAAATAAATTCTCCGGCTACGAACAGCGTGTCAGTGAAGCTGGTTTCCAGGTTGTCGGTGGTCGACACCAACACCTTGTATCCGTCTACATACCGCGGAGTCTGGCGGGGAGCCGAACGCCAGCTCAGTTGGGCGGTGTTGCCGTTGATCTGCACCGGAGGGGTGATGAAGTAATTGGCGCAGATGGCCACCACATCGAACCACGAAGAGCTGAAGATGCATCCGGTGGTATCGTCGCCGGCGAATGCCGTCGCACTCCAGAACCAGTTGGCCGGACGTCCGTTCGCATCGTTAAAGCCATCCGCATCCAGGCTGACGAACACCGTGTCGTTGCCATTGTTGATGGTGGCCCAGGTCAATTCGACGGTGGAATCATTGAAGTTTTCGTAAAGCAGGGTGTCGTTTTGGGCATTGGCCGAAACGATGCCAAGCAGGAGAAGGGTGAAGAGGGTAAAGGTTTTTTTCATGTGTGATGGGATTGTTTGTTGGTCTAAAGATAAGCAGGTTTTCCTCCCAAACGGTTTTGAGGGTTGTTCCGCAAACAGGACCGTGTGGTAAAATCCGACGGGATATGGAAACATTTCACCCCGGCTGCCGTAAAAAAAGCACTTGACCCAATCATTATGATCGTATTGAAATTTGGCGGCAGCTCAGTGGCCTCCGCTGAGCGCATCCGGGGTGTCGCGGAGATCATCCGCGGCCTGAACAGAAAATCCAAAGCAGCGGTGGTGTTCTCCGCTTTCGGTGGTGTAACCGACGACCTCATCCGTATGAGTCGCCTGGCGGCCCGCCGCAAGGACGAGTACATCGAGGTGTTCGACAAAGTGCGGGAGCGTCATACGGCCTGCATCCGTGAACTCGGCCTGCGTCGCGACAAAGCCCTCTACGATTATGTGGAAGGGGTGTTCAGCGAACTGCACGACCTGTTGCACGGTATTTACCTCGTCAAGGAACTTTCGCCCCGTACCCTCGACTTCGTAAGCGGGCAGGGCGAAGTGCTTTCCGCTTCAATCATCGCTGCTTACTTCAATGCCAATGGTATCGCTTCCACTTACCTGGATGCCCGTCAACTGGTGCGCACCGACGAGCAGTTTGGTGGCGCCCGGGTCGACTTCAACGCAACCAACCAACGCATCCGGGAGCATTTCCGTAAACTGAAAGGCCATGCAGTGATCACCGGGTTCATCGGCTCTACACAGAAAGGGGAAATGACAACCCTGGGACGTGGCGGTTCGGATTACTCGGCAGCTATTTTCGGAGCGGCCGTCAGTGCGACTGAGATCCAGATCTGGACCGATGTGGACGGAGTGATGACCGCTGATCCGCGCAAGGTGAAGAAGGCCTTCAGCGTACCGACCATGACCTACAATGAGGCAATGGAGCTTTCGCATTTCGGTGCGAAGGTGATCCATCCGCCAACCATCCAACCTGCCCTCGACAAGAAGATCCCGCTACGCATCAAGAATACCTTCAAGCCGGAACACCCCGGTACTTTCATTTCGGTGAAGCCCGGTGGGAACGATTACCTCGTGAAGGGGATTTCTTCCATCGATCACGTCGCCCTGCTTACCCTCAGTGGAAGCGGTATGGTGGGCGTTGCAGGAATATCGGCACGCTTGTTCGGTGCCATCTATCAGGCCAGGGTGAACGTCATCCTGATCACCCAAGGTTCGTCTGAACATACCATCAGTTTCGCTGTTCGTCCCGAGGATGCACAACCGGCGCGTGAAGCGATTGAATCGGCTTTCGCACTCGAAATGAAGTCGCGCCTGATCGATCCCGTCCGTGTGGAGGAAGGACTTTCGGTTCTGGCCGTCATCGGTGAGAATATGCGTAACCAGCCCGGTGTGAGCGGACGTCTGTTTAATGCGCTGGGACGTAACGGCATCAGCGTGGTGGCCACCGCGCAGGGATCGAGTGAATTGAATATATCCGTGGTCATCCAGCATGATCAGCTGACGAAAGCACTGAATACGATCCATCAATCGTTCTTCCTCTCAGGAGTCAAGACACTTTCCGTTTATCTGGTAGGAACCGGATTGATCGGTGGTACATTGATAAATCAGATTGCCGCACAACTTGCCTATCTGCGAAGTTCCCGCTCCCTTGACATCGTGTTGGCGGGCATCGCCAATAGCAGGACCATGCATTTCAATCCCTCGGGAATTTCCCTTTCCAACTACAAGGACCATCTTCAGCAAGGCGATGCCTGCAATCTCGACGCCTTCATTGAACGCATGCAGGAGCAGAATCTGCCGAACAGCGTACTGGTCGATTGTACCGGTGGTCCCGATGTAGCGAAGCATTACGATGCGATCCTGGGGTCGAGTATTTCCGTTGTCACACCGAACAAGGTGGCGAACAGCGGGTCGATGAAGAGTTACCTTCGCCTTCGGGAGATCGCCAGGCGACGCAATGTGAACTTCCTTTACGAAACCAACGTAGGTGCCGGCTTGCCTGTGATCAATACGCTCAACGACCTGATCACCAGTGGCGACCGCATCTTGCGGATCGAGGCGGTGCTTTCGGGTACCCTTTCGTTCATCTTCAATACCTTCAGTGCCGGAACAAAATTCAGCGATATCGTGCGCGAGGCCAAACGTCTGGGCTATACCGAACCCGATCCGCGGGTCGATCTGAGCGGATTGGACGTAGCCCGCAAACTGCTGATCCTGGCCCGTGAAACCGGAATGGAAATCGAATTGAAAGACATCGCCATCGAACA
>JBJOER010000192.1:0-12044 GCA_046049215.1 Bacteroidota bacterium | reverse complement strand
CCCGATCTCTTTTTTCGGAATTTCCTGGGGTTGGGCGCCTCCGCGTTCAGCGATTTCTGTTGCTGATAATCGCCTTCGATCAGGTACTCGATTTTCCGAAACAGCATCTCCATGAAGATGGTCTGCGGACAGGCCCATCCGCACCACAAGCGTCCGAACAAAGAGGTGAACAAGATGATGAACACCACGAAGGTGAGCATCGCCAGTACGAAGAGGTGAAAATCCTGTGGCCAGAATGCGATCCCGAAAATGATGAACTTCCGTTCGAGGACATTGAATAACATCAACGGATGTCCGTTCCAGTTCATGAAAGGTCCGGAGAACATCAGAATAAGGAGGACAATGCTTAATATCGTCCTTCGGTCATAAAACCGACCGGAAGGTTTCTTCGGATAGATCCAATTGCGATTACCGTCTTTGCCGATGGTCGCGACACTATCCCGAAAGGTGCCCTCGGGATCATAGGGTTGGCATTTCCCCGATTGTTCGTTGTCCGCCATAGCTAGGGATGGATCGCCTTATAGGCTCGCAGAAGCTGTTGGGATGGTTGTTGCCGTTCCGCTGGTGTCGGTTGCGTTACCGGCCGGTACGGTCTGGTCCAACCATTTCTCACCCTCTGCCGCCTTGGGATTGGAAGGGTTGCTTCCTTTTAAAGAAAGTACATAAGAAGCCACGGATTGAATTTGCTTCGGACTCAGTTGTGATTTCCAGGATATCATCCCTTTGGCCGGTATTCCATTGCTGACGGTCGTGAACACGTTCTTGATACCTCCGCCGTGTATCCAGAATTCATCGGTCAGGTTGGGGCCTACGGTTCCTTCACCGCCTGTACCGTGGCAGGCTACACAGTTCCTGGTATAGATTTCTTTACCGGTTCCCAGTTCCTCCGGAGTGTTGATGAATTGGGCGTTATCGGCTGTAACAAGATCGGCGCGCTTCTTTCTGTATTCCTCCAATTGCTGTTCCGCAAGAACAACGCTTTGGGTGTATTCTTCCGAGGATGATGGTCCGGTATGGAATACATGGTAGTGCACAAGGTATCCCACACTCCATACGATGGTGATGTAGAATCCCCACAGCCACCAGGGAGGAAGGCTGTTGTCAAGTTCTTTGATGCCGTCGTAGTTGTGATCAAGCATGACATCCGCTTCCTTCTCCACGGGAACCGCTTTGGTGAGAACCGCACGGTCGAATCGTGTCCAGAACGTGCCGGCTTCCACATGAACTGCGGCCTTTTTTTGTTTTTCGGCTACTAGTTTCTGCTTTTGTTCTTCCGGAAGAAGCGCATAGGTGAGTAGGGAAATGGACTTGCTCAATGAAACAATGGCCAGGAGCAGGATGATGAAAACAAATGCAACCAGGTAGAAAGAGGGGTTGAAGAAGATTTCCGGAACCACAGGTTTGTCTGCTTTTTCCGTTGCTGCCGCTGCTTGTGCAAGTACGTCTGATCCCTGTAGAAAGAGGACAGAAAGGATGACCGGCAGTCGATAGATTGACTTTTTCATAGAAACTGCTTTATTCGTTGTTGGATTCGTTTTTCTGCAAGGGAAGCCCGCTCATCTGGTCGAAGTACTGTTTTTTAGTACGCACTACGTAGGTGATAAGTGCAACGAAGAAGAGGAAGAAGATGAGCAGGGAGATGATCGGGTAGATGCTGACTCCCGCGATGCTTTCAAGATTTTGTCTCAACATGGCTTAACGTGTTTCTGCAACGGTTGATCCTTTGATATCGGTACCCAGTCGCTGCAGATAGGCGATCACAGCAATCAGTTCCTTGCCCGCATCCAGGTTGACATCATTTTTCTTTAGATCAGCTGAAATGGACTCGGCCTGCTTTTTCAGGTCTGCCATGGCCGCTTCTTTGTCGTATCCTTCAGGATAAGGCACACCCAAACTCATCATGGCCCTGATTTTTGCCGGAGTGGATGACACATCGAGATCCTTTTCAGCCATAAACCCATAGGCGGGCATGATGGACCCCGGTGACATGGTCGTAGGTTCGATCATGTGGTGGTAATGCCATACGTTCGGATACTTACCTCCCAGGCGGAGCAAATCCGGCCCTGTCCTTTTTGAGCCCCATTGGAAGGGGTGGTCGTAAATGTATTCGCCGGCTTTGGCATATTCACCATAACGCTCGGTTTCGGAACGGAACGGTCGAACCATCTGCGAATGGCAGGTATAACAGCCTTCCCGTACGTAGATGTCGCGGCCCTGAAGCTCAAGCGGGGTATAAGGCTTGACGCTGGCTATAGTCGGTATGTTCGATTTGACAAGGAAGGTGGGAATGAATTCGATGATTCCGCCGATCAGGATTGCAATTGTGGCAAGGATGATCATCTGCACCGGACGGCGCTCGATCCAGCGGTGCCAGTGGCCCGGATGCTCCACTTCGTTCGGATCCAGTGCGGGAGCCTCAGCGGCTTCATCAGCCTGCAACCTGCCGGTCTTCATGGTCTTGACCAGGTTGTACAACATGACCAATGCTCCGATCAGAAACATGCCACCGCCCAGGGCGCGGAGCTTGTACATGGGCATCAGTTGGGTGACCGTTTCAAGGAAATTCGGATAACGCAACACCCCGTCCGGTGTGAAGTCTTTCCACATCAGGCTTTGTGTGAATCCGGCCCAGTACATGGGTATGGCGTAGAATAGGATGCCTAAAGTGGCTATCCAGAAGTGGAAGGAAGCCAGCTTGTCTGAATACAGTTTCGTGTTGAACAGGCGGGGAATCAGCCAGTAAAGGATACCGAAGGTGAGCATGCCGTTCCAGCCCATACCTCCGATGTGGACGTGGGCGATGGTCCAGTCGGTGAAGTGACTAATGGCATTCACATTCTTTAGTGACAACATCGGTCCCTCGAAAGTGGCCATGCCGTAGGCCGTGATGGCAACAACCATGAACTTGAGAACAACGCTTTCACGAACACGGTCCCATGCACCACGTAAGGTCAGCAGACCGTTGATCATCCCACCCCAGGATGGGGCGATCAGCATGATGGAGAATACGGTGCCCAGCGACTGAGCCCAGTCGGGAAGGGCAGAGTAGAGGAGGTGGTGAGGACCGGCCCAGATGTATATGAAAATGAGTGCCCAAAAGTGGATGATCGATAGGCGGTAAGAATACACCGGACGGTTCGCCGCCTTGGGTACGAAGTAATACATCAAACCCAGGTAGGGAGTTGTCAGGAAGAATGCGACAGCATTGTGGCCGTACCACCATTGGACCAATGCATCCTGTACGCCGGCGTAAGCTGAATAGGACTTCAACAGGCTTACAGGTATTTCGATCGAGTTGACGATGTGAAGTACTGCTACCGTGATAAACGTAGCGATGTAAAACCAAATAGCGACATACAAGTGGCGCTCACGGCGCTTGATGATCGTTCCGATCATGTTGATACCGAAAATGACCCAGACAAGGGCGATCAGGATATCGATCGGCCATTCAAGTTCTGCATATTCTTTGCCGGTGGTTGCGCCGCTGAGCAGCGTGACTGCAGCAAGTACGATGATGCTCTGCCAACCCCAGAAATGGAATTTGCTCAGCGCATCGCTGAACATACGGGCCTTGCACAAGCGCTGCAATGAATAATACAGCCCCATGAAGATGCCGTTGCCTACGAAAGCGAAGATGATCGCGTTGGTGTGCACTGGACGTACCCGGCCGAAAGTCATTTCGCCGAAATTCAGTCCCGGAAACGGAATCTGAAGTGCGATGATGAGTCCGACCAGCATTCCGACAATGCCCCAGATGATGGTGGCCAAAGCGAAATTCCGGACGATCCTGTTGTCGTAATTGAATCGTTCAATGGTCATACTGATTATTGATTAGGTTTTTGCGTAGCAGTGGAGTTGGAAGGTTTGTCATCACCGAGTATCCTGACCGCCGGAGAAACATCATCTGCATATTGCCCGGTTTTGACCGACCACAGGAAACCAAACAGGAAAAAAATGGCGACCAGCAGGCTGAATACGATCAGAATAAGGATGACACTCATCGCCCGCAAATGTATTTTCAGGTACTACCTCATCTACTGACCGGTGTTTTGATCCCGGCTGATTTTTGTCAGACCAAGTCGCTTCATGGAGAGGTTACCGGCCAACACCGAATAGAGGACCAGACTGGATGTGCTGATGGGCATCAGAATGGCAGCGATCACAGGCGATAAGGTTCCCTGGACTGCAAACCACAACCCCACCACATTGTAAAGCAGTGACAAGACGAAACTGATGATAACGATACGTTTCGCGGAACGAGCAAGCTGCAACAGAGCCGGCAGTTTTGAAAACCGTTCCGATTCAACTATGCCATCGCAACCGGGACTGAAGTTGTTTACGTTGTCGGTGATGACAAGTCCTGTATGGCTGGCAAGCAATGCTCCTGCATCGTTCAATCCATCACCTACCATCATCACCTTGCGTCCACTTTGGGTCAGCGACACCACTTTCTCCTTCTTTTCATCCGGAAGCAGGTTGAAATGGATTCCTTCCTGCTGACCGAAAAGGCCGGAAATATGCTCTCGCTCATGTTCACGGTCTCCGCTTAGCAGGGAAAGAGAGTATCCGTCGAGTTTCAGCCTGCGGACCACATCACCGGTCTCTTCCCGGTAAACATTACCGAAAATGAACTTTCCGGAAAGTACTCCATTGACCCAAAGCTGACTTTGCGATTCATACGATTTGTCGACAACTGTCTCCGCCTTTCCATCGGAAGGACGACCAATCCGGATATGGTATCCTGAGCATGATCCTTCTATCCCGATACCCGGAATTTCACGGAAGTCCTTTACCTCAAGAAAGGAAACACCTCCGGCTTGGAACCAGGCGGCAATGGCTCTGCTTAACGGATGTGTGGAACAGAAGGCCACGGAGGCAATGGCCTGGGCTAAGCCTTTGTCAAGATCCACACCGGAAAACGAAGGTTTATGTGCACCGCTAACAGTAAGTGTACCCGTTTTATCAAAAACTACGGTGTCGATGTCCGCCAGGCGCTCGATCACTTCTGCATCTTTTAGGTAAATACCCTGCTTGCCCAACAGGCGAAGCAGGTTACCGAAGGTGAATGGAGCAGAAAGCGCCAATGCACAAGCACAAGCGATGACCAAAACAGAACTGAAGGCGTGCAGAGCCCGCGATGAATCGGTCGGCCACCAGTAGGCCAACGAAGCAGCCGCTACAAGAAATGTAACGACCACGAACCAACGGCTGATGGATTCGGTCATCCGTTGGAAACCGCTTTTCTGACGACGGTCGGGGGAGGACTGATTCCACAGCCGGGTGAGATGACTCAATGAAACTTCTTGCATCACCACGGCTTCGGCCGGATCCGAAAGAAGCCTGGCTCCTGCATAAACATGAGCACCCTGCTGTACTCTTATGGGATCCGATTCACCGCTCACGAAACTGTAATCCAATTCGGCTTCCGGACTGGTCAGTAGTACATCTGCTGGAATGATCTCACCCGTTCGAAGAAACACTCGATCATTCACCCGTAAATCCTGTACCGGAACTTGTCTCCTTTTGGCGGGTTCAATGCGGGTCACGGCAATAGGGAAGTAGCTCGTGTAATCGCGTTCGAATGAAAGCCAGCGGTAGGTCTTGCTTTGAAAGTTACGGCCAATCAGCATGAAAAAAACAAGACCCGTCATGCTATCCATGTATCCGGGACCCGCACCGCTGATAATCTCATAAAGGCTTCGGCTGAACATGGCCACGATACCGATGGCGATCGGTACATCGATGTTGACGACCCTCTGCCTGAAGCTTAACCAGGCGTTCTGTAGAAATTCCGATGCGCTGTAAAAGAACACCGGAATGGCTAACACCACGTTCAAAGCGCTGAACCATTTCTTTAGGACCGGGTCAAGCGTAACCCCGTCGGAAAAGTATTCGGGAAAGCTCAACAGCATGATATTCCCGAATGCGAAACCGGCCAACCCGATCTTGTAGATCCGTTGCGGGGAAGGAATCTTTTTATGCGTTTCCTCTCCGCTGATCTGTTTCAAATTCAATTCGGGCGGATATCCGATGCGAACCAGTGTCTCGACCACTTTTCGCAGGCCGATGGTGGCCGGGTCGTAGCTGATAGTGAGCTCACGCCGAATGAAATCCACCTGTGAGCGCTGAATCCCCGAATGCAATCGCCCAAGGTGCTCTAGCAACCAGATGCAACTGCTGCAATGCATTGAAGGGATGTGGAATCTTACCCTGGCTGTGTTGTTGTCCCGAAAAAACAAAAGTCGGTTGGATATCTCCTCCTCATCCAGATAGGCGAAACGGTCGCCCAGCTCGATTTCCGCTAAACGGTTCCCCGGCCTTTCGTCAAGAGCATAGTATGTACATAGATCCCTCTCCGAAAGGACTTCATAAACCAATTTGCATCCTGTGCAGCAGAAATCTCTTTCTTCGAAAAGGATGTGCTCAGTGATGCAGTCAGCCCCGCAGTGGTAGCACTTAACGGCTGTCTGAATGCTGATAATACTCACAACAGTGTTCTTCGGTGGAAGGCAATGTTATGAACGATCATAGCTCTTCTTGCTTACCTGAATCAGGCAAGCGAATGACTTTGATCAGTTGATATTTTGGTGTATTCCAACCGCTAGAATCTATGCTGATAAGTAGGAGTGGGAGGGGGCTGTGCAAACCAATCCCGCTGAACACACTTTTAACGGCATATCTATGTGTACTTGATTGCAATGAGTGTATTCACTCATTATATGGAATTCAACATGAAATTTTGACGACAATTGTCAATGCGTTGTTAAAACTGATTAAAGTCATTTGGATTAGATAAACCAGACCTCATTTTTGCACGTTGTAAGAGGCATAATTGCCTTTCACTATTTACACATTCATTGCGCGAGTGCACCATGCAAGACCATCAAGATCCTAATAATACATCAATGAGCATTTCCGTAAGTGAAAACAGGCACCTTTTCGAATTGCAGGAGGATTTTAATGCCTTGTTTCCTTTTCTGAAAATCGAATTTTTCAAGGCTCCTCACACCATAGGTGAGGCCTCGGCGAAGAACCAGCTGCACGATAACAACCGCATCGTTTCGGATTGTCGGCTGAAAAAAAGCGAAGGTGTTCTGGTCATCAACGATTCGATGACGGTGAGTGACCTTGAAGCGAAATTCTTTGATGATTTTGGACTCTCGGCGCAGGTCTTCAGGAAGTCAGGAAATGTTTGGCTGGAAACCTCAGCTACTGATAACTGGACATTGCGTCAGCAAAATGAAGAGGGTGCAGAACTTTCCGTGCGCATCAATGAGCAGCGCACCAACCCCGAAGACACCGATTTATATTGATTGAAACCGGTCATTTTACTATTTAAGAAGAGCTTCGAATCTCTGGAATCATAACAAAGCCCCTGACCGATCAAGCGTTCAGGGGCTTTTCCATTGGCTATCGACTAATAGGATAGGTTGTCAGGCCTTTAGATTTTTCAATTTCACGGAATCGATGATCCGAATTTTCCCGTCTTTGATCTCGATCAATTTCTCCTCCTTGAAATCACTCAAGGTTCGAATAAGTGATTCGGTCGCCGTACCAACGATGTTGGCCAGGTCTTCGCGGGCGATAGCCATTTCGAACTTTTCCGATTCTTTGCTCTTGTATTTATCCTGGAGCAATACCAATGCTTCAGCGGTACGCTTCCTCACCGAACTGTAGGCGAGTTTGAGCAACCTTTCCTGCTTATCGAGAACCCCTTTCGTGAGGATTTTCAGGAAATTCTTGGTAACGGCCACGTTGCCGAATACCAGGCTTTGGAATTCCTCTTTGGGAATAAAAGTAACCTCCGAATCCTCCAAAGCCTCGGCCGATTCATTGTACGGTGTTTCTTCCAGCAATGCAATGTAGCCGAAAAAGTCCCCCTCTTTTAACAAGTCAGTGATGAGTTCCTTGCCGTACTCGTGGGTCTTGAAGATCTTGACTTTCCCTTTGTTGACGTAGTACAGGCCGCTGGGATAGTTTCCTTCCAGATAAACGGATTCCTTTTTCTTGTAGTGATTGTTGCGCTTGCCTTCCAGGAATCTTTTCAGCGCCGTGGAACCGGCAATGTCACTGATGAATGACCCGAGACCCTCGATGTCTTTACCGTATTCCTTGTGAAGGAAATCTGATTTCCGTAAACGGCTCTCCACGGCATTCAGTAGTTCTGTCTTGTCAAACGGTTTGGTGATATAGTCGTCTGCCCCGAGATCCATTCCCTTGCGCATGTCGCTTCGTTCAGCTTTCGCCGTGAGGAAGATGAAGGGCACCGTAGCCAGCTTGGGATCCTTACTGAGCAAATGAAGCACCCCAAAACCGTCGAGGCCGGGCATCATAATATCGCAGATGATAAGGTCGGGATTTTCGGTGCGGGCCAATTCAACCCCTTCTTTTCCGTCAGGGGCCGTAGTCACCTTGTAATTGGCCAGTTCAAGGATTTCCGCAGTGTTTTCGCGGACATCGGCATTGTCTTCAATGAGTAAAATGGTGCGTGGGTTCATGGTTTAAGCGATGAGGTGGGGGAAAGTGATTTTGATGAGAGTTCCTTTGTTTAATTCACTTTTAAGGCTGATATGGCCTTTGAGCAAATCGACGTAATTTCCGACGATGTGCAGGCCGAGTCCGGTTCCCTGGATGTTGAATGCATTCTTTCCGCGGTAGAAACGTTCGAAGAGATGCTTTTGATCGTCATCGCTGATGCCGATGCCTTCGTCTTCGATTTCAATGCCGATGGTCAGATCGTAGGCATTTGTTCGGAGGTGGACGTTTTTATTTTCGGGTGTGAACTTGATGGCATTGCTTAGCAAGTTGAGCAGGATGTTCTTCAGGAGTTTTGGGTCGAGAACAATGTTGTTTCTGCCCTGATGGGAGTAAGTGAGTTGTTGTCCTGGCTTAGCGTTGAGTTGCAAATCGGTCACCACCTCTCGGGCCATTTCAGGCAGGTCAAATTCAGCGTATTCCGCACGGATCTTGCCTTCTTCAAGTTTGCTGATGGATAGGAAATCGCTGAGGATGTCGTTCAGATTGTTGACAGCCGATTTGATGCGCAGCAGGTGCTTATGCCGTCGCTCCGCATGTTCAGGATTATCGTTGTATTCCGAAACCAGGCTGGCTGAACTGAGGATGGTGGTGAGCGGTGTCCTGAATTCATGAGAAGCCATGGAGATGAACCTTGATTTTAAATCGTTGAGGTCTTTCTCTTTCTCCAGGGCTTTACTAAGGTCACTTCTCGATTTTTCCAGCTCGCGAATGGCTTCCTGCAACACTTTAGTGCGGTCCGAAACCTTGCGTTCAAGACTTTCATTGGTGGAGATCAGGGCCTCGGCTACCCGTTCCAGTTCTTTCTGTTTTTCCTGAACGGAGGCTTCGATCTCTTTACGCACTGTGATATCGATGATGAATGCAACGAAGTAACGTTCACCGTCAACGACGACCGGACTCAGACTGATTTCAACCGGGATGAGTGCTCCGCTTTTGGAACGGGCATGAAGATCCAAACCGACACCCATGGGTCTGGAATGAGCGTGTTTGTGGAAATGTTCGCGGTTTTTGACGTGCTTGTCGTGCATTTCCGAAGGAATCAGGATTTCAATGGCCTGACCGGTCAGATCGTCTTCAGAATATCCGAACATGCGGCATGCCGATGGATTCACCAGTCTGATCTTTCCCTTATTGTCGGATACGACAATCCCCTCAGCGACGTGATTGAAGAGCGTATCAATCAGCACCAGCTTCCTCAAATTCTGAAGATCGCTTTCCATTCTTTCTTCCATGCTTTACGAAAATACGCCTTCGCCCGGAGTAATTCCGGTTGAAGGCGGGGTTTTATAGGTTTGACCTGCTCAGGCGTGTTCGGGCTTGTTCGTGTTGATGCCCAAAATGCTGTACAAAGGACAAAATCCGATGACTCCGGTTATGAATGGAATTAGTCCCACCAAAGCCCAGGGTGAGTTGTGGAAAACAAAATACATGGCAATGGCGACTCCGAGAAACATACGGATGACGCGGTCGGTCATTCCTTCGTTGCTTTTCATGGTTTTTGGTGTTAGTGTTGACCCAAAATAAGTCCAGGAAAAGGACGTGCCGAACGACCTCCGTCACAGAAGCAAATGATAAATGTCAGTCGTCGGTTGTGAAATCAGTCCAGAGAGAACGATTCACCCTGCATTGGAATAACGATGTCCCGAAATCCCATTCCATGCAAATGTGTTTTGAATGAAAGTTGTGCTTCAGGTTCCCCGTGTACCAGGAAAACCCGCTTGACGGAGGATGCATCCTGGCACCTTAGATAGCTCATCATTTCTTCGTAATCCGCATGGGCGCTATACGCGGCAAGCACTTCAACTTTGGCACGGACCGGATAAGGTTGTCCGAAGATTTTGACTTCAGGCTGTCCCTCGATCAATCGTGCGCCCAACGATCCCGGGGGGACGAATCCGACAATCAGGATGGTGTTTTTCGAATCACCAATGGTGTTTTTGATGTGGTGCTTGATACGGCCTGCTTCAAGCATTCCGGAGGCAGAGATGATGATGCATGGTTCGTCCAGATCGTTTAGGGCCTTGGATGAATCCGTATCACGGATATAGACCAGATTGTCAAAGCCGAAGGGGTCGGGATCCTGTTGCATCGTTTCAATGATGGCGGGATTGAACGACCATCGGTGCTTGAACATGATGGCGGTGGCGTTGATGGCCAAAGGCGAATCCACATAGACCGGTATTCTTGGTAATTCACCGCTGTTGGACAACAGGTTCAATGTGTAAACGATTTCCTGGGTACGACCGAGACTGAATGCTGGAATGACCAGCTTGCCTTGCCGGGCTACGCACGTGTCTCTGACAATTTCAAGGAGGTGCTTTTGGGCATCTGTTCCGGATTCGTGCAAGCGGTCACCGTAAGTCGATTCGCTGATAATAAAATCGGCCTGTGGAAAGGGTTGCGGATCACGCAGGATGATGTCGTTGTACCGGCCGATGTCCCCTGAAAAAAAGATCCTGGTACGACCTTCGGGCTCGTCCAGGTCAAGGTTGATCGCGGCGCTTCCGAGAATGTGTCCCGTGTCGGAGAAACTGAAGCGGATGTGTGAATCGACTTCATACCATTGGTCGAGTGGAATGGGGTTGAACAATTTCAGTGCTTCATTCACATCCTCCAGCGTATATAAGGCATCGATCGGGCGCTGGCCGTTTCGGGAGCGTTTCTTGTTTACGTACATCACATCGCTTTCCTGGATATGGGCGCTGTCGGCCAGCATGATCTCACACAAATCGTGGGTGGCGGGTGTACAGTAGATGGGACCGCGGTAACCCTGATTCACCAAGAATGGGATCAATCCTGAATGATCGATGTGAGCATGAGAGAGAATGAGGAGATCGATCGTCAGCGGATCGAAACCGAAATGGCGGTTGATGTTCTTGTTATCGCCACCGGTGTTCTGGAAAAGTCCACAGTCCAGAAGGATGCGTTTGTTGCGGCCGGTAGTGATCAGATGCTTACTGCCGGTTACCGTCTGTGCGGCACCGTGAAAGGTGATTTGCATGGTGGTAAAGGTAAGTCGGATGGTTAAAAATGCAACACCACACTGAGATCATATATTGACCCGGGTTGCACCTTGTCCGAAGCGCTTGGCAGGTCCATCGGAATAGCGGAGTCCCAGCACATCGAGCTCCTTGCGAATGGATTTACGCAATATACCGTTTCCGACACCGTGAATGAAGTATACTACGGGGCAGCCTTCGAGAATGGCCCTGTCCAGCTCTTTTTTGAAGTGCGTCAACTGAAGTTGAAGCAACTGGCTTTCACCCTTGGGTGGATGACCAGTGACAATGTTTTCAATATGCAGATCGACGATCATTTCATGTAAACCGGAGGCCGGCCTGGCGATGGGTGCAGAAATGGAAGATGTGCGTCCGGAACTGTTCATCGCCTCCTGGATCAGTAGGATTTTTTCAGGGTCAATAGTGTCGTTATCCCGCGTCTCCTTGAAGAGGTAAACACAAGTTGGACTCGCAAAGCTGAATGGGGTTGGAAGCGTCGGGAACACG
>JBJOER010000191.1:0-3188 GCA_046049215.1 Bacteroidota bacterium | reverse complement strand
ATATGTACAAGGGCGCTGTAACGCATCGGTTCGTGGCCGATTATTGTAAATTGCCTTATCGTGATCTCAATCTCCTTATGGCTACCCTCATCTGATGGTTCGGCGCCCCTTTTGAGCTATTTCTTTTTCAAGGCCTTGCGGTTTGAGTCGGATTTCTTTTTTCGATTGTAATAGGAACAAATCTCCGTCAGTCCGCATTCGCTGCATTTCGGTGTACGTGCCAGGCAGGTGTAACGGCCGTGTAGAATCAGCCAGTGATGTGCAACAGCTACCCATTCTTCGGGCAGGTATTTGATCAGTTGTTTTTCTGCAGAAAGGGGGGTCTTTGCTCCTACGGTCAGTCCGATCCTTGCCGAGACCCGGAAAACGTGAGTATCGACAGCCATGGCAGGTCGATTGAAAACGACTGATGAAATGACGTTGGCGGTCTTCCTTCCAACCCCTGGCAGCTTAATAAGGTCTTCCACCTCCGACGGTACATTCCCTCCAAAATCACTCACAATCATCCTGGCCATGCCGGCCAGATGTTTGGCCTTGTTGTTTGGATAACTGACAGACCGGATGAACGGGAAAAGGTCGTCCGAATCTGCGGTGGCCATCGTTTCCACAGTCGGGTAAGCCTCAAAAAGGGCTGGGGTGACGAGGTTGACACGTTTATCGGTACACTGTGCCGATAAAATCACTGCAACTAACAGTTCGTACGGATTGGTGTATTGCAGTTCGGTTTCAGCATCGGGCTTGTGTTTCCGGAAAAACGAAATGACCTGTTCGAATTTTTCTGCACGTTTCATAAAAGGAGAATGCCGCCCGTAAAAGTAGCACAGGCGGCATTCGAACCAATGGAAACTTTTGTCGACTAACGAAGTGCCCTGGTTAAACTGGCATAGCCAAGGACGGAGGCTATGCTTTCAGGCGAAGCATGCATTTCAATCCGGTTGAGCATCTTACGTGCTTTTGCGAGCAGGTTGAACTCTTCTTCGATGGCCGGGTCGTTGTCGATACTGCGTTGAACCATCACGGAATCCGCCATTTCGGTTTCGTTGTAAAGGTAAAGCAGCATTTTCTCAGGAGTAACATGTTCATTCATGGGCGTGATCGGGTTTGAATTTCCACATTATAACGCACCATTTATGCGGAATATTGTGCTAGGAAACCAGGACCAACTGCTTTTCGTGGATCATTTTCCGGAGGTTGATCAAGGCATAGCGCATACGGCCCAGAGCGGTGTTGATGCTGACCCCGGTAACGTCGGCGATTTCCTTGAAACTCATGTCGGCAAAGTGACGCATGATCACCACCTCCCTTTGGTCGAACGGAAGTTCATCGATCAGTCGACGTACCTGGTTGTTGACCTGGTTCGCCATTAGTTTGTCCTCGGCATTTTGTTCGGGTAGATGCAAAGTGTCGAAAACCGAAAATTCTTCGGTGTCGTGAACGAGGGGCATGCGCTTCTGGCTTCTGAAATGATCGATCACCAGGTTGTGGGCGATGCGCAGCACCCAGGAGATGAATTTTCCCTCTTCGTTGTAATGCCCGCTGCGCAGGGTGTTGATGACCTTGATGAATGTATCTTGAAAGAGGTCGTCTGCAAGGGTTCGGTCTTTGACCAGTAAGTAAATGCTGGTGTAGACTTTGCGTTCGTGTCGCAGGATAAGATCCTGCAAGGTGCCTTCGTTTCCGTTAAGGAAAGCGCACACCAATTCCTGGTCGGTTTTCTGTTCTTTACACATGGATTCCTCCTTTTAAAAGGTGGGTTTACTGGACTAATGGATGTGTAAAGGTTTATTCCCGATAGGCGTTTTAAGCTTGGATAGAGTTGGTGATTTAACGGATAACGTCGGTTTGTTGTTGCTTATTGTGTGGAACTAACCATATCCGCATTTTCGTTCCCCAAATATACAAAGTGATTTGCTTTTTGTCAAGAATCATGCCTGTTTTAATCGATGGGCGTCTCCGCTAAGGCAAGGGCTGAATTGCCTAATTTTGAGCCATGATGAGAGATAAAGTCACACCAGTATTACTTTTTTTAGTACTGACAATCAGCACGATGTCACTTTCTCAAGGACTTCAAATGGATACCATGACTTACCTGTACCCGGGCGAGTCAAGGCACCTTTCGAACCTTCGTCAATTGACTTTCGGGGGAGACAATGCAGAGGCATATTTCAGTTTCGATGGAAGGAAAATTGTGTTTCAGAGCACCAACAAGCAGTGGGGTGATTCCTGTGACCAAATCTATGCTTTCGATCTGTCCAAGGGCAATATGAAGTCAGGTCCGCCTCAACTGATCAGCACCGGTGATGGTCGAACGACTTGTGCGTATTTCATGCCGGGTGATTCGTTGATTTTGTACGCGTCCACCCATGAAGGCAGCGCGTCCTGTCCTCAAGTACCGCCACGTCGAGCCGACGGGAAATATGTGTGGGCCATTTACCCCGATTTTGACATTTACGTAGCAGGTCTCGATGGTAAAAACCGTCGGAAATTGACGGATCAGCCTGGATATGATGCTGAGGCTACGGTCTCCCCGAACGGGAAATCTATCGTGTTCACCAGTACGCGATCCGGCGACCTGGAACTGTACACCATGAATACCGATGGATCGAATATTCGGCAAGTGACCGATCAGCTTGGCTATGATGGTGGTGCGTTTTTCTCTCCGGATAGTAAGAAGTTGATTTTTCGCGCATCCCGTCCGAAAACGGATGAAGAGGTGCAGGAGTATAAAGAGTTACTGACGGAAAACCTGGTTCAACCGACCCACATGGAGCTTTACACGTGTAATGTGGATGGCTCCGACCTGAAAAAAATCACCGATGTCCCCAACGCCTGTTGGGCTCCTTTCTTCCATCCATCCGGAAAAAAGGTCATCTTTTCTTCGAACCACACTTCCACCCGCGGATTGCCTTTCAACTTGTGGATGGTCGATTTGGAAACCTCCAAGCTCGAGCAGATCACCTTCGACGGAATGTTCGATGCATTCCCCATGTTTTCACCTGATGGAAAGAAGCTGATTTTCTCCTCGAACAGGAACAATGGCGGAACACGCGATACCAACCTGTTTATCGCCGACTGGAAAGATTAATTCGCTTGATCCGTTGATTTGCTTACCGTCTTCAGTGTAAGCAAATTCATGGGGTTGATTTGAAGTCCCGATACACTCTTTTGGGTGAGCCGAAGTATTTTGT
>JBJOER010000190.1:0-2863 GCA_046049215.1 Bacteroidota bacterium | reverse complement strand
GTTGGCAGTACTGAAAAACATCCTGCTTGTCGTACAGTTGTACATAATGACCACTGCTTTTCCTAAGATGAGTACGACCCTCAGTCATGGAAAAGTGGCTCTTCCGCTTATTCTGAGTATGCTTATTTCCGGATCATCAGAGATGATCGATGGTTTTCTTGTGGGTCATTTCCTGGGCAATGAGGCTTTCGCCCTTTTTCGGTACGGTGCCCGTGAACTTCCTCTATCCGGAATTCTGGCTGCTGCCATGTCGCAGGCCATGGTCGCGCGATTTGCAGCGGAAGGGATCACGCGGGAAGGCTTGATGACTTTGAAGAAGGAATCCACTGCACTCATGCACGTGGTCTTCCCGGTCTCCATTCTGCTCATCCTTTTGAGTTCGTGGATATATCCTTTGGTTTTTAGTCCTGCATTTCAGGAAAGCGCTTCAGTTTTCAACATCTATGGCCTATTGGTCATTTCCAGGATGGTTTTTCCACAGACCCTCGTTCTTGCCCTTCAACGGCACGATGTCATTTTTCGAATTTCCATCATCGAACTAACCATCAATATCGTTTCCAGTGTAGTTCTGATGCGCTGGTTCGGAATGGAGGGAATTGCGTTTGGGACAGTCATTGCTTTTATCGCAGAAAAATGTCTCTTGTATCTGTATGTCAAAAGACACTCAGGCGTACAACTCACCGACCTTTTACCGATTAAAACCTGGTTGATATACACCCTGGTGCTGCTTTTAGCTTTTACCTACACTATCATCCGATAGAACGCTTCATCCTCAAAAGAACTTCAGAATCCACGCAGCCGAAAGCGTCGATTTGTTAATAATATCAGCATATCTGAACATCATTTTTTATGTAAAAACACTATGTTTGTTCTTGTCCGATTCACAACTGAAATCAATTCCATCAAATTCATAAAAATTAACCCAAAACAAAAAACACGCATGAAAAAAAACGTACCCCTGATCAATTTGGGACGTGCAGGTAGCATCCTGCTGGCTGCCTGCTGCCTGGCGATCCTTCCTGCTTCGGCTCAAAACCGGGTCATGGCTCCCGGGAAACTGGTGAAAGCGAAGAAATTCGTTGCACCGACTGAACCCAAAGTCCAAACTTTCACCAACAAGACAGCAAAGCCTGCTCCTGTCCGTAAATCCACTCCAGGTAGCGGAAACCAAATTGCCACTGCCACCAAAGTGGATATTGCCACATCTTCCAATATCTACGGATCTCTGGTAGCAGAGGGCACACTTGGTGCATACAATGCGACACTCGATGTGATCTCCTACACCAACAGGAAAGCTATAGGAAACACCTTCCCTGTCAGCAATAGTGGTGTGATCCAGACCCATGTCAGTTACGACAAAGGTCTTACCTGGGATACGACCATGGCCATCACCCAGAACGCTACCGACCCCAACCGTTACCCGAACGGTGTTGTGGCTAATCCTCCTGGAAATACCACTCCCAATCAAGGATATGCCGTGGTTTCTGCTCCGATCATCGTAGGTGGAGCAACCTGGGACGGCGGAACATTTGCCTCGCTTCGTCTGGACAACCAGAACGCCTCACAGCTGAACATCTACAATGCTTCTGCTCCCGTAACTCCTCAATACATGCCACGTTTGGGCATGTGCACCGGAACCAACGGAAACGTTTACGTTCTCGGATCGAACTACGACTTCAACAACACCACCAACCCCTATTTTGACGGAGCGGTGATCAACAAAGGTGTTTGGGATGCCGCCAACAACAACTACACCTGGTCGCAAACGCTGATCTACCATGCTTTCAGCCAGGATCCAGCAGACGGAAGTCAGAACTTCTCCTCTTTGGGAACCATCGCCTTCTCACAAGACGGTGTTACCGGCTACCTGGTACTGATTGGACGTGACTCCATCAACGACCACCAGGCTCCTATGCCGATTGTTTACCGCACTACTGACGCCGGTGCCACCTGGTCATTGTATTACACCGGAGATTTCAGCCCGCTGTTTCAGGGATTCTTCCCAGCATCTTCTGCTGCAAATCCAGCTGTAGACCGTCCTTTTTGGAATTTGCAAAACAGCCTCGATGCCCAAGTTGATGCAAATGGAAAAATCCACATCCTGTGCGAAGTTTCTGCTGCATACAGTAACGATGCCGACTCTCTTAACTTCCTGAACAGCTACGGAACTGTATTCGATGTTTACGAAGACAACAATGGAAGCTGGAATGCCCTCTGGGTTGGAACCATCCTCACCGACCCGGAAGACGGTACAAACCTGAACTGGGGTGTAAGTACTGATGCCCGCCTTCAAATCACCCGTTCTGCTGATGCGACCAAGATGGGTTATTTTTGGATGGACACTGACACCCTCATCGCTGCAACCAATGCCTACCCAAATATCATTGGCGCAGCTGCCGATTTCACTGCTCAGACTTACACCAACGAAATCAATTTCACAGCCGGAGGCAACTACGACGGTAGTAACTACTGGCTGTATGTTGCAGGAGACGGTTGGGCTGCCAACGGAAACTTCGTCGTGCCCGGTATGACCAGCAGAGCCATCGGTGCTACCGGAACCGATACAGAACCCTGGATGCATGAATTTGTCGGCGGACTGGAGTTCACTCCAAGTGACTTTACCAATCCGTTCATCACCAGCTTGAACGAATTGCCAAACAACCTGAACACCATTGTCCTCTATCCGAACCCGACCGCTTCACTGTCCAATCTGATGCTCGATTTGAAATCAGGTTCGAACGTGATGGTGAATGTAGTCAACAGCCTCGGCCAGACGATTTCCAGCCAGAACTTCGGATTCCGTGCTGCAGGAAGCAACAACCTTCAGCTTGATCTGAGCGAAGTTTCCAGCGGACTTTATATC
>JBJOER010000189.1:0-25735 GCA_046049215.1 Bacteroidota bacterium | reverse complement strand
ATTCACGCAAGACGAGCTGGCACCCCGCTTTCGCATAGATGGTGCAACGGTGGAATGAAACGAATTGATATCAGCTGCATCAACACTAAAAATTCATACGAATCAAACTTTCCCTATGAACAAAACCCTCTTGAATTTCCTGGCAGTAGTGGCCGGCGCACTGATCGGTGGATTCACCAACACAGGGATCATCAGTATTGGCCCCTTGGTGATCCCACCTCCCGAGGGTGCTGATTTCTCCACCCAGGAATCCCTTGCAGCATCCATGCCTTTGCTTTCAGCACAGCATTTCATCTTTCCCTTCCTTGCGCATGCGATAGGAACACTGGTTGGTTGTGTAGTGTCCATTCGCATCGGAAAAGGCCACCCGCTTCGACTTGCACTACCGGTGAGTCTCTTGTTTTTCATCGGAGGTGCCTGGATGGTAAACCAGCTCCCCTCCCCGCTATGGTTCAATATCGCTGACCTTTCATTAGCTTATTTTCCGATGGCCTGGCTGGCCGCAAGAATAGGATCACGAAAACGCTGAAAAATTTTCATTAGGAATACCACTACATGAAAGCAAGTCAAACAGATTCGCTTTCCAACTACCGGACGGTACGCGTGAAGGCACAACTCACTTTTAGGTTCAATGTACGCAATATTGCTTTCAATGAATTCACACTTTTTCAATGAAATCAAAAAGGCCATGCGTTTGTTAATGCTAACCCTCACATTGGCGATCAACACCATTTTGGTGGAAGCTGCCAGCTTTGAAAGCAGGCACTTTACAGTGGAAGTACTTGCACCCGGCGTTTTCGCAGTCATTAACAAGGATGCAGGTCACGCCATCTGTAACTCCGGCATTGTGGACTTAGGTGAGGAAACATTGGTGTTCGATTGCTTCATTTCACCGGACGCTGCACGTGATCTGAAACAAGTAGCCGAGGAACTGACCGGAAATCCGGTGAACTATGTGGTCAACAGCCACTACCATAACGACCATATCCGGGGAAACCAGGTTTTTGCAGGCGCCCGCATCCTGGCCACGAAAGCTACTTTCGATTTGATTCAGACAAAGGATCCGGAAGAACTGGAGTCGGAAAAAGCGAGCATCGACAAGCGTATCGAACTTTTCGAAGAAAAATTAAAAAATGCCCTCAATGACCATCAAAAGCAAGAGTGCAGCATGGTCCTTGACTATTTCCGCGCCATTAAAGAATCATTCGGCGACTATCAAATGACACTTCCCGATTCAATCATTTCAGACAGCATATGCATTGAAGGAAGCGAACGACGAATCGTTCTGCTCAGCAAAGGACCGGGACATACGGCCGATGACCTGGTCATGTGGTTGCCGAAAGAAAAGATCCTGTTCACCGCCGATCTCGTGTTCATCGGTATCCATCCCTGGCTGGGAGACGGTTCCGTTCCCAATTGGATCAACTATCTGAAGAGCCTTCATGATTTGAAACCGGCAGTAGTCGTACCGGGTCATGGGACCGTGGGAACATCGAGCGACATTGACACCATGATCGCCTACTTGAATAAGTCCTCGGAGATTGTTGACGATGCGATTAAAAAAGGGAAAAAAGCCGAAGAGATCGCTGCCTCCCCGATTCCGGAATCCTTCCGCCAATGGTGGCTAAGTCACTTTTTCGCCCAAAACCTGATGGGATTGTATGAGGCACGTATGCTAAAGCATTGACAAAGGTCAGTTCGTCGGGGATCACCACCTTTTACCTTCGTGACTGTAAAATTGTCCCGAAAGAAAACACCCCCGAAAAGAACTCCTCATGAACAGCCTTCATCATAAAATCGCCATCGTTACGGGAGCTGCATCCGGTATTGGAAAGGCAATCGCCCTCCTTTTCGCCAGAGAAGGCAGTAAAGTCATTGCTGCGGACCGGAATGCCGAAAGACTGGATATCCTGCGCAAAGAAGCCCTGGAGGAGGGACTTGTTATTGACACCCTGCTCACGGACATGAGCAGTGAAGATGATATTGAACACATGGTGAATACAGCCGTTGACAAACACGGCACGCTTGACATCCTGGTGAACAATGCGGGTATCATGGATTCGTTCGAACCTGTGGCGGAACTGTCCAATACCGTTTGGGAGAAAGTGATTCGCATCAATGTCGAAGGGGTATTCAAATCCATGCGTGCAGCCATGCGTATCTATCTTCCCAAAAATGAAGGCATCATCATCAACATCGCCTCTGTTGGTGGCCTTCAGGGTGCACGCGCCGGCGCAGCATACACGGCCAGTAAGTTTGCTGTAGTGGGGTTGACTAAGAACACCGGTTATCTTTACGCCAAAACAGGCATCCGTTGCAATGCCATCGCCCCCGGGGCGGTACAAACCAACATCGGAGAGACCATTGATTATTCCAAAATGACCCCTTTAGTGAATGACCGTATCATGTCGGGCATGGTTCTAAACCCAAGGACAGGAGATCCCATTGAAATCGCCAAAGCCGCATTGTTCCTCGCTTCAGACGCATCGAGCTTTGTGAACGGACAGGTGCTGGTTGTGGACGGAGGGTGGACCGCTTACTGATTCAACTCCTGATGATCGTAAGAATAAAATCGCTCCGGCACCTGGCTTTGTTATCCGGATGGATTCTCTACTTTACCGCCTCACACGCACAAGAAACCGAAAACATGAACATTTCGGTGACCGGTGCGATGCGTGAGACCATGTGGAACGGGCAGCTCTCCGGACTGATAGACCTGGATTCGCTGAAGTCACAAGACCATTTTTTCGGATTGGGCCCATTGGAACACCTTCATGGAGAAATCATGCTGATGGGCGACACCTGTTACGTTTCAACGGTTGACCCCAACGGAAGAGCGTTTGTTGAAAAAACATACAAAGCAAAGGCTCCATTCTTCGTATGTGCCCGTGTAGACGGATGGGAGTCGATTCAGCTACCCACAGGCGTTAGTGATAATAAAAGGCTAGAGACCTTTCTGGACTCCACCACACGAAAACAACCGAGACCTTTCGCTTTTCAGATGCAGGGGCGCGTCAGAAGTGCGCAAGTTCACATCATGAATCTGCCCCCCGGCACCGCGGTCAATGAACCTGCAGACGCACACCGTCATCAGGCGGACTATTTCATCGAAGACGAAGTCGTTCGCATCCTGGGTTTCTTCTCAACTAAACACCAGCGGGTATTCACCCACCATGACACTTTTTTACACCTGCATCTGATCACTGCCGACGGCCGGTTGATGGGACATGTGGATTCGCTTGAATTGGTTGGAGAGGATGTAGAATTAAAAATCGGTCTTTGAATCAGAGGCAGACGCCAATGCAAGACCTGAAACCCGCCGCACTCACTGGTTCAGGCTGCTCGCTCTGCATTTGAATCAAGGAATTGAGGTTCACCCGGCAGGGCGGTTTTTACAAGCGTGAACCGGAAATTCATCAAAACAACCCCTGCTCATGGAAATAATCGATCACTGCCTGTTTCAGCAGATAATCCTGCTCACCCAGCGTCATCAACGGCATTTGCTGCACAAGTTTCCAATGCGGCCAGCCATCCTCGTCACTTCCAACAAGCTCATAGTATCCAAAACGACTTAACAGTTTGCATGTTGCAATGTGCATAAGATCCTGCTTTTCGTCCTTACTGTAGTTGCGAGGACCATGACCCAGTTCCTGTATGCCGATCAAATAAATGATACCCTGCAGGTCGAGATCGTTGTCGAACTGATCATTCAACTGATCCAGCAGTTCCAACCAATCGGATTTCAGTTCTTCTATATTACGGACATGCAGCATGGTCTATTCGTTTGTCAGCCTACGTGTTTTGAAAACTCTTCTTTAACATCCTCCAGTGCCGGAAAGAGGTACTGTGCACATTTGGTCACCGGCTGATACAAGATCGATTCTGATTTGATCTTCGCCGGCAGGATCTCGAATTTAGCGTCTACCGGACGGAAAACAGAAAGTACGGTACTGACGACCAACAAGAACTTCAGCAGTCCGAAAGCGGAACCAGCAGCCTTGTTCAGATTGTCCATTTTGCCGATTTTCAACACCTGCTCCAGTAGTTTTCCCAGTAGAATCATGATCAGCACCACGGAGATAAATACAACCAGAAACGTAACCACATAAAGCGTGCTTCCGGTAGCATCCGTCATTTTCGCAACGAGCGTCTCGAACAAACTGCTGAGTTTGAATGCGAGATAAAGCCCCAATACAATTCCGATCAGCATGGCGAGCTCGAAAATGAGTCCACGCTGGAAACCCTTGTAGGCTCCCCAGACAAGGGGAATGGCTATCAGTACATCGAGGTAGTTCATATCAAGCGTGGTTGACGATTTCCATCCAATGCGTAATTCAATTGCCGACCCCGGCTGCGGCATTCGCTTCCATCACCATTTTCACTCCGGGCAGTTCCTTCCCCTCGATGTATTCCAGCAGAGCTCCTCCACCGGTGGACACATACGATACCTGGTCACCCAAACCGAAGAGGTTGATCGCAGCAGCAGAATCTCCGCCGCCGATGAGTGAAAATGCCCCCTTGGAAGTAGCCTGTGCAATCGCTTCTGCAACGGCGCGCGTACCTGATTGAAACTTCTCCATTTCGAATACGCCCATGGGACCGTTCCACAAGATGGTGCTACTTCCTTTGACAACCTCTGAAAATGCAGAAGCGGATGCGGGACCGATGTCCAATCCCAGCCATCCGTCGGGTATTTTACGGATATCCGTCACATTTACAGCGGCTTCCTTATCGAACTTATCACCGTTCACAGAATCGACCGGCAAATGGATCTTCACTCCTTTTGCTTCGGCCTTTTTGAGGATATCGATCGCCAGGTCCAGTTTGTCAGATTCACAAAGCGAGTTGCCGATTTCACCTCCCTGGGCCTTTATGAACGTATAGGCCATGCCGCCACCGATGATCAGGTGATCCACCTTGTCCATCAAACGCTCTATGATGAGAATTTTGTCGCTCACCTTAGCTCCGCCCATGATGGCAGTAAAGGGATGTCTGGCTTGGCTCAATACTTTCTCTGCATTCTCGAGTTCGCTTGCCATCACATACCCAAACAGGCATTTCCCTTTGAAAAATCCGGCGATGACTGCGGTGCTGGCATGGGCCCGGTGTGCCGTGCCGAAAGCATCATTCACATAGACGTCACCAAAGGATGCCAATTGCATTGCAAAATCCTCGTCTCCCTTTTCCTCCTGTTTATAGAAACGCAGGTTCTCGAGGAGGAGAACCTCTCCGGGCTGCAAGCTTGCAGAAAGGCCCGTTGCATCAGCGCCCAGG
This sequence comes from Bacteroidota bacterium, assembly GCA_046049215.1. GTDB lineage: Bacteria > Bacteroidota > Bacteroidia > AKYH767-A > OLB10 > JAJTFW01. The sequence goes on along the minus strand of JBJOER010000189.1, from coordinate 20,461 downwards.
CAATCTGTGGCGAATTGTACCGGACAACCGAGCAACCCTGAAAGTGTCGGTATGACATGCTTCAACGAGTATTTCTCCACCGGACCTTCCTTGGGCCGACCAAGATGAGACATCAGGATAACACTACCGCCATCGTTGAGAATCTTACGCAGGGTGGGAATTGCTGCTTTGATCCGTGTCGGATCCGTTACTTCGAATACACTGTTGAGGGGTACATTGAAATCGACACGGACGAGGGCGCGTTTACCCTTGAAATCAAAACTATCGACAGTAGGCAAGGAGTGATTCGTTGACATACCGGCAAAAATAGTCATTGCCCCCGAGCGGTGCTTTCGCTCAGGACGTAGCCGGTAAAACAGGAAATCAACGGACAACAACCGTCTTGCGAACGGTTTCGCTTTGCTCCAGGCGGATGTAATCGCGGGCATTGAGCGTATCGAATTCAGCTTCGACATTCAATACCGCTTCCCATTTGAATTCAAAAAAGGCCTCACCGCTGCTGGTGGTGAATTCCTCATCGAAAATATCGGCACGGATACCGGTTTGGGGGTTCACCACACTATCCTGACGGAGAACGACACGGGCACCGGCCACCGGCTGACCTTGTTCATTCACCACGGTGATCACCGCTTCGCAAGGTTCGGTTTTCTTGCAGGAGGTGGTCAGGAAAAAAAGTCCGGACAGAGACAGAATGATCGTCAGAATACGATTCATGGGGATTGGGTTTTCGACCTTGTACGCAGCTGCGCGAGAATTGTTCAAATTTATGTAAACTTGCCCAGCCCGAAACATCGGGTTATAGAAAACGAAAATAGCTAAAAATCAATACCATGAACAAAATCCTGACCCTGAGCCTCCTGATTTTATTCCTCGGTAGCGGTCACATTTCAGCGCAAAAGAAATCCAAAGCCATGAACACCACCCCCCCAGACACCCTGGTTGAGCTGACCACCAACCTCGGAACCATGAAACTCAAACTCTACAAAGAGACCCCACTTCACCGCGCGAATTTCCTGAAGCTGGTTCAGGAAGGGTTTTACGATAGCCTTCTGTTCCATCGGGTCATCAAGGACTTCATGATCCAGGGCGGAGATCCCCAATCGCGCAATGCGGCCCCGGGACAACCCCTCGGTTCCGGCAGTATCGGTGACCGTATTCCTGCTGAATTCGTCGACACCATTTTCCATAAAAAGGGAGCATTGGCGGCCGCCCGAGACGGCAACCCGCAGAAAGCTTCCAGCAGCTGCCAGTTTTACATCGTTCAAGGCAAACCCATGAACGACCAGGAGATTCAGATGGCCGAACAGCGAGTCGGTTTCAAGTTCAGCCCTGCACAGATAGAAGCCTACAAAACCGTAGGCGGCTCACCCTGGCTTGACAGGAACTACACCGTTTTTGGTGAGGTGATCGAAGGAATCGACGTCATTGACAAGATTGCTGCGGTGCAAACGGCCCCCGGCGACCGCCCAATGCAGGATGTGCGCATGAAGATGCGCATCATCACCGAGTAAGACATTCTTCCCCATCAGCGATAGTCCCATCCATCACGCGCAGCACACTTCATGTCCAGCGATCACATCCAAAGTCTGCTAAAGGAAATCCTCGATTTCACCCCATCCGGCAAAACGGAGCTGGAGCAATTCCGCCTGCGTTTCCTGGGCAAGAAAGGGGTTTTGACGGACCTCTTCGCGCAGATGAAGACCGTGGCTCCTGAAGACAGAAAAGCCTTCGGACAACTGGTGAATGAACTGAAGGTTGCTGCCGAAAACAAGCTGGAAGAATACCGCACCCGGTTTGACGAGACTGAAACCGCATCCGGTCCTAAAATCGATTTGACCTTGCCGGCCGACCCGCTTCCTGCGGGTTCAAGGCATCCGTTGTCCATTGTACGACGGGAGATCATTCGTATTTTCAACCGTATCGGATTCAATGTCAGCGACGGTCCAGAAATCGAGGACGACTGGCACAATTTCTCAGCCCTGAACTTTCCACCCGAGCATCCTGCACGCGACATGCAGGATACGTTTTTCATCGACCTCGAGCCCGACGCAAAACTCTACCGCGGACCATTGGCATTGCGCACCCACACCTCGTCCATTCAAGTCAGGGTGATGGAGAGCGAGCGCCCCCCCATCCGGACAATCTGTCCCGGACGCGTTTATCGGAACGAAGCGATCTCTGCCCGCGCACATTGCTTCTTTCATCAGGTAGAAGGATTTTACATAGACAAAGGCGTTTCCTTCGCCGATTTGAAACAGACCCTGTTGCATTTCGCTCGGGAGATGTTCGGAGAGGAGACCAACATCCGTCTGCGACCATCCTATTTCCCATTCACCGAACCAAGTGCCGAAATGGACATCAGCTGCAGCATTTGTAAAGGGTCCGGTTGTAATGTATGTAAACATAGCGGCTGGGTAGAGATCCTTGGCTGCGGCATGATCGACCCCGCTGTGCTTCAAAACGGCAATATCGACCCTGAAGAGTACAGTGGTTTTGCATTCGGCATGGGCATCGAAAGGATCACCATGCTCAAATACAGCATCAGCGACTTGAGGATTTTCTCAGAAAACGACGTGCGCTTCCTCGATCAGTTCAAAGGTGTCCATTGAATAACAAAACCTTCCGTTTTTACACGGAATCCACTTATCCCTTAGGCTTACCGATGACTTTATAGGCCCCCTCCCCTTTCAAAATGGAGCGGTACAATGCGTTGTCACCCAAAACGGTCAATGCTTCACGGACAACTGGATCGTGCACGAACATGTAATTGTAGCGGCCGGCCTGGAAATAGTAACGCGAAACGATTTCCTGCTCGAGAAAGCGTTTTATCTCATCCTTGAACAAACGAAGATCCTCCTCTCTATTGTGACCAAGCTCCTTGCCGAGCGCATCGAGTTCCTGCCGGATACGATCGAAGTATTTTTCGCGCTTGGTTGTTTCCCCCAAGGTCTTGAATGCAGCTTCGGTTCGAGTGGAGTAATCGTATTCGCGTCCGGAAGCGAAGCGAACGAAATCGGCATAATCGCTGTCACTTAACCGGAACTCCTTTGCAGAAGGGATCGAATCGTGCATCTGCCTGTAACGGCTGGCATAGTCGAAGATCACCAGGTTCCCGATGAGACTGCGGGCGATGTTGCTCGTGTCAGGTGGGGTCAAAAACCGATCGGGATATACCGCAGACCCGTCGTACACGGTTCGTCCGCCCTTTGTTTTAAACGGCTTCACGAGTGAATCCGGGACTTCAGTAACCGATTCACCGTCGGGGCTCCGTTGACGGTAGATCCTGGTTTGAACACAACGACCACTAGCGGTGAAGTACTTAGCCACCGTAATTTTCATCTGTGCATTGTAGGTCAATGGACGGGTTTGTTGAACAAGCCCCTTACCGAACGAACGCTGGCCGATGACCACTCCGCGGTCAAGGTCCTGGAAATTACCGGCGGTGATCTCGGAAGCCGAGGCGGAGGATTTATCAATGAGTACAGCCACTTTCAAATCTGGAGCCAATGGATCGTTTTTGGCCGTATAGGTGTTGTTCGACCCTTCCGTTTTCCCGGTCTGTGTAACCAGCAACTCCCCCTTGGGGACAAAGAGGTTTAGTATGTGAACAGACTCTTCGAGCAGACCACCGCCGTTTCCGCGCAAATCGAACACAAGGGAATTCATACCCGGATTCTTTTGCAATTCAACCAATGCCGACCGCACTTCGTTGTAACACTCCTGCAGGAATTTCTCCAACTTGATGTAACCGGTGCTGTCATTCAACATGGTGAAATACGGCACGTTTTTCTGCTTGATCTCTGCGCGGGTGATGGAGCGTTCTATAGGTTGGTCGACGCCATAACGTCGTAAGCCAAGCTTGACCGCCGTACCGGCCTGCCCTTTGATCATCTCGTCGATCTCTCCGGGTTCGAGCTTCGACACCGACCGGCCGTTCACAGTGACCAGCACATCTCCGGCGCGCAGATCCGATTGTTGTGCAGGAAAACCCTCATAAACATCGTAGATCACTATGCTGTCACCCTTTCTGAACGAGCTGGCACCGATACCGCCATATTCGGTGCTGACATGCTTCATTTTGTAATCCTCGATCTCCGACTCCGGGTAATAGTTGGTATAGGGATCAAGCGATTTAAGCATGCCGTCGATCCCGGACTTCATCAATTCACCGGGTTTCACATCGTCCACATAGTAGTCGTTCACCTCGCGGTAGACACTGGAGAAAATGTCGATGTACTTGGAAATGCGGAAGTAGTCATCTGCGAATCCCCAAAAAAACCAGACAGCAGGAAGTACAAGAACGAGCAGCCATCGGCGAAGGGAAGGATTTTTTGCTTTCATGAAAGGAAGAAATACAAAGATAGTCACCCAAAAGCAGAGAGCCCCGTCGAAACGAGGCCCTCATGCAACCTAAAACCTACCTAATTGAATGTGTCTGTTTGTTCCCGTACCGATTAGTTCAGGGTGTATCCCTTTTCAGTTCCGTAGGGACTGAGCTCTTTTTTCAGTTTTTGACGTGCTACGTGGATACGAATCTTAACCGTTCCAAGTGGCACTGCCAGATGTTTGGCGATCTCTTCGTATTTGTAACCCTCGAAGGACATCATGAAAGGAGTCCGGAGGTTATCCGACAAATGACCGATGGCTTTACGAACTTCTTTCAACACCATACGGCCTTCTCCGTCGTTACGGACCGAATGGCTGGCGTTGTTGATATAGAATTGATTTTCCGTATCGTCGCTCACCACACTCCCCTTCACCATGCGGCGATAGTTGTTGATGAAAATGTTCTTCATGATGGTATATAACCACCCCTTAAGGTTCGTGCCGTCCTCGAACTTGTCTTTGTTTCGAAAAGCCTTCAACATCGTTTCCTGAACCAGATCGTTGGCATCTTCAGGATCTTGGGTGAGCTTCATGGCATAACCGCGGAGAGGCTTGTAGTGGGTATTCACCTGGTGATTGAATTCGATCTGGGTCATTTGTTTAAGTTTTAACGTTAAAAGCTTCACAAAATTATAGATTAAAAATACCCAACGCAACAGTTTTGTGTAATTATTTGTTATATTTTGTTAAACAAAACATAAAGTATTGTATATCAATTTTTTAATTGCATTTATAGGGTTTAACATTTATCTTTTACAGGTTATTTAACCCAAATTAGATTCCATTAAATACTCAACTGTTAAATATATTAATACAAGTCATTAAACAGTTTAATGGTTTCATGCGTTCTACTTCTTGTTTTACAATCCCTACCCAATGAATCCACATATGCAACGCTATCACCGCCTCAACGATGAGCCGGCAAGTAGCCTGAAAACCACCTCCAGCGACCAAGACGAGCAAGAGTTGGATGAATTACTCCACCACGCCATAGCTCATACAGCAACCCCACTTCGTGAAGATGCCTTCGCATTGGATCCAGAAGAAAAGGTTCGCCTCATTGCAGCTCACGTCGAAGGAATCCTTCACATTTTGGGGCTTGATCTGAGCGATGAAAGTATCCGGGACACCCCAAAACGGGTTGCGAAAATGTATGTGAACGAGACCTTCCGCGGACTCGATCCTGCCAACAAACCCGGCATCACCCTCTTCAGCAACAAATACCACTACAAGCAAATGTTGGTGGAAAAGGACATCACCTTTTATTCCACCTGCGAACACCACCTTGTTCCGATTTTCGGCAAAGTCCACGTGGCTTATTTCTCCTCCGGCAAGGTGATCGGTCTTTCCAAACTCAACCGGCTTGTTGATTACTACGCGCGCCGCCCACAGGTGCAAGAGCGGCTGACGATCCAAATCGCCGAAGCGCTCAAGGAAGCACTGAAGACTGAAGACGTAGCTGTTGTGGTAGACTCAGCTCACCTCTGCGTTGCTTCACGAGGCATCCGTGATGTCAATTCAACCACGATCACTTCCGATTATAGCGGCAAGTTTCGAAACAGAGATGTGCGGTCGGAATTCCTGACCTACATTAAAAAGGATATTGCCTGATTTTCGGGTGGTAATCACCTAAGCAGCAGAAGATGGGCTTGTGCACCTGCCACTGAAGTACATCCCGATAAGTCATCCGATTGGATCGCCTTTGAAAAGCATAATCATGGCGCCTTTAATCCTTAGCGCTGAACTTACCTGAGCACTTATACTTTGAGTTGCTCCAGCAACTGAACCAGATCCGACATGGCATGCAAAACCCTAACGTTTTTGGGGAGGTTGATATTGGCCTGGAATAGCTGGTGACCCGCCAAAAGGATCTGAGCATTGGGAAAATCACTGGACAATTTATTCGCCACATGCATCGGTGTTTGCGAGGCGATGGCCGAGGTTAAAACCGTCAGGATGTAATCCGCTTTGTAAATGGACATCACCGGATTCAAATCGTCCATGGGCAGGTTGGCTCCCAGGTAACTGGTGTGGTGTCCTTTGGAGCGGATCAGATAATTGGCAAAAAGAAGGCCGATCTCGTGCGGTTCATGAGTAGGCAGGAACAAAAGAAACTTCTTTCCGTTGGCACTGATATTCTTGGGCTGACCGTCCACGGCCACAAACAACTTTTGGCGAATAAGATTGGTGATGAAGTGTTCATATGCAGGGTTCACACTTCCGGTCTGCCACATCATGCCGACACGGCCGAGGAAAGGAAAAACAAGCTCCATGAACGTGTTTTCCATACCGTGCTGGAGGATGTTGGAAGAGAGGATTTTTTCGAACGCGATTTCATCCAGACCGAACATGGCCTTCGTTAGCGATTCTATTTGAACCAGCTGGTCCGTGGCATTCAGGGTGAGGTCCATCACCATCTGATCGAGCTCCTCTCGGCTCAGTCGGGTGATTTTGGAAATCTTGTGGCCGTGCCGGTTGAGCATGGCTACGCTGAGGAGCATTTTAATGTCCTCGTCGTCGTAATAGCGGATGTTGGTGGCTGTCCGCTTGGGATGCGGTATTCCGTAGCGCTGCTCCCAAATACGGAGAGTATGGGGCTTGATACCCGTCAACGCTTCTACGTCTTTGATGGAGAAGTTGTTCATTGTTCTGATGCAAGCAAGGCCTTGGGAACATTACCTTGATGATAGAACAACAACTCAGCCTGAATAATGTTTGCGCAAAATCACTTTAATCAGCTCCCGCTGCAAAATCCGCTCCGCCAGCAATGGTGTATCCTTGCATCCATACCCCGGAGGAACCATATGCTCAGGCAAATCGATATGATAAAGCAATGATGGTATCCGCTCGGGGTCGGTCTTGCACCAACGGTTCAGCGCAACGGACAATTCGTCACGGTAGCGCTCGAAGGATACAGGGAGGTCGTTGTGGAAGGAAAAATCGTAACCAAAACGACTGAAATCCTTTTCAGCCTGGGCGGCCATGTCCCGCAGATAGGCCAGGTCATGGCGGTACTTCTCGATTTGTTCTTCCTTCATGGCCTATCTTCGCTGCATATCGGACAATGACTAAACCAATTCAATCCGCCTGTAAAGGTACCATTTGTATAGCGTTGGTTTTATGTATTCACCTTGCTCACGGCCAGGGGGGATACAAACCTCACCCTTTGCTGTCGCCGATGTGGCAAGCCGATGTGGAATACCTTGACCCAAGCCAGGTGGGTGATACCACAATGGAAAACGGTTTTACCGGAGCATCATTCACCTACCGGTTGCCTCTTTTTACCGGCAAGGACTGGCTTTCGGCAGACGGCGGCAAGCCGTTCTATGCGGTCCTGGCGCAGGGAAGTTTTCACGCACGGCAAAGCCAAATTGATTTCATTGAACCCGATCGAATCCTAACGCTAGGCAGGGTCGCCGTCACCGGCTTGATGGCGAAGGGATTGCGTCATCTTTACCTGGCTAATCTTTCGTTATCACTGCCCTCCGAATCGTTCTCCTTCAACCCGACGCGTCTTCGCATACACGGTTCGCTGATCTGGCGCAGGCTATACCATAACAACAGAGTGTGGCATACCCTCGGAGTGACTTACACCCCCATCACCGGCAAAGATCTGCCTCTGCCCGTGGCAGGAGTCGGAGTAAAACTTGGTAACGATGACCAGGTACAGTTCACATTTCCATTCAATGCATCTTATACTCACATTTTCTCCAGAAAATTCAGTCTCAGTGCCAGGCTTCAAAACATGGGTGGCTACCACTTGCTGAATGAAGACACCATTCATTCGGAGGATCCGCTGGTGTATCGTTTCCGGTTTCCCCGTGCCGGACTAGTGGCAAGATGGTACACCCACCGGCACGTCTTGCTGACACCGGAAATCGGACTGACCGCCTTCAACCGTGTCGGCCTCGACGGTCTGAAATACGACCAGACTCCTGCCCCCTATTTCAAGTTCAGTATTCAGGTTCGCTTTGGCGTGCGGCCCTCTGCAGCACCTATTCTTGATTTCGACCCGGGCGATTCGGGTTTTGATCCGGCGTACCTTGTTGAATGAAGTCGCAGTTTCGATTACTTAAAACCCCGGCGAAAACTGAACCAAACCCCGGTGGAATTGTTTGAAGAAAAACATGTCAACCATATTAATTGCAGGCGGATCCGGACTTATCGGACAAAAACTTACCACCTTGCTCCTTGCAAAAGGACACCAGGTTCGATGGCTGACGCGCACTGTCACCAAAAAAGAACCTGTGCCTTCGTTCCTTTGGGATCCGGCATTGGGTCAGATGGATTCCGGCGCCTTGGATCAATGCGATGCTATCGTTTCACTGTCCGGTACTCCAATTGCATCCGGCAAATGGACCGCTGCCTTTAAAGATGAAGTGATCGGCAGCCGGCTTCAGGCAGCTCGCACATTGATCAAAGCACTGGACGAATATCCGCATCAGGTCAAGTGCCTGGTGAGCGCTTCCGCCATCGGTTATTACGGAAATCGGGGTGACGAGTGGCTGAACGAAAACAGCGACCCTGGTTCAGGATTCCTGGCAGAAACCACGCTGAAATGGGAAAAAGCTTATGCAACTTCACCAGTACGCTCAGTCAAACTCCGCATAGGCGTTGTCCTTTCAAACAATGGCGGAGCCATGAAGGAGCTGATACAACCCTTGCAGTTCGGCATCTGCCCTATACTTGGTGACGGTCGGCAATTCATGAGCTGGATCCACATTGAAGATGTATGCCGGATGATCATGTATTCCATCGAAAACGAGTCCTCCGAAGGAGTATACAATGCAGTAGCCCCGCTGCCTGTAAGGCAGGCTGAATTCATGCAGCTGCTCCGCAAAATTTTTCAACGCAGGAGCATCGCAATTCCTGCCCCCTCATTCATGATGAAAATGATTCTGGGAGAAAAAAGCGCCATCGTTCTGGATAGCACCCGTGTTTCGTGCCGAAAAATGCAGGAAAGCGGTTTCGACTTCCTGTATCCCAATTTGCAATCCGCACTTCAACAACTCCATGCCCAACAAACCTGAGGTTGCCCTCCACTGGTTTCGCCGCGACCTGCGGCTAAACGACAACGCAGCACTTTTTCACGCCCTCAGCTCCGGACTGCCGGTAGTTCCTGTATTCCTATTCGACAAGGCGATCCTCGACAAGCTGGAAGATAAACAAGACCGACGGGTGGAATTCATCCGCACCGAACTGCAGGCTATTCAGGAAACGCTAGTCAAAAACGGAAGTTCGATCGATGTTCGCTACGGCCATGTTGATCAGATCTGGGAAGACCTTTTACAGAGCTACAATGTGAAGCAAGTATTCACCAACTCGGATTATGAGCCCTACGCCCTTGAGCGCGATGCCCGTATTTCCGGGATGCTGGCAACCCGGAACATCGGATTCACATCCTGTAAAGACCAGGTGATCTTCGAAAAAGACGAAATCCTGAAGGATGACGGCAAACCCTACACAGTGTATACGCCCTACTCGCGCAAATGGATGGCACGGCTGACCCAGGATCACCTGAAGGCATTCCCCAGCGAAAAAAAGCAGGACCGTTTTCTCGCTCAACCTGTTCGAAAAATACCCTCGTTACAGGAAATGGGCTTTGGATACTCAAACATCCCGTTCCCTCCGAAAAAAGTGAACGAAGAACTCATCAGTCATTACGGTGAAACGCGTGATATCCCTTCAATAGAAGGAACATCAAAGCTGGGACTTCACCTGCGTTTCGGCACTATCAGCACGCGTGCGTGTGCGAAAAGGGCGCTGGAGTTGAGTCACCCTTTCCTCAATGAATTGTGCTGGCGTGAATTCTACAAAATGATCATCTGGCACTTCCCTCATGCCTCAAAAAGCGCATTCAAACCTGCATACAACCACATCGGATGGCGAAACAACGAATCGGAATTCAGAGCCTGGTGTGAAGGCCGTACCGGATACCCCATCGTTGATGCCGGAATGCGTGAATTGAATGCCACCGGGCATATGCACAACCGTGTGCGCATGATCACAGCCAGCTTCCTGACGAAGCACCTGTTGATCGACTGGCGATGGGGAGAAGCCTATTTTGCTAGTAAACTCCTCGATTTTGACTTAAGCGCAAACAACGGAGGCTGGCAATGGGCGGCAGGAAGCGGTTGTGATGCCGCACCCTACTTCCGTATTTTCAATCCTTATGAGCAGACAAGGAAATTCGACCCGCAATTCAAATACATACGAAAGTGGGTACCTGAATTCGAGCAGCTTGAATACCCAAAACCGATAGTCGACCATAAACAGGCGCGCGAAAGGTGCCTGGCTGTTTATAAAAGTGCACTGGCGTCGGTAGCTACTGAGTGAACACAATATCCCAAAGAGTGAAGTCCGGTTCTATTTAACAGACCATGTCTTGGCGGTATTCCAATACCGGATGATCTCATGGCTCACCACACGATAGATACGCCCTGACGTGAAGCCCAATCACCTCAGGCGATAAGCTCTCAACAGATGATAGATTGCTGCAATCAGTACGGCAACCAAAAAAAGAGGTATCAACATCCGACTGAAACCACCAACTCCTCCTTTTGAAATTTGAATCGTGTAAAATGCAAGGGAACCGAACTCGGCCAGGACAAGGGTTTTCAACCATCTGACCATCCTGGTTAGATTGCCGTATTGCCGAACTGCATTTTCCTCAGTGATCTTCACCGGATAGTTGAATTTGTCGGGATACCTGTTCAGAATGGACATTCCTATAAAAAGCAAGGATCCGATAGAGCAGAGAACAAGGATGCTTGACCTTGCCCCATATCCATCCGGTTCAATCGCAGCGTTGAAATGCGTAGGAACGGTGTCGGGCAGAGAGGAATAATTCGTTCCGACGAATATCCACAGCAAGATGAATACAGCCCATCCCGCGAACTCCAGGACAGTATCGAACCTCGTGATTTCCGGTTTAACATGCGCCCTTCGTATCATGAAAATAATTTTCTGAAAAGTGATTCAAAAACCACCAACGAAATGCGGCACGACCTTCATCTCACTTCAAAAAATCCTCGAAATAACGCGTGATCTTTTGATTCAGATGCACACGATCTTTTCCGGAAACATTGTGCGGGTGTCCGGGATAGACAAAGTAGTCCAGCTGAACCCCTTTGTCTACAGCCTTTTTCAGCAACATGATGCTGTGCTGCCACACCACCACGTCATCCGAAGTACCGTGAATCAGCATCAGTCGCCCATTCAGTTTATCGATATGATTGAGCAGACTGTTCAATTTGTATCCATCGGGGTTTTCCACAGGTGTATCCATGTACCGCTCAGTATACATCACTTCGTAATGGCTCCAATCGATCACGGGTCCTCCGGCCACACCGGCCTTGAACACACCGGGATATCGTGTCATCAGCGAAGTGGTCATGAAGCCACCATAACTCCAACCGTTTACACCTATCCGCGATGGGTCGACATAAGGCAGGCTCTTCAAATGGTTGACGCCGGCAATCTGGTCTTTCATTTCTTCGTCGCCCAACCTTCTGAAAGTGGCCTGCTCGAATTCGCGTCCACGGTTTGATGAGCCTCGGTTATCGACTGTGAACACGATGAATCCTTGTTGGGTCAGGTAGTGGAACCACAGGTCGGCACCGGCCAGCCAGGTGTTGGTGATCATTTGGGCATGAGGTCCTCCATAGACATACACAATCACCGGATATCTCTTTGTAGAATCGAATCCAGCCGGCAGGATCATCCTGCACCATAATGGAGTTTTGTCATCGGCAGCCGTTATGGTATACAGACGTGTAGTGCCGACGGTGTAGTCTTTCAAAGGATCTGGAGATTCCAGGATGGTACGCATCATTTTTCCCTTCGCGTCAATTATGCGGATAACTCGTGGTACACTCGGACTACTCCAACTATCCACGAATGCTGAGAAATCAGCGTTTGGGATACACGCATGGACACCGTCACCCGTGGTCAGTTCGGTCAGCTTCCCGGAAGCCAGGTCAACCGTAAAAAAATCGCGGTCAATACCGGTGTTGGCAGTAGCAGTGAAAAACACGCGTTTGCCCTTCGGATCAAACCCGGCTAAGTCGGTCACCTCCCACTCGCCCTTGGTCAGCTGTCGTATCAGATTGCCTTTAACGTCGTAGAGATAAAGATGATTCCATCCGTCGCGGCGGCTTTGCCAGATGAACAACTTCGGACTACCGGGAATAAATGAAAGCGGATGCTGCGGCTCGGTATACTTCGGGTCGCGTTCCTCGAACAAAGTGACATCGAATTCCCCGGTAATAGCGGAGTAGCGGTTCAACCGCATGTGGTTCTGCTCGCGGTTCAGAACAGCGATGTAAACAAACTTGCCATCGGGGGACCAGCTGACATTGGTGAGGTACTGATCGACCGGACCGTCTGTTTTAAGATAAACGGTATTACCTGAATTGAGGTCGTATACACCTACCGTTACCTGGTGACTGCTATCGCCCGCGAACGGGTACTTGATCGGCTGGTCCAATGCAGGTCGTTGGGTGAAATCGATGATGGGATAATCCGTCACCATCGATTGATCCATGCGGTAGAATGCCAGCCTTTGCGCATCGGGCGACCAGAACAAGCCCTTGCTGATGCCGAATTCGTCGCGGTGTACCGACTGACCATAGACCAGTTCGCGTGAACCGTCCCGGGTGACCTGTTTGCGAAGGTGATTCTTTTCAACCCACAGGTTGTCCTCCATGACAAAAGCCACGTGCCCGCTGTCGGAGCGCTCAACTGCCTGTGCGTCCGCCGGCCATGTTACAGAATCAAGCTTCGCAAGGGAAACATCGGCTGTAGAAACTTGCCAGATGGTCTTGGCGGCCTCAAAACGAAAAGCCCCTGAGGCGGTCCACTTTACGGCCGGCCAACGTGCGAGGGTATCGGAGCCTACAGACTTCAATTTCACATTCAACCCCGCAAGTGTGATCACGTCGACCTTGGCGGGCTGCCGGGAACCGTCACGAACCAGCACATCCATGCCATCCCTGTTCTCCACATAAGAAATATCCGATGTACCCGGAATCCACTGCAGCTGGAGCAGACGCTTGGGCGCCAGTGTGGTCCGCTGTTTCAACACCGCGTCCTCCAGCGTCAGTTTCTTCTGCTGTGCATGCACCGATTCAAAGCTTTCGAAAAGGAGCAAAGAGGCAAGGAACAGGATTTTTTTCATGGTTGAGTGTTGAGGTGGTAAAAATAACCGGATGGACCGAAAGAAAGACCCGACCTTTTACGCTTTCCCTACCTTTGATGCATGTTCACCGGTATCATTGAAACGATGGGAACCATCCTGTCTGTGAGCGAAGAAGGAAGCAACAAGACCTTCCGGATCAAGGCCTCTTTCACCCACGAACTCAAAGTCGACCAAAGTGTGGCCCATGACGGGGTCTGCCTGACTGTGACTGATATCCATGACGATACCTATTCAGTTACTGCCATCGCCGAGACCTTGCGAAAAACCAGACTTGGGCAATGGATAGCCGGCAATCGCGTCAATCTGGAGCGGTGCATGACCATGAACGGTCGGCTGGACGGTCACATCGTACAAGGCCATGTCGATACGACGGCCACCTGTGAATCGGTCGTTGAAGAAAATGGCAGCTGGCTTTTTCATTTCCGCTACGATCCCTCCATCGACCACATCACTGTGCCCAAAGGCTCCATCTGTGTGAACGGCATCAGTCTGACGGTGGTAAACTCCTCTTCGGGTTCATTTTCCGTGGCCATCATCCCATACACGTGGGAGCACACAAACTTCCATGACCTCAAACCCGGCTCGACGGTCAACCTCGAGTTCGATATCATCGGGAAATATGTCCATGCCTGGATGAGCCAGCGCCAGTCCTGATCCCGGAATCAAAACGATCGGAACAAGTCTACTTTCCGCACCATTTTTCCCGCGAAGCCTTCGCAAGGCGTACAACAGACTGAAAGCATATAGGCGTGACCGTAAGCGTTCCCGATCAGTGAACCGGGATATTCCATGGTGCGGTTCCGGACAAATTCACGCTCAAAAAGCCGGATCGCCTCACCCGTTTCCGGATCCCTTGGAGGGACGATGCAGCGGGCACAAGGTCGCTGAGCTTTGAACATCACTTCGCCAAGGAAAAACTCAGAACCCGAACCCGGTTGCAACACAAGTTCATCTTCGGCAAATGCAGCTGGTCCGACCACTACGATATTGGGACGAAACCGTCGCAAAGCCTGGTTGGAATCCTGCCAGCCGAACCATTGTGAAACCCGATCGAGACTGGCCTGTGACACCAATGTGATCGAGGCCGTTTGTGAATCATCAAGAAATCCGGAGAACGTATCCTCCCTGAAGTACACTTTTCGTGACAACTGCTCACCCAGGTACTCCTCCAGCTCACGATTTTCGGGAACCAGGTCGAATGTTTTTTCTTCCGGATGTGAGGCAGTCCAAAGTACAACTTGCATCCTGTCGAGATGGAATCGGCTGCGTATACGATGGATCTCGGGTGCTCGCTTGCCGTTGACCAGACGCCCATGAGCATCCATCAAACAGAAACGACGATCGTTCAACAGGCTTCCCGAAGCGGCGAAACCGACCGAATCAACCTGAATTCCATCCAGCGATTTTACAGGATAGATCCACAAATCACCTACAACCGGTAATTCGGAATTCGGACGGCGTCCGTGCTGCATCAGTCCTTAACCGATTTATTGGCCAACTGACCACAGGCGGCATCGATGTCTTTTCCCCGGCTTCGACGGAGGTTGACAACGAGGCCGTGGAGCCAAAGTTCGTTCATGAAGGCGTTTACACGATCGTCGGAGGTGCGTTCAAATTCGCCTCCATCGATCGGATTGTATTCGATCAGGTTGATCTTACTCACTACCCTTTTCGCAAATGCAGCCAGTTCGCGGGCGTCTTCCCGGGAATCGTTGAAGTTCTTGAAAACGATGTATTCCAGCGTCACTCGCGTGCCGGTCTTATCATAGAAATAATTGAGGGCATCTTCCAACACATCCAGATTATTGCTTTCGTTGATGGGCATGATGCGGTTGCGCTTGGTGTCGTTGGCCGCATGGAGTGACAAGGCCAGGTTGAACTTCACCTGATCATCGCCCAGCTTTTTGATCATCTTGGCAATACCGGCCGTGCTGACCGTAATGCGCCGCGGCGCCATGTTCAATCCCTGAGGGGATGTGATCAGTTCGATGCTCCGCAGCACATTCGCATAATTGAGCAGAGGCTCTCCCATTCCCATATACACCACGTTAGAGAGGGGGATGTTGTAGTGCTGCTCGGCCTGCTCCCGGATGATGGCCACCTGGTCGAAGATCTCGTCGTAGTGAAGGTTTCTCAGGCGATCGAGTTTCCCGGTGGCACAGAATGCACAGGTAAGACTGCAACCCACCTGCGAGCTGACGCAGGCGGTCATGCGCGTATCGGTCGGGATCAATACACCTTCGATGATGGGACCGTCGTGCAAACGGAATGCATTCTTGATGGTGCGGTCATTGCTGACCTGCTTTTTCTCGATAACGATCGGGTCCATGCGAAACCCGGACTCCAATAGATTACGGGTCTCCTTGGAAAGATTGGTCATCTCTTCAAAGCTGCGGGCCGCCTTCTTCCATAGCCACTCCTCCACCTGCTTCGCACGGTAGGGCTTTTCGCCCCGCTCGACGAAGTACGACTTCAATTCATCGGAGGTGAGATGACGGATATTGCGCAATTCAGACATCGTAATGCAAAGGTAGGCAATCGAGAACCGGTGCAGGCCGCACCATCAACCGAAAAGGAGACCGAAGACCTCTTCGACCTTGCCTACGGGAACGACTTCAATGGCCGCCTTTGTCGCGGACTTATCGGCAGCCGAATTGTAGCGGGACACAAATATCTTCTTGAATCCGAGTCGTGCAGCTTCGTTGATCCGGGCTTCAACCCGGTTGACCGGTCGTATTTCTCCGGTCAGACCCACTTCACCTGCGAAGCAGATGGAAGGATCGATGGCGATGTCTTCCGCAGAAGAGAGAATGGCGCAAATGATGGCCAGGTCGATGGCGGGATCCTCCACGCGGATACCTCCTGCGATATTCAGAAAGACGTCCTTGGCACCCAAGCGGAATCCGCAGCGCTTTTCCAGCACTGCGAGAATCATGTGCAAACGACGGAGGTCGTAACCGGTAGTGGTGCGCTGAGGTGTCCCATAAACTGCGGAAGAAACCAAGGCCTGGGTTTCGATGAGGAATGGACGAACACCTTCGAGTGTGCAGGCGACGGCGGTTCCGCTAAGACTGGCATCTCGCTGAGAAAGCAACAAGGCGGAAGGGTTGGCTACTTCGCTCAGTCCGGAACCCTGCATCTCGTAGATCCCCAGTTCGGCAGTGGAACCGAATCGGTTCTTGATTGACCGCAAGATCCGGTAAACGTGATGGCGGTCGCCTTCGAATTGAAGAACAGTGTCCACCATGTGTTCCAGCACCTTCGGTCCGGCGATAGAACCCTCCTTGGTGATATGGCCAATCAGCAGCACCGGAGTAGCGGTCTCCTTGGCGAAGCGGAGTAATTCTCCTGCACAACCGCGGATCTGGGACACCGTACCGGGTGCGGATTCGAATACGTTCGAATACAGCGTCTGGATTGAATCGACGATGACCAGTTCGGGCTGCAAGGCTTCGATCTGCTGAAAGATATGCTGGGTTGTCGTCTCGGTAAGGATGTAACATTCACTCTGCATCTTGCCGATCCGCTCGGCACGCATGCGCACCTGCTGTTCGCTTTCCTCACCGGAGATATAAAGTATCTTCTTCCCTTTCAGTCGAACCGCCAGCTGCAACAACAGCGTTGACTTTCCGATCCCCGGCTCCCCTCCTACCAGGATCAGCGAACCCGGCACGAGACCGCCGCCCAGGACCCGGTTCAATTCTTCGTCCGGAAGGGGAATGCGAGGACTGGATTCCAGGGCGATATCCGCAATCAGACGCGGCTTCGAAGCCTTCGCCTCCTTGCGCGAACCGGCGGTGCGCCATTGGTTTTCCTTCGATGCAGGCTGAACGATCTCTTCGGCATAGGTATTCCACTCATTGCACGAAGGACACTTGCCAATCCACTTAGGTGAATTCGCACCACAATTCTGGCAATAGTAAACGGTTTTGACTTTTGTCGCCATGGATTCAATTTACGGGTCAGGATACCCGGATCACTCAAGAGTAAACTTTCTGCAGAAGATGGACGTCGTGAAACCGGCCAAACTTGAATCCCGCCTCACGCAACGTACCAATGATCTGAAAACCCATGCGCTCGTGCAGGTGGATACTCGGTTCATTGCCGCTGGTGATTCGGGCGACGAGGGAATGAAAACCGGCTTTTTCTCCACTCAACACAAGCACCTCCATCAATTGCCCTCCGATGCCCCGCCCCCTGAAGTCCTTGTGCACGTACAAAGCCGTTTCACCAAGAGCGTCGTAGCCCGCACGATCGCTCCAACGTGACAACGCCGACCATCCGGCAACCACGCCCTCCACTTCGGCCACCAGCACGATGTACTTTTCATCGTGTTTGCGGAACCACTCCAAACGCTCAAGGTAGGTTCGTTCCTCGTTATCGAAGGTGGCGGTGGTGTGCAGAACCGCATCGTTGTAAATGTCGGTGATCACATTCACATCTTTTTCCAGTGCAGGACGAATTCTCAACATGATTCAAAGGTAATTAAAGCAAGGTGGACCCGGGAACTTCAACCGGAGGCCATTCAGTACCGCTTTTCAGTACAGCACCGGTACCCGGCAGGCCGGAAGGGAGCAGCATCCCGTCTTTGTAAACCACCCCTTCGAAGGGATCGTTGGTGATCAAAGCGGGACCATCCAGATCAAGCCAATCGGTCCACCCTGCGAATTGAGCTGCTGCCATGGCACCGCATGATCCTTCCGACATACAACCCATCAGCACCTTGAGGCCGAACCTGTTGGCCTGACGAATCAACTCCAGTGCCGGTCCTTGCCCGCCACATTTCACCAACTTGACATTCACCCCGTGGCACACAGAACGCACCGCCTCCAGGTCACGGACATCCTGGACAGACTCATCCAGTACGATGGACAGTGGACTTTTCCGGTACAATTCTTCGAAATCTTTTCGGGCATCTACGGGCAAAGGTTGTTCAACGAAAAGGCAACCCCTGTCTTTCAGCCAATGCATCTCTTCGAGTGCCTTTGATGAATCCTTCCAGGCCTGGTTTGCATCGGCACAGAACACTTTCACTCCAGCAGATAACAAGGCTTCCACCCGGTCATGATCATTGGAATCGCCCAGCTTCACCTTGAACAACTTAAAATCCCGCGCCCTTTGAACGCGTTCCGCCACCTCGTGAGCTGAACAAAAACCGATTGTATAAAAGCATAACCCTTCTTTCACAGGAACAGAAAGCAAATCTCGTATAGGTTTTCCCGTCAACTTGCCTAACAAGTCGTGCATGGCAATATCCACTGCCGCCCTTAACGGGGAGGGCAATGCGGTTCCGGGAGCGGAAACCCGGGCCATCACCTCGCGAATGGACTGGCTATCGTGCATTTCAGTCGGAAACCATTCGTGGAAACGTAGGGCCAGGTCGACTGCATCGTATCTCAGGTATGGAGGAATTGCGGCCTCACCGAAACCCTCTAAGTCGTTGAAAGCGGCACGAACAAACAGTGTTCCTGTATGTTGACGTGTTCCGTGCGCAATACCGAAAGGCTCACGGAACCGAAGATCGAAATGCGTTGCGGATAAGGAAAGTGGAGTCATTAGCGGCCTCAAAAGTAGGGGAAAGCTCAAGGGAGGGGTGAATTTCCCGAAAGGGAATACCTCCTATTTTTACCCTTGATGTTTTACGATCGGTGGAACCTGCAAACCATGCCCAATTGGCTGGCTGTGTTTTTGACGCCTTTGTTGTTGTGGGCGGCATGGCCTTCGGCCGGATTTGCTCCATTTCTTTTCATCGCCCTGGTTCCACTTCTTCTGCTAGAACACCAGATAGCAGCCGAGAAAAAATCCGGTAAACGCGTAAGACTTTTCCCCTATGCCTATCTGTCGTTTGTACTATTCAACGTACTCACCACCTGGTGGGTATGGTACGCCAGCGCATTCGGAGTCTTTGGGGCAGTCCTGGCGAACTCACTGCTGATGTACATCCCATTCCTGCTTTTTCACCATACCCGAAGGCTGAACGGAAATGGCATCGGCTATGCATCACTGGTGGTGTATTGGACGGCATTCGAACACCTGCACATGGACTGGGACCTGAGCTGGCCCTGGCTGAACCTGGGCAACGGATTCGCAGCCTGGGCCGACATGGTGCAGTGGTATGAATACACGGGCACACAAGGTGGGACAGTCTGGATCTGGGTGATCAACACCCTGTTGGCGTTGACCATCCTTTCCCCTTCAAAACGAAAGCTGCTGATCGGCTTGGTCCTTCTCCTGGTCATACTCCCGCTGTCGATCAGCTGGAAACTTAAAAACAATTCAGGCAAGGCATCTGAACTAGCCGAAGTGGTAATTGTCCAGCCGAACATCGACCCCTACAACGAAAAGTTCAGCGGTAACAGTGACGAACAGCTCGACCGGATGCTGCGCCAGGCATCTGACCTGATAAGTCCCAGCACGGAACTTGTGGTCCTTCCCGAAACCGCTCTGCCCGACGGGATTTGGGAAAACGAGATGGGTGATCATCCTCAGATCTTACGGATCAAGGACTTCGTCAAACAGCATCCCCAAAGCAGCTTCCTGACCGGATTGATGTATTACAAACTCATTCCGCCAGGAAGTCCGGTCAGTTCAACCGCAAGACCATATCCCGGACTACCGGATGCACACTACGACGTTTTCAATGCAGCCATGATTGTCCGCCCATCCGACCAAACCTCATTTCATTACAAATCGAAATTGGTGCCCGGAGTGGAAAAAATGCCCTACCCTGCCGTTTTCGGTTACCTCGAAGCTTTTGCCATTGACCTGGGTGGTATCACAGGGAGTCTGGGAACACAAATGACCCCTACTGTTTTCAAGGATGGGAATATTGCATCCGCACCGGTCATCTGCTACGAGTCGATCTATGGAAACTAT
>JBJOER010000188.1:0-3589 GCA_046049215.1 Bacteroidota bacterium | reverse complement strand
ATATCGTAGACGATGTTGTTCAACAAACCATCCGAACTCGACAGCGGGGTGATTTTCTTCCCTTCGAACATACTCACTCCTCCCATTGCAGCCACCCACATTCGATTACGAGAATCGAGATGAAAACCGAAAATCTTACCGGAAACCAAACCGGAACCCGATGTCAGGCTTTGGAATGATGAGCCATCGTATATGCTTACACCTTCATCCGTGCCCATCCAGATTCTACCGGAGGAATCTTCTCCAATCGCCCAGACATTGTCGTTTAGCAACCCATCTTTAGTCGTAAAAGACTGAAAAACAGTGCCATTGAATCGAACAACGCCCTTTCTCTGCAAACCAAACCAAACATCGCCTCGCGAATCTTCATAAATAGCATAAACAGGATCTCCGGTCAGGGGATTCCCCTTCTCCAAAGGCTGAAACGAACGACCATCGAATTGGCATGCCCCGGCCTCGGTTCCAAGCCAAAGATGACCTAGTCTGTCTTGAAAAACACAATGGATCTGCTTACTGGGCAGGCCGTCCGCGACACTGTATCTTCTGGTGTTGTATGCCTGTGCAAACGCACCTGTACCAAAAACACCCACCACGAGCAAAAAGCCAACTAACTCAAATAAACGCTTAAATGCCATAGACAATTCAGTCGACCTGCTTTTTGCAATTTTACTCAATTGAACTTTGCTTACGCCGCTCGAGCGAGCCATCGAATACACACCTGGTGGTTGAAAAGTCACCAACACCCTACAAAGCCACCCCGGAGAACGCGCTTTACTTTTGAATTCTCCTTTGTTCATTGCACTTCGCTTCTTGTACGCCTTCCATTCGCAGTCCTGAATTCCATTCTCACTCCACTATTCTTTTTTGTCACTAAATAAATAATTCCAAACCATCACACATCATACTCATGTCCAAATCTACACACTATGGTTTCCTGTTGACCGCATTTCTTCTCCTCATGGTGGGTTTTTCGAGCCGAACCCACGCGCAAGTTTCCATTGACCCTCCCGGCAACACCAACATCTGCGAGGGAACCACGCTCAACGCCGTTATCAACGGAATAGATCCGCCGTATTCCTATCGTTGGTCGACGGGTGAAACTACTGCGAGCATCACCGTAGGACCTACCGCGGCTTATCGAGTCCGTATCAAGGGATACATCAACGGACGTCCGACTGTGGTTTTCAGCCCATGGGTCACTTTCTTCGTCATCCAACAACCCAGCGCCATCATCACCCCTCCGGGTCCGGTAAGCGTATGCCCCGGGGAGTCCGTTACGCTCTTCGGCAGCGGCGGGCTGTATTACAGTTATTACTCCTGGAACAATTCAGCAACCACCAAGGACATCACCGTAAACACCTCCGGACTGTACGAGCTTACCGTTTACAACGACTTCCCCGGATGTTACAATGAAGCTACCGCCACAGTTCAGGTCGATGTACTCGACCCGGGCTACTCACCCACCATCACCGCCACAAGCCCCACCACCGTTTGTAAGGCCGGATATGTGACCTTGACCGCTGATCCGGGCTTCAGCAGCTACACCTGGTCGAACGGTGCCACTACTCAATCTGTTTCCGTATTGATGGACGGATCGGTGGGAGGGGCCATTCTCGACACCCAGACAGTTTACCTAAGCGTAGGACTGAACAACAACCAATGCCTGTTCAACAACCAAGACGGAATCACGCTTCGTTCAATCCGACAAATTGGCTTGCTGGGCACCTACTGCTCCAATTTCACACTGAGTCCAACTGACAGTATCAAAAGCCAACTGGTACTTGCCTACGCAGGCCAAACACCTCAATACGAGTTTGAATTCGAGGAAACAACAAATCCCGGTGTCACCTGGACTACCGTTTCCAATTCCCGCTGGTGCAATTTAGCCAACCTGAATCCCGGAGTTGCTCCCGGCAAGTTCTACAATGTTCGCGTTCGGCCCATTGTTGACGGCATTCCCTTCTGTTTCGGCCGCTATTGCCAGATCGGTATCGCAGGTACTCCCGGCAATAAAGTGTATACTTCCATCAGCGGGGGCAGCATTCTTTCCCATGTATTCCCGAACCCATCCGCCAATCAATTCCGCCTGGTAATGAACGGCGTAGATGAAGATCAGGATGTGGCCGTTCGGATCACGGACCTCTCCGGCCGCCTGGTCGACAGTTTCCAGTATGACCACCATGCCGGATCCATGGAATTTGGAGAATCACTTCAGTCCGGTGTATATTTGTTGACAGCACAACAGGGTGACCAGATCAGTGTCACACGAATTGTGAAATCCAATTAACAATCCTAACACTGCTTGCACAAGGGGGCTCCGGAAACGGGGCCCTTCTTGTTTCAGAAACTCATTCCTTTCACTTCATCCATCGGATAATCATGAAAATAAACGAAACACCCGAAAAGCCTCAGATCACCGTAGCAGCCGCAGTTGTTATAAAAGAAGACGGACGGTTCCTGCTGGCACGTAAAAGGCCCGGTCTCCCCAACGCCGGTAAATGGGAGTTTCCCGGAGGCAAGGTCGAGCGGGAAGAATCGCCCGAGAAAGCACTTGAAAGGGAATTGATTGAAGAGTTAGCCCTGGTCACGCCACATCCCTTCATTCCATTGCTGCACTACGGCTGGGAGGACTCTTCGAGAATCATCCATTTCCACTTTTTCATAGTGAAATCAACCGACTTCATTCCTGAAAGCAGGGACCATGATGATTTCGCCTGGATCACACCGGGTGAAAACGTTGAACTTGATGTAGTGGCAGCGGACATGAAAGCTTTGCATCACCTGGGTGCCCACCCGGAGTGCCTGCTACAGAAAGAATAAAAATGAGATCAACGAACCACCAGTCGATGAACCGACACCCCATCGGCAGAGGTTAGGCGTACGAGGTAGAGGCCTGATTCGAGTCCGGAGGTGGACAAACGAACTTCAGTTTCCATCGGTGCATTGCTGCTGGTCAGGACGCGGCCACGGGTATCCGAAATCTCCACCAACGATGCAAGCCCGGAGGTTTTGATCAGCACTTCCTGACCAGCTGCGACCGGATTCGGACTGATCGAAAGACTTTGGCCGGCAGGGACGGCAGCATCGAACCCGGTGGTGATTGAACTTACATCCAAAACGAACAACCCGTTTTGCATATCGGAAACCAATACGTTTCCACTGGGCAAATAGGGATATGCTCCCCAGGCACCCTGGTAGGCAGGACTAGGATAGGGTCCACCCCATGGTGTTTGATTGTGGGTGTCGAAATAACCCAATCGCACCGGCTGTGCCGTATTACTCACATCGTACACCTGCAATCCATCCTGATAGTAAGCGATGTAACAGGTTTTTCCGACCATGAAAGGATTGTGCGGAGTGGGTCCGACATTGCTCTGGAAGGTAGATCGGAAAGTCATGTTACTGAAATCGGAGACATCGTACACCTTTACAGGCAATCCGTTCGGCACCTCGTCCATGAAGACCAAGGTGGCACCGTCGTCGGTCAACGCACTGCTGTGGTTGTATCCGGAGGAAGGATAGCTGGTGATAGAACCGTGCAATGTGAAGTTATTCGCCGCCGTATTGTGCTTGAAAATAAAAAGCCCGT
>JBJOER010000187.1:0-2846 GCA_046049215.1 Bacteroidota bacterium | reverse complement strand
CTTCCTCCGGTTTGGCGGGAATGGGTTGCCGAGCACTTAGTTCGCCGAACTGGTGCGCCCGGTCCTGCTGCCGAACACGTCATGCAATATTTATTGAGTGGTGCCAAGTCCGCCAGACGCGGGGGTACGGTCCGTGAGGCTACCGTTGCCAAGGGAGCAGATAATTTTTACCAAAGTCAGTACCGTCAGCAGCTCAACACGACGATGGGTGCTTTTGCAATGACTGCGACGCAGGTGCTAGTGGGTGCCGGGCGAAAGTCCCGAGGTTGGCTCTTTGGCAAGCATCGTCAAACAACTGCCGCTTTGATAGAACAGGAACACGGTAATGCGCCCATCCTTGTCCTCAATGCCGAAACGATTGCCGTACCACTCTGGTTGCCTTCAATATCAACTGAGCTGGAGTCAACCGAAGCCAAACGGTGGTGGTCAGGGAAAGGACCGATGCCGGAAGCATATCGTATTCTTATGAAAGGGAAATCGGTGAGTTCCGCACATTCGTCTGTAAAAGCATTTGAGCGAGATGCCGCAGGTGCGACGTTGGAGGTAGTGGATGCCGTGTTGGAAAACCCACGTCTTGCGCTGCTCGCATTGCACCCACACGATCCCGATGCCATGGGATTACACATCACATTGTATGGAGTGGAATTGCTGGAGCCGAATCGTCTCCAACTGGATTATGGACTGGATATCAATGTGATTTCCGCTTATGAAAAGGCTGCGCAAATTTCGGGGTGTACATTGCTCTTCGCAGTAGGAGGTACAGAAGAAGTGTTTACACAGTGCTCTCAAAACCTGTTTGTCAAGCGACCTGTTCCACACGCTGCTGTCCCTGCTTCATCACCCGTTGTTTGGACTCCGGCACAACCGCTGGAGGACCTTCTTCGATTGCAGTTTGAACTGATTCAAATCACGGTCTCCGCTTCCGGTTTACCGGGTGCTTCGCCCCGTAACGGAGACAAAGGGAAAGCGGCGTTTGTTTGCATGCATCAGAACAAGGTTCATGTATTGATTCCGTATCATCCGGGCAACTACATTCACGGACACGCAGCGAAACTTTGGTCCAATCCGTATGGCACATTGGTCATCTCTGATGACCATGCTTCCTTGTGTCGTGTGATCATCTCGGGCGCATCAACGACCATCGGTCAACAGCAGGTTGAAAAGCACTTCCCGAAAATTGCAGCGGAAGTTGCCGGACAGCGCGGTCGCACCGGAAAGCCGGTTCCTGTTCCGGAGTATTGGTTCTTGCAGGAAGTTTCCCAACTGGTATATCAACGAGAACGATTATCAGCCAATCTGCTCGCACCGGGTCGGGAGACCTGTTCCATCAGTGCCGGCGGACAAGCGCGTCACAACAAGAAACCCGCCTATTTCGCTGCCAATAACCTGCCGCAGTACGATAGCGTGGTCCAGCATGAACGGGAGCTAGCCGGCCGACCGATGGACCCGACGGGTGTTCGAAGTCGTGCATGGCAAAATGCTGTGGCAGAAGACCTGGCGGTTCGTAAAGCGCATTTGGATCAGGTAGTCTCGGAATGGTCGGAAGGGTTGTGAAGTGCAGGTTGTTTTCATGATCCGATTCAAGTTAAGAGGGCTTTTTTAACCAGTCTGAATTTTAGGAGGGGTTACAAAAAAAATCCAAGATGGTTAAATTTTGGCGCGCTTGAACTTAATTAGCACCTAAGTCAAAGGTTCCAATTTTGAACACCCTTAATCCATGTTTGTGTCGGAATTGTGTCGGAATGAAAAAACGAAAGGGCTACCGTTTGTGGTAACCCTTTCATTTTCAACGCTCCCCCTCCTGGGCTCGAACCAGGGACCCCATGATTAACAGTCATGTGCTCTAACCAGCTGAGCTAAGGAGGAATAATCCTCTTTCTGCGTTACAGGAAGAGGACCAGTGTCCGGGCTCAAACCATCCCGCAGAGATGCGGGACTAAAACACGTGTGGGGCAACAGGGTGAGAACTACCCGCTTAACGGAAAATTGTTGAACGGGGTTGCAAAAATAGGGAATTGAGCCATGAAGTTCAAAATCCGTTCTAAATTTCGATTATCTTGTTGATTTTGTGCTGATTAAATGGGGCTGATCCTTAGTAACAACCCGTTTGACCTTCTCCTTTTCGTCCGAATCTTCGGCTCTGACAATTCGGGGTGGTTTGATCCCGCTTCCAGGCCCATTTTCCTGTCCTTACCAAACTCGGTTTCGCCCCATAGATGACGAGAATCAACCGAATACCGGTTGATTCGGACTTTGAAAGCGTGTAAATTGCAGGCTTATTACGCGCTTCACCATGACCAAAGCCATTCGGATCTTCTTCCTTTTTCTATCGCTAAGCATTTCCACCCTCCACGCCCAAACCATCAATCCCGTTGCCGATACCTATGTACGTAACGGCTCGTACGGGAATACGAATTATGGCAATTCGACATTGATCGAGGTGAAGGAGTCGACCATCAACGGGAATATGCGCTATGGCTTCTTCAAGTTCGATATCACATCCCTGGGTCTTACCACGGTGAGCAGCGTGAAGTTCCGCCTGTATGTCACCGGAGGCTCTTCGTCGGCAGTGGGGGTGTATCCGGTGTCGAGCACCTGGACCGAGACGGGTCTGACGTGGAACAACAAGCCCCTGGAGGGAGCGCAGCTGGCGGTGAAGTCGATCTCGACCAAGAACGTGTACCACGAGTGGGACGTCACTGCACACGTTCAAAGCCAAATAACTGCCGGACAA
Source organism: Bacteroidota bacterium (assembly GCA_046049215.1). Lineage (GTDB taxonomy): Bacteria > Bacteroidota > Bacteroidia > AKYH767-A > OLB10 > JAJTFW01. The sequence continues at coordinate 112 of JBJOER010000187.1, read as the reverse complement.
ACGGTGTTCAGCCTGGTGGTGCGCGATATCGCCAACGGCAGTACGCTGTCTATCCGCTCACGTCAAAACAGCACCAACAAACCCCTGCTGGTGCTGACGGGATCATCGAACG
>JBJOER010000186.1:0-3596 GCA_046049215.1 Bacteroidota bacterium | reverse complement strand
CCAAACAGAATTTTGAAACTACTTTTACCCGCTACGCCGATTACGATAGCAAGCTGAGCTTCGAATCGGTTGAGTCCGGCTTAATGGAGGAAATCAACCGACAATTGATCGACGACATCTTCAACAAATCCGTCAGCAACTGGTAATGACCCGCGAACAATTCGACCGATTGGTAAAACACCCGTATGACATCGGTGATGCGGCGGCCGAGCAATTGCCTGAACTTATCCGACAATTCCCTTATTGTCAGCCCTTGCGGTCCATATACCTCAGATACCTTTCGGAGCAAAACAGCATCCATTACCCCCAACAGTTGAAGCTGGCTTCAGCTTACTCCCCTGATAGAAGCCGGCTTTACAGCCTGATACACGACGCACCGCCTACAAAAAAAGTTCTCCAACCGGCGACTGTTGAGCCCTTGGAGGAAAAACAAGCGGACCTTCCCGCACGGGAAACTGTTGAAGCAGCCGCGGCTCCGATCAATACGACTTCAGAGCCACTTCAGGAACACACTGCTGTGGATGGCATTGAACAAAAGGCTTCCATCCTTACCGCATCGCCGGTTGAGGAGAACGTAGAGCGACCCACTGAAAATACAAATGTCGGATCCCAAGTCGGCTCAAACACAGAACCCATCGAAACGGTTGAGGCTTCTGTAGCCACCCTGCATCCCGAAAACCAGCCTGAACTCGAAGACATTTTGAATCAACGTCTCAGGGAACTCGACCGATGGAAAGAAACATCTTCGGAACAACCGTCTGACGAAGCCGATTCCCCGCAAGAAATTGTGCCGCCCCGCCCGATTTCGCAAGAGATTAAACATGAGGTAGGTTTAAATGCTGAAATAACACCCGTTCAGACTTCTCCAGCCACCCCGATTGACATAGAAGAGCCCAGAGAACCGGAAACCATTGAGCAGTCAGACGAGCTCGACGATTTGATCCGGGAAGGTATCCTTCACCAGATCGTCCATCAGACAGATTACCTGGCCAATCAGAATATCGTTCCCGAAGAAGTTGAACCCGCCGGAACCCCGGACGAAGAGCCGGAGCTATCCTTGCCCTCGGAATTGGTCAACCGGCAATCCTCATCCGAAGTTCAAGTTGCCCTCCCGGCACCGGCTGAATCGGATCGAGTGAAGCCGGTCAGTCCGGTTTTAGAGGAAAATTCATCCATTCAGCCAACACCTGAACCGCGAATGCCCGCCACTCCGGCTCAGGATGCCACCAAAAGAACCGCTATCCGGGCTGAGAAGAAGACCGGAGAGAATGCTGAGGGAATGCTCTCTTTCAGTCAATGGCTGAGAACCCATCAAAGCGGATTACGACCTTCTGTTGACTCCCCTTCGACCTCAACGGATGAAGAACAACGGCTGCCCGATCTCAATGAGGAGTCTGCTTCACCGGATGAATCCGCCCCCCAGACCGGAGCATTTCTACCCGACTGGGAGCCCTCGTTTGGTGAAATTTCACAACCTGACAGGCCCGCTGGAAAACCACGGATCATATTCACAAGGGACTCCCGTCGCCGAGGCGAGGTCTTACCTGAAGGCAGCCTGCCGGAAGTTCCACAGCAAAAGGAAGAAAAGCGTTTCAGAAGAGACGAACATCCTATTAAAAAGCAGGCCAACCTGTCAAAGCCGGACCGCAAGGAGCTGAAATCAAGACCGTCCGTCGAACCGGAGGCTGTCACTCCACATCCTCAGCCCGAACTGCGCCCCTCTGCAGAGAATCCGCCCATCCAATACACGTTAGAAGGTTCTTACCCGGAGGAGGAAGTGGAGATTCCCCCAAGAAGACCCCTTCCGGATCCCTCTACCGTTGATACGGATCCACCCAGGCCCAAGGTGCCTACCGAACAGCTGATTGAACGTTTCATTCGCGAAGAACCCCGCATCAGTCCCAGCCGGAGCAGTTTTTACAGTCCGGTCAACATGGCACGTAAAAGCGTGGTGGAACCCGACGATCTTGTCACCGAAACACTGGCCGGCATCTATGCCCGGCAAGGGAACTTTGAGAAGGCCATCCAGTTCTATGAAAAACTCAGCTTGAAATTCCCTGAAAAAAGCCGTTACTTTGCAGCCCTTATCGAGGAATTGAATCAAAAAAACATTAATCCCTGACACCATGTTCACTCTTATCGTCATCCTCCTGATCATCATCAGCCTCTTATTGGGCCTGGTCATACTTGTTCAAAACTCAAAAGGCGGAGGTCTGGCCTCCGGCTTCTCTGCTTCCAACCAGATCATGGGGGTACGCAAAACCACTGATTTCCTCGAGAAACTCACCTGGGGCTTCGCCATCGGCATGCTGGTTCTGGCTATGATCGGAAATTTCGTACTTCCTAAGAATGCAGGATCCGGCTCTTCGTCCATCATCGAGGAACAGATGCAAAATGCTCCTGTTCCCGGCCCGGCACCGGCACCGGCACCGGCTCCTGCTCCTGCTCAACCTGCACAACCTGCAGGACAGCAACCTGCTGCCACCCCGGCACCTTGATAACAACGCTATATGACAGCTTGTCCATCAAGCTGTCACCGAATGCTGCCAAATCGAGCGATTCGCGAAAATTTGGCAGCATTTTTCTTTTTCATACCCAATGGCACAATAGCTGCTAAGCGTCGGTTTCAAACAACGAATTCAAGTATTCAATTCATCAAAACAAAAATCAAAGTACCATGAGCAACGTAAGCATCAAGCCCCTCGCCGACCGTGTGATTGTCGAAGTATCACCGGCTGAAGAAAAGACTGCCAGCGGCATCATCATCCCCGACACTGCGAAAGAAAAGCCTCAAAAGGGCAAAGTCGTGGCTGTAGGCAACGGCAAGAAAGACGAGCCTCTTACCGTAAAGGTGGGAGATACTGTTCTTTACGGTAAATACGCCGGAACGGAAATCTCAGTAGAAGGGAAGGAGTTCCTCATCATGCGCGAGTCCGACATTTTCGCAGTCATCTGATCCTTGCACTCCCCTCACATCATTCAATCTGTTTCAACTTTAAAACAAGCATAAGAAAATGGCAAAAGAAATTTCATTCGATCTTGAAGCGCGCGACGCCCTCAAGCGCGGTGTTGATGCATTGGCTAACGCCGTGAAAGTGACCCTTGGTCCAAAAGGACGCAACGTCATCATTGACAAAAAATACGGTGCACCCAGCATCACCAAGGACGGTGTTAGTGTGGCCAAGGAAATTGAACTGAAGAACCCTGTTGAAAACATGGGCGCACAGATGCTGAAGGAAGTGGCATCCAAGACCGCTGATGTTGCAGGTGACGGAACAACCACGGCTACAGTTCTCGCCCAGGCCATTGTGACCGCGGGCTTGAAAAACGTGGCCGCCGGAGCAAATCCGATGGACCTGAAGCGTGGTATCGACAAAGCTGTACACAACGTAGTGGCCAACCTCAAGAAGATGAGCAAGAGTGTGGGTGACGACAACCAGAAGATCGAGCAGGTTGCTACGATTTCCGCAAACAGCGACAGCGAGATCGGCAAACTCATCGCCGAGGCGATGGAAAAAGTGAAGAAAGAAGGGGTGATCACCGTTGAGGAAGCCAAAGGCACTGAAACCACTGTGAACGTGGTGGAAGGTATGCAG
>JBJOER010000185.1:0-4521 GCA_046049215.1 Bacteroidota bacterium | reverse complement strand
CATTCCGATTCGGCTTATGTGGTTCGCTTTGCCGGACTCACACCGGGTGCTCCTGAGCATGTGATCACCATTCCCAGGAGTACCTCCAGTGCATTGGCATACCTCAACCTGAATGGAAGCGGGCAGGTCGTGCATCAGTCGCCTTCATTGAACAGTTGGGATTTCGTCCTTACTCGTTATACTCACATCTACTACAATGAGCCTGCTACAAGTCCATATCTTCATTATCCTGTAGTTGGTGGTCAATTGAACATTTGGAATGGAACCGAAGGAGCAATGATCGAGAAAGACTCAACGCCATTCTACACGCCCTTCGCTGATTTTTCAATTGAGGATACGGCTTCGATAGGGTTCACCTGCAATGCCGATGTCATCGGTTACGATTGGAAATACTACGATTTCAGTGTCGGCCGGTTTTTCATGGCACCCTATTGCTATTACGTCATCCGTGCTTCCGATGGCTTGTATTACAAGGTCCGCATGCTCGATTTCTATGATGAGAACGGCACCAAAGGAACAGTGACATTCGAATACCAGCGCATATAATAAAACAACCATACAACCAGCTTAAAATCATGAGAACACATCGACTCCTGGCACTTGCCATCTTCTTCTTTCTGACCGGATCCCTCAGCGCGCAGTTGATACCGCAAACCGTCAGCATCCAGCCGGGATACACCCACCAGGCTTTCTACAGCATGAACGCTGGCCTGGTGTCCACCGCAGTGAACAACGACTGGGATCTGGCCTTCCAGTTCCGCGGTTTTGCAGGTTCCATTCTTATCAACTCCAAAAACAACGTGCGCTTGTGGAAAGCCGGCAAAACCGTGGCGCAGTGGTCATCTATGACAACATCAGACACCACCGGCGTACTGAGTGATCCCGCCAATGAACTTGTGAATTCCGATACCAGCTGGAACTTCGGCGCGTTCAACCGTACAAACAACACCTCGAATGCCTTCGATCTGGGGTGGGGTGTTTATGATTTCATCACGCATACCGTGACCGGTGACTCCGTGTTTTTCATCAAGATCGGAAGCAATGACTACCGTAAACTGATGATCGAAAACCTGAACGGTCTCTCCTATGTGTACACCTTCCGCTGGGCTAACCTCGATGGGTCGGGCGAAACCTCTGCAACCATGGCGAAGTCGTCTTATCCGGGCAAGTTTTTCGGTTATTTTTCCCTTGTAAACAATACAGGGATAGATCGTGAGCCTGCGTACAGTGCCTGGGACCTCACCTTCTGCCAGTACCTGGCCCTCTCACCGGCCACCTACAAAGTGACCGGTATCCTGAGTGGCGATTCCATTTTCGTCGCCAAGGCTTATCCGGTGGATATCAGCAGCGCAAGTCCGGTCGGCCTGACTTTCAACCGCGAGATCAATACCATCGGTTACGAATGGAAATCCTACGATTTCGCTTCCAATTCCTGGACCATTGCCGATTCCACCGTCTTTTTCGTGAAGGACCGTTCGAATGTGGTTTGGAAAATGATCATGACGGGCTTTGGCGGTTCGGTGAACGGGAATTTCGAATTTGACAAAGGCCAAGCCGTACCGGCAGGTATATCAGAACAGGACGAAATCCGCTCGTTCGGCTGCTACCCCAACCCCGCAAACGATTTCACCCGGATGGTTCTTGATATGCAAAAGTCCGGACCGGTCGAACTCCGTGTCTTCGATTTGAATGGTCGTCTTTGGGAGAGCAGGATGGTCGACCTGACTTCAGGCCTTCAAACCCTGGATTTGTCCACCGCATCCCTCACTCCGGGAGTGTACCTCCTGCAGATCCGCATGGGCAACGCATTTGTTCAGCAAAAACTGGTGAAGCAGTAACCCCACGCGCTTCATGCTCCGATCTTTGAGCATTACGGTAGAGGCCGGCCCGGAAAAGGTCGGCCTCTTTTCGTAAGTGATTGGTCCTTGATACGGAGCAGGTGTCTGCGGAAATGCATAATTTTAGAACGTTTTCAAAAGCCCGGTTTCGCCTCATGTTTATTGAAAAGACCCGCAGGGAGCTTCCCCGTAAAGGATGCATTGAAGTCGTTTGCGGTTGCATGTTTTCCGGCAAGACCGAAGAGTTGATCCGTCGCTTGCGTCGGGCCAAGATTGCCCAATTGAAGGTGGAGATTTTCAAACCGAGCATCGATCAGCGCTACGACCAGACAAATATCGTTTCACACGATTCGACTGCCATTCAAAGCACGCCGGTTCCCTCTTCGTCCAACATCCTGCTTCTAAGTCATGAAGTCGATGTGGTCGGAATTGACGAAGCCCAGTTCTTCGACGATCAGCTTCCTTCCGTTTGCGAAACCCTGGCCAACTCCGGTACACGGGTGATCATCGCTGGACTTGACATGGATTACCTTGGTAAGCCGTTCGGGCCGATTCCACAGCTTTTGGCCATTGCCGATTACATTACGAAGGTGCATGCCATCTGTATGCATTGCGGTGACCTGGCTACGCATTCTCACCGCCTGGTTCCTGACGATTCCCTGGTGCTTCTGGGCGAGAAGGAGAGTTACTTGCCGTTGTGCAGAGGTTGCTATGTGAATCAACATATGAAAGAATCGGCCGGCAGGAAAATGCAAAAGTGAGCCATGTCACAAACCCTTTACCGATTTTCGGAAATCGTTCCTATACTGAATGCAGTTGCCGAAGTCGGTCTTCCTTCTCACGAAGGAATCAGCGAATTGCTCACTGACAGCAGAAAGCTGACTCGTCCCGATCGGTCGGTTTATTTCGCCATCCACGGAGAACGTCACGATGGCCATTCGTTTATTCCACAACTTTATGAAAGTGGAGTCCGGAATTTTGTGATCAGTCGCAGGGAAGCCATCCTTCCCGGGGTTAAAGCGAATTATGCCATCGTCGACGATCCACTTACCGCTATGCAGAAGTTGGCCGGATGGCATCGTCAGCATTTTCGTTATCCCGTTATCGGGATCACAGGCAGCAATGGCAAGACCATCGTGAAGGAGTGGCTATTCCAGTTGTTGCGTGAGGAGGGGCACATCGTGAGAAGTCCGAAGAGCTACAACTCACAGGTAGGTGTCCCGTTGAGTGTCTGGCAGATGGAGACCGATTGCCGCTTGGGCATCTTCGAGGCGGGCATATCCATGCCGGGAGAGATGCAGCGCCTGGAGGAGATCATCCGCCCCGAAATGGGTGTGTTTACCAATATCGGTTCGGCCCACGACGAGTGCTTCAGCGATATGCGAGAAAAGATCCGCGAGAAGTTGCAACTTTTCCGGAGGGTGAGTGAGTTGGTCTATTGCAAGGATTACTCGTCAATACACGAATGTGTACAGGAGGATGGAATCCTGGAAAACAAAAGTGTCAGGTTGTTCACCTGGTCGAGGAAAGGCAAAGCCGATTTGCAGATCGGGCGGATCACTAAGAAGGAACATGAGACGGAGATTCAAGGGATCTACAAGAACGAGTTCATCCGGATTCGAATACCCTTTACCGACGATGCTTCTATCGAGAATGCCATCAATTGCTGGGCATTGATGCTCCTGCTCGGATACAGGCATGAGACCGTCTCCGAGCGCATGGAGTTGCTGAGCCCCGTCGCGATGCGGCTCGAGATGAAAGAAGGCATAAACAACTGCTCGGTCATCAACGATTCATACAACAGCGACATCGGCTCCCTCCGCATCGCTCTCGACTTCCTGAACCAGCAGAAACAACATCTGAAAAGGACGATCATCCTGAGCGATATCCTGCAAAGCGGTCGTGACGAACTGCAACTTTATTCTGAAGTCGCTTCGTTATTGCAGCAAAAAGGTGTGAACCGGTTGATCGGCATCGGTCGTTCCATCGGCAGACAATCCGAATTGTTCGGCATGGAGAAATCGTTTTACACCGATACCGACGCCTTTCTCCGTGATTTGAATTACAGCGCTTTTGTGGACGAGACGGTTCTGATCAAAGGCGCGCGTTCTTTCGGTTTTGAACGAATATCAAAAGCACTTCAGCAGAAGGCTCATGAAACTGTCTTGGAGATCAACTTGAATGCGGTGATTCACAACTTCAATTTGTTCAAGTCAAGGCTCAAGCCCGATACCAAAATGATGGTGATGGTGAAGGCCTTTTCGTATGGAAGCGGCAGTTTTGAGATAGCCAACACTTTGCAGTTCCATCGAGCGGACTACCTTGCTGTAGCCTATGCCGACGAGGGAGTAGAGCTGCGTAAATCCGGAATCACCCTTCCGATCATGGTGATGAACCCCGAGGAGCAGAGCTTCGATGCGATGATCAGTTACAGGCTGGAACCTGAGATCTACAGCTTTCGCGTACTGACTCATTTTACTGAAGCCTTGGTGAGGAGAGGTGTCAAGCCCGGCGAAGGCAAGTTTGCGGTGCACATCGAGTTGGATACGGGCATGAATCGTCTGGGGTTCGCGGAGCATGAAGTGAACGAGCTTGCCATCCGTTTGAAGAACAACAAGCACCTGCGCGTGGCTTCCGTGTTTTCTCATCTGGTAGCCAGTGACGAACGTCACCACGATGACTT
>JBJOER010000184.1:0-2577 GCA_046049215.1 Bacteroidota bacterium | reverse complement strand
AAAAACCTGGACTATGACGCCGGCCGGACTGGAGTGTATCGGCTGCGGCCTACCGACACTGGAAGACGAGGATATAAAAAACACTGTGAAGGAGGAGGGAGTGGTGATCATCGATGAAAAGATCCGTGTCAAGGTGCCGTCGGACAGCACAAAGAGGGAGGAAGCGAAGGACGTGCGCATCCGCGTCGGAGGGAAAGAAATCATCCACGTTAGCACAGAAAAATGACCGATTCAGGGAGCGAATACGGAGTCGGCCAGTCCCTTATTGACCACGTAATTGCTGAAGCTGATGACGATTTGTCCCGTCTTGGGCTCCTTACCGGGTGGAACTGTTTTCGATTTGGCATTGATATCGGCAGAGACCGCACGGGGGATCTTGAATTTCTTCACCTCGATGGTAAAGGTTGTCCGATCAGGCAAAGCGTATTCGGAGAAAGACCCGAATTCATAATCGATCAAAACCGTACCATTCGCACGCGTAGTGAGTTGTGAACGCAGCACCAACGACCGCTCCTGGTCGATCCAGATCTTGGCAAGGACAAGATCGCCGGTATCGGCCACCGGAATGACGTTCACCGCAGTGACCGGACGCTGGCGGATAACTTCCTTACCTGTTGTGTAAGCCACGAACGATTTCTCGTCGGAGGTCAACTTGAACAAGGCACTGAAATCCTGCTTGGGCAGGACAGCGATCCCCTTTGATTTAAGACGGAACTTGTCGGGCTTCTTGTAATACACCGTAGCCCGTTGTGGAAGGATATTGAGAAAAGAAATCCGCGTTTCAATGCGCGCATCCGCTGTATAATCTTTCACCTTGTTGAAGCGGGTATTGACGGCACGGATCAACTCCAGCGCCTCCGGGGAGCTTTGGGACACGCCCGTAGAGGCCAGGAAGAAACCGAGTATCAAAAAGAGGAATGCTTTCATTCAGCTGTTGATGTCTTTGCGGGTGAAGGTCCACCAGGCCGCCCCGTAAAATCCGATAAGGTGGATAACGAGAACCGCCAGTGAGTTGCGGATCATATTCAGGTCGAGCGGCTGATCGAACAGGTTCCTCCATATAACCATATGGGTGGTGAAGAGGAAAGGCTTGATGAGATCGAAGAAAGGGATGTCCATCGTGCCGATGATGGTGAAGAAAATAATGACGGCCATGGTGGTGATGATGGGCCCTATGGAATTATCCGCCATACAAGAAAGCCATAGCGATAAGGCCGCCACCACCAGCAAGCTGAGGAAAGCGACTGCCAGAGCGCCCATGAAGCGCCAGAGGGTATCGTCACCGGCCAGTATGGTTAGCTCTTCGCTTTTGAGAACGATTAGGTCGCCCGATCCGAAGAGCAGCAATCCGCCTCCCAGAGCGAGTATTCCGAGCAAAAGCAACAATAGGAAAACATAAAATGCACCGGCAGAGAATTTGGCAAACAATATCTTACTCCTGCTGACCGGACGCGTCAGTATCAGGCGGATGGTTCCCATGGCAGCCTCACCCGATATGAGATCGCCCGTCACAAGCGCCACGAGCAGGGGAATCTGCAGGATCAGGGTTTGAAGGATGATAAAACAGACCAGGTTGCCGTTGAGGACATTTCCCTCCAGCATGAAGGTGGTTTGCACGGGCGCGGTGATGAAGCTGATGTATCCTGCCCCATCCAGAACCATGGCCAGGTGGATCATGCCTACGATGACCGAAATGGCAATGAAACCGATGTAGCTGCGGGGTTTGGCAGCGATCTTACCACACTCGGTCAGAATCAGATTCCACATGACAGTACGAGAAACAAGCCTGGAACCGTTTTGTTCAACAAGTTGAAGGAATTCACATCCGTCGGTGTAAAATACAGACCCTACACATCCGGAATCGATTTCAAACTGCCTACATTTGAAACATGAAATTCACTTTCAAAAAGCGAATCCCCTCCTGGATGATGAACCGCTATTTCATCACCATCGTGGCCTTTTTGGTGTGGATCAGCTTCTTTGACAAGAACGACCTCATCACCCAGTACGGTTACCGCTGTGAGCTGAGCAAGCTGGAAGCTGACAGAGATTATTTCATCAGTGAGATCGCTCAAAGCCAACAGGATCTTCACGACCTCATGTCGGATCCCGAGCACCTGGAAAAGTATGCACGCGAGCACTACTTCATGAAGAAGGACAACGAGGACCTTTTCATCGTGGAAACGGTGACCGAACCCGCAGAATAAGTTCGGTTCTCATTTTTTCCGCTCACATACCCGTATATTCTCCAAAAACACCGCGCATCACGTCGGAGATTTCTCCCAGTGTGGCATAGGCCTCTACGCTATCGAGAATGAAAGGCATCAGGTTGCTGCCGTCACGGGCCGCTTTTTCCAAAGCCTCCAACCGGCTTTTCACTGCCTGGGTATCGCGTCCTTCTTTCACCCCGGCCAACTTCTGCATCTGCACCTGACGGATGCTATCGTCCACGGTAAGGATATCCGCAAAGGGAGGCTCCTGAACGGTGAACTTGTTCACGCCCACGATCACTTTATCACCTGATTCAATGTCCTTCTGATAACGGTAGGCCGAATCAGCGATCTCCTTCTGGATGTA